>NZ_JBMKHP010000005.1:0-324136 GCF_049238705.1 Enterobacter cloacae complex sp. IR5403 | reverse complement strand
GTGCCCACACAGATTGTCTGATAAATTGTTAAAGAGCAGTGCAACGCGGCTTTCGCTCACCGTTGCGAGGTGGCGTATATTACGCTTTCCTCTTTCAGAGTCAACCCGTTATTTCAGGATTTTTTCTCTTCAACCGACCGGGTTATCTGTGAAGTGATTCACATCCGCCGTGTCGATGGAGGCGCATTATAGGGAGTTCTCCGCAGGCCGCAACCGCTAAATGACAGAAAAATGACTGACTGCTGCATTCCCCAGCAAAACCCCGCCTTATACCCTTTTACACACAGAGTTATCCACAGCACTGCGAAAAAGTGAAAATATGCGAGCGTTGCGCAAACGTTTTCGTTAAAATGCTCGCGCTTAACAAGGAGGCCTCGTCAGGTGTGTTAGATGAGTTTTTCGCTGGAAAATTCATCTAACGCTCTCTGTAATCGTGAAATCCAGGGGATTTACCATGCAACAACGTCGTCCAGTCCGCCGCGCTCTGCTCAGTGTTTCTGATAAAGCCGGTATCGTCGAATTCGCTCAGGCACTTTCCGCACGCGGTGTGGAGCTGCTTTCTACAGGTGGCACCGCGCGCCTGTTAGCAGAGAAAGGTCTGCCGGTAACCGAAGTGTCCGACTACACCGGTTTCCCGGAAATGATGGATGGACGCGTCAAAACCCTGCACCCGAAAGTGCACGGCGGTATTCTGGGCCGTCGCGGTCAGGACGACGGCATTATGGAGCAGCATAATATTGCCCCCATCGACATGGTGGTCGTTAACCTCTACCCGTTCGCCCAGACCGTTGCCCGCGAAGGCTGTTCTCTGGAAGACGCGGTTGAGAATATCGATATCGGCGGCCCAACCATGGTGCGCTCCGCGGCCAAGAACCATAAAGATGTGGCCATCGTCGTAAAGAGCAGAGACTACAACGCCATTATTAATGAGATGGATGCCAACGAAGGGTCCCTGACGCTTGAAACGCGTTTCGATCTCGCCATCAAAGCCTTCGAGCATACCGCCGCCTACGACAGCATGATCGCCAACTACTTCGGTAGCCTGGTACCTGCCTACCACGGTGAAAGCAAAGATCCCTCCGGCCGCTTCCCGCGCACGCTGAACCTGAACTTCATTAAGAAGCAGGATATGCGTTACGGTGAGAACAGCCACCAGCAGGCTGCCTTCTATATAGAAGAAGAGGTAAAAGAAGCCTCTGTTGCGACCGCACAGCAGGTGCAGGGCAAAGCCCTCTCCTATAACAACATTGCCGATACCGACGCCGCGCTGGAATGCGTGAAAGAGTTCAGCGAGCCAGCCTGCGTTATCGTCAAGCACGCCAACCCATGCGGCGTTGCCGTGAGCACCTCTATTCTGGATGCCTACGATCGCGCCTACAAAACCGACCCTACCTCCGCGTTCGGCGGCATTATCGCCTTCAACCGCGAGCTGGATGCGGAAACCGCGCAGGCCATCATCTCCCGTCAGTTTGTCGAAGTGATCATCGCGCCATCCGCATCCGAAGAGGCACTGAAAATCACCGCGGCGAAACAGAACGTGCGCGTGCTGGTTTGCGGCCAGTGGGCAGAACGCGTCCCGGGTCTGGACTTCAAGCGCGTGAACGGCGGGCTGCTGGTTCAGGACCGCGATCTGGGTATGGTGAGCGAAGCCGATCTGCGTGTCGTCACCAAACGTCAGCCAACCGAGCAGGAACTGCGTGACGCGCTGTTCTGCTGGAAAGTGGCGAAGTTCGTGAAATCCAACGCCATCGTCTACGCCAAAGAGAACATGACCATCGGAATCGGCGCAGGCCAGATGAGCCGCGTTTACTCTGCAAAAATCGCGGGTATCAAAGCAGGTGACGAAGGTCTGGAAGTCAAAGGCTCCGCCATGGCCTCTGACGCCTTCTTCCCGTTCCGCGACGGTATCGATGCGGCCGCTGCTGTGGGCATCACCTGTGTGATCCAGCCTGGCGGTTCAATCCGTGATGACGAAGTGATTGCCGCTGCCGACGAACATGGCATCGCAATGATCTTCACCGACATGCGCCACTTCCGCCATTAATTCCCGGAGCAGAAAATGAAAGTATTAGTGATTGGTAACGGCGGGCGCGAGCACGCCCTGGCGTGGAAAGCAGCGCAGTCTCCGCAGGTTGAAACCGTCTTTGTGGCACCGGGTAACGCCGGTACCGCGCTGGAGCCCGCGCTACAGAACGTCGCCATCGGCGTAACCGATATCCCGGCGCTGCTGAGCTTTGCCCAAAACGAGAATATCGATCTGACGATTGTTGGCCCGGAAGCGCCGCTGGTGATCGGCGTTGTAGATGCCTTCCGCGCCGCAGGCCTGAAAATTTTCGGCCCAACGGAAAGGGCTGCGCAGCTGGAAGGCTCAAAAGCCTTCACCAAAGATTTTCTCGCGCGTCATAACATCCCGACGGCGGAATATCAGAACTTCACCGAGGTAGAGCCTGCTCTGGCTTACCTGCGTGAAAAAGGCGCGCCGATTGTGATCAAAGCCGACGGCCTGGCTGCCGGGAAAGGCGTTATCGTGGCGATGACACTCGAAGAAGCGGAAGCCGCCGTGCAGGATATGCTGGCGGGTAACGCCTTTGGCGACGCGGGCCACCGCATCGTGATTGAAGAGTTCCTCGACGGCGAAGAAGCGAGCTTTATCGTGATGGTTGACGGCGAGCACGTTCTGCCGATGGCGACCAGCCAGGATCACAAGCGCGTAGGCAATGCCGACACGGGGCCAAACACCGGCGGGATGGGAGCTTACTCCCCTGCTCCGGTGGTCACTGACGAAGTACACCAGCGCACCATGGACCGCATCATCTGGCCAACCGTGAAGGGGATGGCGGCGGAAGGCAATACCTACACCGGTTTCCTTTACGCAGGCCTGATGATCGACAAGCAGGGTAACCCGAAGGTGATTGAATTCAACTGCCGCTTCGGCGATCCGGAAACCCAGCCGATCATGCTGCGCATGAAGTCCGATCTGGTTGATCTGTGTCTGGCGGCGTGCGAAGGCAAGCTGGACGAGAAAACTTCCGAATGGGACGAGCGAGCCTCTTTAGGTGTGGTGATTGCTGCGGGTGGGTATCCGGGTAACTACAACACCGGAGATGAGATCCACGGCCTGCCGCTGGAAGAGATCGACGGTGCGAAGGTGTTCCACGCCGGTACGAAGCTCTCTGACGATGACCGCGTGCTCACCAACGGCGGTCGCGTGCTGTGTGCGACCGCGCTGGGCCAGACCGTGGCAGAGGCGCAGAAGCGCGCCTATGCGCTGATGGCGGATATTCACTGGAATGGCAGCTTCAGCCGCCAGGATATCGGCTATCGTGCCATTGCGCGGGAGCAGGGAGAGTAATTTCACACCCTCACCCTAACCCTCTCCCACAGGGAGAGGGGATTTACGTCAGAAACTCTTCTCTGTCGGCTGCCAGGTGCAGAAATCTTCATTCGCCACCAGCAACAGCTGAGAGCCTTCCGGCGCTTCCAGCCATGCCACACTCACCTCCACAGATGAATGCCGCTGACGACGCTGAATGTGTTCGGTTGCCCAGGATTCAAGCTCAGGCTTCACCGTCTGCCCTTTGCAGGTGGTCACCGTGCCGTCGGCATGCCAGCGCCCCTGGCGCAGCACCACGCGGCCCTGACGCAGCGCATCGCTGGTCTGGCGGAGTTGTTCAGCACGGTAGCGGTAGAGAGCGACCTGATCGCTGGAAAGCTGCTGTTTCAGTCCACTGACCTCATGCTGCATAAAGCTCAGCTCGCCGTGGTCGTCGAAACGCACCTTCACGTGTTCGGGAGTCTTACTGTAGATATTCAGTTCAATGAGCGACAGCGCATCGCCCTGCCAGCGGTATTCTGCGGTCGAGGTGTTGCCGTTATGCCACGGGCTGAACGCGGTGAGCATATGGACTTCATCGCTGGAATCTTTGCGCCAGATCCTGACCGCACCCTGGTTGTCAGCGTAGCCGCTGGCGGTAAACGGGGGGAGTGAGGAATCATGGCTACAGGCAGAGAGCAACAGTACGCCTGCCAGCGCGAGCGTTCCGCGCCAGAATGACAAAAGGGGCGTTGCCGCCCCTTCGTTAAAACTGTTCACTGCCACGCGTCTTACTTAACTGCGTCTTTCAGTGCTTTACCAGAAACAAATGCCGGCACGTTAGCTGCGGCGATTTTGATTTCTTTACCGGTCTGCGGGTTGCGGCCAGTACGCTCAGCGCGGTGGTTCACTTTGAAGGTACCGAAACCAACCAGTTGTACAGCATCGCCTTCTTTCAGAGACTCAGTAATAGCAGCCAGGGTAGATTCCAGAGCAGCTTTAGCCTGCACTTTAGACAGATCAGCCTTGTCCGCAATTACATCAATCAGTTGAGTCTTGTTCATAAGTTATCCTTTCAATGTGTTTATCGCTTGCTAAGCATCGAGTGCGACGAAAATGCCAAAAAAGCACTCTCCTGCATACACGCACCGATAGCCACTTTTTTTCGCCCCCCAAATGTAGACCAGACGGGGGGCGAAAGGGAAGAGTCGAGGAGTGACAAAACAGGCGTTAAATCACGTTTTGTTGTCTCATTGGTTAAAAATTATACCAATATTGCTCTCACCGGCCTCGCGAAGGTCCGCGCGAAGCCCTTTGATCAGCTCAATATCACGTTCTTCACACTCCGCCAGCAGACGGAAAATTTCCCACTGAATATCCCATTCCTGTTCAACCGCCGGGTTAGCACGCAGCTCCTCGTCGGTCATTTCACGGCCTTCCTGGGTCATTTCCAGCATCGCAACGGTGGTAATGGATGCCTTACTGACTTCAATGGCGTGTTCCAGGGTTTCACCGCTCAGACGGGAGTGGATCAGCTCGCTCAACGCTACACAGGCATCAATAGCCGGGTAGACGCCATACAGATCGAAATCATCCGCAGCCGGAATAGCCTCTTCCAGCTTTTCGAGCTGAGAGTCAAAATTTACCTTCGCATCTTTGACCGTCAGCGTCTCCCAGATTAAATCCAGGATACGACGATAAATCTGGCCTTCGCCAAACGCCGTCTGCTTGCAGAACGCGGCATAGTTGGGATACATGCGCTCGCACAGGCAAGCCATAAACGTCACGTGCTGCCAGCTTTCCAGCTTCTCAAGGCGCAGATGAATCGGGTTTTGTAACATGATGATGTCTCGAATCGAAAATTAGCCGCAGTTTACCTGAATCACGGCTGAATTTCCTGCCAACGAATGAATGCCGGACGTGAAGAGGCCACGGCGTCAGCCCAGCGGGTTGGCTCCGGTAAACGGTAGCCCTTCATACAGCGTTGCACCCACGCCAGGGCGCTGTCCATGCTGACCCGATGCCCGGTGGCGATAAACAGCGGGTTGCAGCGCGCTTTGCTGCGCCAGACCCACGCCAGCTGCTCGCCTTTATGGATAAGCGGCGCCAGTGCGCCCGGTTCGGCAGAGAGCGGCTCAAACGCGCCGCACAGGCGTTTTTTCGCCACGCCGATGGTCGGCACGTCCACCAGCAGACCAAAGTGGCTGGCAACGCCTAAGCGACGCGGATGGGAGATACCATGCCCATCAACAAACAGCAGATCGGGTTTTTGCGAGAGTTGCTCCCACGCGGCCAGCAGCGCGGGATATTCGCGGAAGGAGAGAAAGCCGGGGATGTACGGCATGGTGGTGGCGATACGCGCCACCTTGTACTCCACCAGCTCCAGCGAAGGGTATTTAAGCACCACCATCGCCGCTCGCGTCACTTCACCGCCCTGCTCAAACCCGACGTCCGCCCCGCCAATGTACCGCGGAGGGTCCGTATCCAGACGATCCTCGCGGATCACTGATGAAGCCAGTTCGATTTGCTGAGCGCGTAGCGACGCGAGATCCATAACCACTCCTTACTTATGATACTGGGCAGAAAGCCGATGCACCGCCTCCACAAATACGCCAGCGTGTTCTGGCGGTACATCCTGATGAATACCGTGACCGAGGTTGAAGACGTGGCCTTCGCCCTGGCCGAAACCAGACAGTATAGTCGACACTTCTTCTTCGATACGGGCAGGCTGCGCATAGAGCATGGACGGGTCCATGTTGCCCTGGAGCGCCACTTTGTCCCCCACGCGACGGCGCGCATCGGCAATATCGGTGGTCCAGTCGAGGCCCAGCGCGTCGCAGCCGGTGGCCGCCATCGCTTCCAGCCACTGACCGCCGCCTTTGGTAAACAGCGTCACCGGCACGCGACGGCCTTCGTTTTCACGCAGCAGACCATCGACAATTTTGTGCATGTAGTACAGGGAGAACTGCTGATAATCACGTCCGGTCAGCACGCCGCCCCAGGTGTCGAAAATCATCACCGACTGCGCGCCCGCTTTAATCTGCGCGTTGAGATAGAGCGTGACGCTCTTCGCCAGCTTGTCGAGCAGGGCATGCAGGGCCAGCGGCTCGGCGTACATCATCTTTTTGATGACGGTAAAGGCTTTGCTGCTGCCACCTTCCACCATGTAGGTGGCCAGCGTCCACGGACTACCGGAGAAGCCAATCAGCGGCACGTCGCCTTTCAGTTCGCGGCGAATGGTGCGCACGGCGTTCATCACATAGCCCAGCTCGCCTTCCGGATCGGGGATCGGCAGCTTATCAACGTCGGCTTTGCTTTTGATCGGAGAGGTAAAACGCGGGCCTTCTCCGGTTTCGAAATAGAGCCCAAGGCCCATCGCATCCGGAATGGTGAGAATGTCCGAAAAAAGAATGGCGGCATCAAGCGGGAAGCGGCGCAACGGCTGGAGCGTCACTTCACAGGCCAGCTCGGCGTTTTTGCACAGCGACATAAAATCGCCTGCCTGCGCGCGCGTGGCTTTGTACTCTGGCAGATAGCGTCCCGCCTGGCGCATCATCCACACCGGGGTGACATCAACGGGCTGGCGCAGCAGCGCACGCAGATAACGAT
Source organism: Enterobacter cloacae complex sp. IR5403 (assembly GCF_049238705.1). Classification (NCBI taxonomy): domain Bacteria; kingdom Pseudomonadati; phylum Pseudomonadota; class Gammaproteobacteria; order Enterobacterales; family Enterobacteriaceae; genus Enterobacter; species Enterobacter cloacae complex sp. IR5403. Next base: position 317,214 of record NZ_JBMKHP010000005.1, on the reverse strand, counting down.
CGTTCTTCAGTTCGGTCATTTTTGCAGTTCCTTATTGCGTCAGTCCGTCAGTGTAACACTACTCATACTCGGCCCGACACATTGCCACGGTATCTTCTATCAGGCGACGCGCCACCGTTCCCGGCGGGGGCAGTAGCGGTAAATCGTCGTAGCGATACCAGTTCGCCTCCAGCAGCTCTTTCTGATCGATAACAATCTCGCCGCTGTCGTATTCCGCCATAAACGCGGTCATCAGGGACATCGGGAACGGCCACGGTTGCGACGTCACATAGCGCAGGTTTTTCACCTTAATGCCGCTCTCCTCCATCACCTCGCGCGCCACCGCCTGTTCCAGCGTTTCGCCGACCTCCACAAACCCGGCGAGGACGGTGTGAATGCCGTTGCGATGACGGGTATGTTGCGCCAACAGGATGGAATCATCACGGCGGATGGCGACAATGATGCACGGTGCGATTTGCGGGTAGTAGCGTTCACGGCAGTGGCCGCAGAGCATTGCCCACTCGGTTTTGCTCGGGTGCATGGTGTGGCCGCAGTAGCCGCAGTATTTGTGCGAGCGATAAAACTCCGCCAGCTGCACGCCGCGCCCCGCCAGCTGGAACAGGCCGACGTCCAGATCCAACACCTGACGAACGGATCCCATATCCTGACGACGAGCCTGTTGGATCAGCCATACCGGATCGCCCTGCCACTCGCCGATCCGCAGCGCAGGTTGGCCGACGAGATCGAAGATGTCTGCCGCGCCGTAGGGTATCTCCCCACCGGGCAGCCATAATTTTTGTTCGTGACTGACGATCCACCAACCCAGATCTGATTTTTCAATAATACGATCCATATCTATTGCACTACCTTCGCTTCACTGACATGTTGTTAGCATTGTGGTTACATTTTGGATAAGCAGATCCCATTCTAAACCTTATGGAGTCGACCATGTTAAACCAGCTGGAAAGCCTGACTGAGCGCGTTGGAGGAAGTAACACCCTGGTGGATCGCTGGCTACATGTGCGCAAGCATCTACTCGTGGCGTATTACAATCTGGTTGGTCTTAAGCCTGGCAAAGAATCCTTTATGCGGCTGAATGAAAAAGCGCTGGACGACTTTTGTCAGAGCCTGGTCGACTACCTCTCCGATGGCCATTTCAACCTTTATGAACGCATTATCCGCGAAATGGAAGGGACAACGCCGTATTTAGCGGCCAGTAAACTCTGTCCGCTGCTGGAAGCCAACACCCAGCAGATCATGGACTACTACGATTCCACGCTGGAGAACGCTATCGATCACGATAACTATCTTGAGTTTCAGCAGGCGCTTTCCGACCTTGGCGAAGCGCTGGAAGAGCGATTCACGCTGGAAGACAAACTCATCGCCCTCGTGCTGGACAACAACCTGAATATCAGCACCAGCGATAACGTTGCGCGCCCTGCTTGAGTTCTTAATCGTTAACGAGTAATTTACAACCATTCGCCCCTCTCACGAGGGGGATTTTTCTTGTCGGAGTGCCCAGTGTGAAAGCACGGGCTGAGACCGTTAATTCGGGATCCGCGGAACCTGATCAGGTTAATACCTGCGAAGGGAACAAGAGTCACACTGCTGTTGTATCGCCCCCCGGGCGATCTTCTCTTGCTTCATCCGTCGTCTGACAAGCCATGTCCTTCACTTTTGGAATGAGCTATGTCTACTGCAAAACTGACCCGCCGCGAACAGCGCGAACACGCACAACGCTTCATCGACACCCTGGAAGGCACCGCTTTCCCGAACTCGAAACGCATCTACATTTCCGGCTCACAGGCTGATATCCGCGTCCCGATGCGCGAAATCCAGCTCAGCCCGACGCTTATCGGCGGCAGCAAAGAGAACCCGCAGTTTGAAGACAACGAAGCCGTGCCGGTATACGACACCTCCGGCCCGTACGGCGATCCTTCTGTTGCTATCAACGTGCAGCAGGGTCTGGCAAAACTGCGCCAGCCGTGGATTGACGCCCGTAACGATTGCGAAGAACTGAGCGTGCGCAGCTCGGCGTATACCAACGAGCGCCTGGCCGACGACGGTCTGGATGAGCTGCGCTTTACCGGCCTGCTGACGCCGAAACGCGCTAAAGCGGGCAAATGCGTCACCCAGTTGCACTACGCGCGCCAGGGTATCGTCACGCCGGAGATGGAGTTCATCGCCATCCGCGAAAACATGGGCCGCGAGCGCATCCGCAGCGAAGTGCTGCGCCACCAGCATCCGGGTGAAGGGTTTGGCGCTCGCCTGCCGGAAAACATCACGCCGGAATTTGTGCGTGACGAAGTGGCCGCCGGGCGCGCCATTATCCCTGCCAACATCAACCACCCGGAATCCGAGCCGATGATTATCGGCCGCAACTTCCTGGTGAAGGTCAACGCCAATATCGGCAACTCAGCGGTGACGTCATCCATCGAAGAAGAGGTGGAAAAGCTGGTCTGGTCGACGCGCTGGGGCGCGGACACGGTGATGGATCTTTCCACTGGCCGTTATATTCACGAAACCCGCGAATGGATCCTGCGTAACAGCCCGGTGCCGATCGGTACCGTCCCGATTTATCAGGCGCTGGAGAAGGTCAACGGCATCGCCGAAAACCTCACCTGGGAAGCGTTCCGCGACACGCTGCTGGAGCAGGCGGAACAGGGTGTGGACTACTTCACCATCCACGCGGGCGTGCTGCTGCGCTACGTGCCGATGACGGCGAAACGTCTGACCGGTATCGTCTCACGCGGCGGTTCGATTATGGCGAAATGGTGCCTTTCCCACCATCAGGAAAACTTCCTCTACGAGCACTTCCGCGAAATCTGCGAGATCTGCGCCGCGTACGACGTCTCCCTGTCGCTGGGCGACGGCCTGCGCCCGGGCTCCATCCGCGATGCTAACGACGAGGCGCAGTTTGCCGAGCTGCACACGCTGGGCGAGCTGACCAAAATCGCCTGGGAGTACGACGTGCAGGTGATGATTGAAGGCCCGGGCCATGTGCCGATGCAGATGATCCGTCGCAACATGACCGAAGAGCTGGAGCACTGCCACGAAGCACCGTTCTACACCCTGGGGCCGTTGACCACCGATATTGCGCCGGGCTACGACCACTTCACGTCAGGCATTGGCGCGGCGATGATCGGCTGGTTCGGCTGCGCCATGCTCTGCTACGTGACGCCGAAAGAGCACCTCGGGCTGCCAAACAAAGAGGACGTGAAGCAGGGGCTGATCACCTACAAGATTGCCGCCCACGCGGCGGATCTGGCGAAAGGCCATCCGGGCGCGCAAATTCGCGACAACGCCATGTCCAAAGCGCGCTTTGAATTCCGCTGGGAAGACCAGTTTAACCTGGCCCTCGATCCGTTCACCGCCCGCGCCTATCACGACGAAACCCTGCCGCAGGAATCGGGCAAAGTGGCGCACTTCTGCTCCATGTGCGGACCAAAATTCTGCTCGATGAAAATCAGCCAGGAAGTACGTGATTACGCTGCCGCGCAGACCATTGAAGTCGGCATGGCGGACATGTCGGAAACCTTCCGCGCGAAAGGCGGCGAAATCTACCTCAAAAAGGAGGAGGCGTAATGTACCAGCCCGATTTCCCCTCCGTGCCCTTCCGCTTAGGGCTTTACCCGGTGGTGGACAGCGTGGAGTGGATCGCCCGCCTGCTGGAAGCTGGCGTTCGCACCCTCCAGCTACGCATCAAGGATAAACACGATGAAGAGGTAGAGGCCGACGTGGTCGCCGCTATCGCGCTGGGACGTCGCTACCACGCCCGCCTGTTTATCAACGACTACTGGCGGCTGGCGGTTAAACACCAGGCGTACGGCGTGCATCTGGGACAGGAAGATCTGGAAACGACCGATCTCAACGCGATCCGTGACGCCGGTCTGCGGCTGGGCGTCTCCACCCACGATGATATGGAGATCGACGTGGCGCTGGCGGCCCGCCCCTCTTACATCGCGCTCGGGCACGTTTTCCCGACGCAAACCAAACAGATGCCGTCCGCGCCACAGGGTTTGACGCAGCTGGCGGCCCACGTTAAGCGCCTTGCCGATTACCCCACCGTCGCCATCGGCGGGATCAGCCTTGAACGTGCGCCCGCGGTGCTGGAGACCGGCGTCGGCAGTATCGCCGTCGTCAGCGCTATCACCCAGGCGGCAGACTGGCAGGCCGCCACCGCGCAGCTTTTACAACTGGCAGGAGCAGGCGATGAAAGATCGTGATTTTATGCGTTACAGCCGCCAGATCCTGCTGGAGGATATCGCCATCGAGGGGCAGCAAAAGCTGCTCGCCAGCCGGGTACTGATTGTCGGTCTGGGCGGATTAGGCACCCCCGCCGCGCTGTATCTGGCCGGCGCGGGCGTGGGCACGCTGGTGCTGGCCGATGACGACGAGGTACATCTCAGCAATCTGCAACGGCAAATTCTCTTTACGACAGAAGATATCAACCAGCCTAAAGCGCACGTTACGCGCCAGCGGCTGAACCAGCTTAACCCCGATATCGAACTGGTCGCGCTCCAGACGCGGCTGAGCGGGGAAGATCTGCAACGCGAAGTGGCCCTTGCCGACGTGGTGCTGGACTGCACGGACAATATGGCGACGCGTCAGGCCATCAACGCGGTCTGTGTTGCGCAGAACACGCCGCTGATCACCGCCAGCGCGGTCGGTTTCGGCGGGCAAATAATGGTGCTTACGCCGCCGTGGGCACAGGGCTGCTACCGCTGCCTGTGGCCGGACGAGGCTGAACCGGAGCGTAACTGCCGCACGGCAGGCATTCTGGGTCCGGTGGTGGGCGTGATGGGTACTCTTCAGGCGCTGGAGGCCATCAAGTTGCTCAGCGGCATGGAGACAGAACGCAACACGCTGCGGCTGTTCGACGCCCGCTCCAGCGGCTGGCGTCATCTGGCGTTAAACCGCGCCAGCCACTGCCCGGTATGCGGAGGCCGCGATGCGCATTCTGTTTAACGATGAGCCGATGACGTGCGACGACGATCTCACCGTTGCCGCCCTGCTCGACACGCTGCGCCAGCTGAAGCCGGGAACGGCGCTGGCGCTCAATCAACAGATCCTGCCGCGCGAGCAGTGGGAACATCAGCAGGTCAATGAAGGCGACCAGATCCTGCTGTTTCAGGTTATCGCAGGGGGCTAAGATGTTACGTATTGCCGACAAAGTCTTTGATTCACATCTGTTTACCGGAACCGGAAAATTCGCCTCCCCGCAGCTGATGGTGGATGCCATTCGTGAAAGCGGCAGCCAGCTGGTGACGCTGGCGATGAAGCGCGTGGATTTGCGTCAGCACAACGATGCCATACTTGCGCCGTTACTGGAGGCAGGCGTGACGCTCTTACCGAATACCTCCGGTGCGAAAACGGCCGAGGAAGCAATTTTCGCTGCGCAACTGGCGCGGGAAGCGCTCGGCACCCGCTGGCTGAAGCTGGAAATTCATCCGGACGCCCGCTGGCTGTTGCCCGATCCGATCGAAACCCTGAAAGCGGCAGAGAAGCTGGTGCAGCAGGGATTTACCGTTCTGCCCTACTGTGGTGCCGATCCTGTGCTGTGCAAGCGTCTGGAAGAGGTCGGCTGCGCGGCCGTGATGCCGCTGGGGGCGCCCATTGGCTCTAATCAGGGGCTCGAAACCCGTGCGATGCTGGAGATCATCATCGAGCAGGCGACCGTGCCGGTGGTGGTGGATGCGGGCATCGGCGTACCCAGTCACGCCGCGCAGGCGCTGGAGATGGGGGCCGATGCGGTGCTGGTCAATACCGCGATTGCGGTGGCCGACGACCCGGTGATGATGGCGCGTGCGTTCCGCCTTGCCGTGGAGTCCGGTCTGCTGGCTCGTCAGTCCGGCCCCGGCTCGCGCAGCGTTCAGGCGCAGGCCACCAGCCCGCTGACCGATTTTCTGGAGGCGCTCTGATGGCTACCTTTACCGATCGCTGGCGTCAGCTTAACTGGGACGATATTGCCTTACGCATCAACAGTAAAACCTCTGCGGACGTAGAGCGGGCGTTAACAGCCCGGCATTTGACGCGCGAGGATTTGATGGCCCTGCTTTCTCCGGCAGCCAGCGCGTACCTTGAACCGATGGCGCAGCGCGCGCAACGCCTCACCCGCCAGCGCTTTGGCAACACGGTGAGCTTTTACGTGCCGCTCTATCTTTCTAACCTGTGCGCCAACGACTGCACCTACTGTGGCTTCTCCATGAGCAACCGTATTAAGCGTAAAACGCTGGATGAGCATGAGATCGCCCGCGAGTGTGCGGCTATTCGTGAGATGGGTTTTGAACATCTCCTGCTGGTGACGGGTGAACATCAGGGCAAAGTGGGGATGGACTATTTTCGCCAGCATCTTCCGGCCATCCGCCGCGAATTTGCCTCGTTGCAGATGGAAGTGCAGCCTCTGTCGCAGGAGGAATATGCGGAGCTGAAAACCCTCGGGCTGGACGGCGTAATGGTTTATCAGGAAACCTACCATGAGGCGACCTATGCCCGGCATCACCTGAAAGGGAAGAAGCAGGATTTCATCTTCCGGCTGGAAACGCCGGACAGACTGGGGCGTGCCGGTATCGATAAAATTGGGCTGGGCGCGCTTATCGGTCTGTCCGACAGCTGGCGGGTGGACTGCTATATGGTGGCGGAGCATCTGCTGTGGCTACAGCAGCACTACTGGCAAAGCCGCTATTCCATCTCTTTCCCGCGGCTGCGTCCCTGTACGGGAGGCGTTGAACCCGCCTCGCTAATGGATGAACGCCAGCTGGTGCAAACCCTGTGCGCCTTTCGTCTGTTCGCGCCGGAAGTGGAATTGTCGCTCTCCACCCGTGAATCCCCCGCGTTTCGCGACCGCGCAATCCCGCTGGCGATCAACAACGTCAGCGCCTTTTCCAAAACGCAGCCGGGCGGTTACGCGGACGATCACCCGGAACTGGAACAGTTTGCACCGCACGACGGACGACGACCCGAAGCGGTGGCGGAAGCCCTGACTGCACAGGGGCTCCAGCCGGTGTGGAAAGACTGGGATAGCTGGCTGGGAAGAGCCTCGCATTAGCGCTGAAACTGTCTGCAAAAATGCGAAAAGGTTACGAGGCGGCTCGTAAGATCAACACCGGGCGATTGAGGCGATCTGCCCGGTTTTTTTATGCTTTACCACGTCAGCAACGGACGCTGACCAGGGTGAAAATGCTTCTTCCTCGTTTCGCCCTGCCCTCCGCCTCTTAAACAACATTTCAATTGATACAATAAATACGTCGTTTCTTATCTACGCTTAAGATAAATCATCTCGTCGGTAATCGCCTTCTGTATAATTTACTACCAGCAACCGGACAGCGACTATGCTGAGGGTATCGACAGACGCAACGCGTCTACCATCTGGATTGATGTACAACTCATGGCACTCCACAGTAAAAAGCTCTCTTTTACCCGGCCAATTATGGTCAGCTTCGCGGGGATCCTGTTCAGTTTCGCGCTGATCGCCATCCTGGTCATTCTTTCACAGAGAAAGGATTTTCTTGAGGATTATCATAAGATTAATGGTAACTTCACCCATAATCTGGCGGTGAACTATACCGAATCCATCCTGCGAGAAAATGACTATATACTTGGTCGCGCCGCGATGTACTTCGCCCGTAATGACAGAGTGAATCAGACAATTAATATCGACCCGACACACGGTTTACAGATGTTGATGCATTTGCAGAACCTGATGCCGACGGTGTCGTCTATCTCTCTGGCGGACACAGAAGGGCGCCATCTGCGCGCGCCGGAAGTGCTGCTAACGGAGAAGAGTAAATCGTTCGACGCCCGAACCCGCCCATGGTTTGTCGGGCAAGCGGAAGCCAGCAACTTTCCTCACTACACCCGCCCCTATCTGGACTATTTCACCCAACATCCTACGGTCACCCTCTATAAGCCGGTCATCTCACCGGAAGGCCGTCTGAAGGGCACGCTCGCTTTCCATCTTGATTTAACGTCCATGGGATATACCCTGCGCCAGATGGTGGCGCCGGTTCAGGGTGAGTTTTTTGTGGTGGAGCGTGACGGCGCCGTTGTGCTGCATCCGGACACGGGGGCGCTCTTTAAGCAGTACGTAAGCGAAGCGCTGATGGACAAAATGACCAGCGGCGAAGGCCATCTTTTCGACCCCAAAAGTAAAACCTGGTATTACTACTACTCTTTCACCAATCCGGACTGGTTTGTGATTTATCGGGTCTCCGATGCCACGCTGACCGTCATCACCCGGCATGAAACCACCGTCGTCGGCTGGGGATTTGCACTGGCGGCAATCATCATCATTCTGTTCGGGCTTTACCTTCGTCATGCCTCGCGTTCTGTGCTGATGAACATTATCAACGCCATCAAAACCGGCGACGTCAACCAGGCGCCACGCCTTGAAGCGATGCTCAGCCATACCATTCGAACCAATAAAGAACGCGAGCTGGCCTATGTCCGTCAGGCCACCCATGATGCGCTGACAGGCTGCAAAAACCGCCGTGCGTTCGACAACAATGTGGATGAGTTGCTGACTGCCCATCAACCCTTCGTTCTGGCGCTGATCGACATCGATAACTTCAAGTCCATTAACGATACCTGGGGCCACCTGAGCGGGGATATTGTGCTGCGCAACGTGGCACGCGAAGGTATTCAGATCATGCAGCCACACCACGTTTCCGTTTACCGCTACGGTGGAGAAGAGTTCGGCGTGATATTCCCGGCCGAGCTGATGAACTCCGCGCACGCGCTACTGGAAGCCTGGCGCACCGCCGTTGAGAAGAGGACCTGGCGGGAAGAGAACCTGCGAGTGACCTTCAGCGCCGGGATGGGGGAGTGGCACTTCGAACCGCTGGAGCAGTTTATCGGTAGCGTAGATGAAGCGTTGTATACCGCTAAACAACAGGGTAAAAACCGCATCGTAAGCACGGCCAGCCGATAATACCCTTCCTCAAATTCTGCCCGATCTGACGGGCAGAATGCTCTCCGCTGTAAAATTGTAACCGGTTTCAGAAAAATGCCGATTTCTTTGTGATGCCTGACACACAATCGCGGTAAAGCGGTTGTTGAAGCGGTCTGCACGGGATAATTATCAATAAACACATGTAGATCGAGGCTGACTATGAAGAACATCGTTTTATGCTGTGCAGCGGGAATGTCAACCAGCATGCTGGTTCAACGTATGAAAGATGCCGCGCAGAAAAAAGGAGTCGAAGTAACCATTAAAGCCGTTCCGGTCGCGGAGTTTAAAGATAACATCGCGACGGCTGATATCGTATTACTGGGGCCACAGGTTAAATACGAACAGGCAAAACTCCAGGCGCAGGCCGATCCGCTCGGAAAAAAGGTCGCGGTCATCGACATGATGGATTACGGCATGATGAAAGGTGATGCCGTACTGGAAAAAGCGCTCAAACTTCTGGAGTCATAATGGAAGACTTAGAAACAACGATTATGGAACTGCTGGTTAACGCAGGCGCAGCGCGCAGCGCGGCCCTGACGGCGTTACAGATGGCGCGAAAAGGCGACTTTGACGAAGCCGAGAAAGCGATGGAAGAGTCGCGTGAATATGTGAAACATGCGCATACGATCCAGACGCAGCTTATCGGTCTTGACGAAGGGACAGGAAAACTGCCGGTTAACCTGATCACCGTTCACTCTCAGGACCACCTGATGAACGCGATGGTTATTCAGGATCTGGCGGGCGATATGATTGAGCTTTATCGACGCATCCCGTTAGTGAATTGAATACACGCAGACGTAAAAAAACCCGCCGAGGCGGGTTTTTTATTTACGGCATCAACGATTACTCGTTGTCGGAACCGCCCAGACCTGCGTTCAGCAGTTCTGCAAGGCTCGCGGATGCATCTTCGGCAGTCACCTGCGGTGCAGCTGGCAGTTCGCCCGCTGCGCGACGACGCATACGATCCTGGTGGTACGCATAACCGGTACCGGCCGGGATCAGACGACCCACGATAACGTTCTCTTTCAGACCACGCAGTTCATCACGTTTACCTGCAACAGCCGCTTCGGTCAGGACACGCGTGGTTTCCTGGAACGATGCAGCAGAGATGAAGGACTCGGTTGCCAGAGACGCTTTGGTGATACCCAGCAGATCGCGCGAGAAGGTCGCACCGATTTTGCCGTTCGCTTCCAGATCGCGGTTAGCGATCTTAACGCGTGAGTATTCAACCTGCTCGCCTTCCAGGAAGTCGGAGCTGCCCGCGTTTTCGATGGTTGCTTTACGCAGCATCTGACGAACGATAACTTCAATGTGTTTATCGTTAATCTTAACGCCTTGCAGACGGTATACGTCCTGTACTTCGTTAACAATGTAACGGGTAACAGCATGCACACCACGCAGACGCAGGATGTCGTGCGGCGCTTCTGGACCATCGGAAACCACGTCACCACGTTCTACGCGTTCACCTTCGAACACGTTGAGCTGACGCCACTTAGGAATCATCTCTTCGTACGGCTCGCTGCCATCTACTGGCGTGATAACCAGACGGCGCTTACCTTTGGTCTCTTTACCGAAGGAGATGATACCGCTGATTTCAGCCAGAATCGCAGGCTCTTTCGGACGACGTGCTTCGAACAGGTCCGCAACGCGTGGCAGACCACCGGTGATGTCCTTGGTACCGCCGGATTCCTGAGGAATACGCGCCAGGGTGTCACCAGAGCTGATCTGTACGCCATCTTCCAGCTGTACAATCGCTTTACCCGGCAGGAAGTACTGCGCAGGCATATCGGTACCCGGGATCAGAACGTCGTTACCCTGAGCATCAACGATTTTCAGTGCAGGACGCAGATCTTTACCGCCGGTAGTACGTTCAGCAGAATCCAGAACCACCAGAGAAGACAGACCGGTCAGCTCGTCGGTCTGACGAGTAATGGTCTGGCCGTCGATCATGTCAGTGAAGCGGATGAAACCACTTACTTCGGTGATAACCGGCATGGTGTGTGGATCCCAGTTTGCAACGGTTTCACCGCCGGCAACCTGCTCGCCATCACCTTTCGCCATAACCGCACCGTAAGGCACTTTATAGCTCTCTTTGGTACGACCGAATTCGTCGATCAGCTTCAGCTCGGTGTTACGGGAAGTGATAACCAGTTTACCGCTGGAGTTCACAACCGACTTCGCGTTGCTGAGCTTGATGCTACCTTTGTTTTTCACCTGGATGCTGGATTCAGCAGCCGCACGAGATGCCGCACCACCGATGTGGAACGTACGCATCGTCAGCTGTGTACCCGGCTCACCGATGGACTGTGCCGCGATAACGCCGATAGCCTCACCTTTGTTGATGATGTGGCCACGCGCCAGGTCACGACCGTAGCAGTGCGCACACACACCAAAGTCGGTGTCACAGGATACAACGGAACGCACTTTCACGGAGTCAACAGAGTTCGCTTCCAGCAGGTCACACCACTGTTCGTGCAGCAGGGTGTTGCGTGGAACCAGAATGTCTGCGGTGCCCGGCTTCAGAATGTCTTCCGCGGTCACACGACCCAGTACGCGATCGCGCAGCGGCTCTTTAACATCACCACCCTCGATAACCGGGGTCATGGTGATACCTTCGAGGGTGCCACAATCGTCTTCGGTGACGACCAGATCCTGCGCAACGTCAACCAGACGACGCGTCAGATAACCGGAGTTCGCCGTTTTCAGTGCGGTATCCGCCAGACCTTTACGCGCACCGTGCGTGGAGATGAAGTACTGGAGTACGTTCAGACCTTCACGGAAGTTCGCGGTGATTGGCGTTTCGATGATGGAGCCATCTGGCTTCGCCATCAGACCACGCATACCTGCCAGCTGACGAATCTGTGCCGCAGAACCACGCGCACCGGAGTCGGCCATCATGTAGATGCTGTTGAAGGAGACCTGCTGCTCTTCTACGCCGTCACGGTTAATCACGGTTTCGGTTTGCAGGTTATCCATCATCGCTTTAGATACACGATCGTTCGCCGCAGCCCAGATATCGATAACTTTGTTGTAACGTTCGCCTGCGGTTACCAGACCAGACTGGAACTGCTCCTGGATCTCAGCAACTTCAGCTTCCGCTTCAGAGATGATCTCGTGTTTCTTCTCTGGGATGACCATGTCATCGATACCAACAGATGCACCTGAACGCGCTGCATAAGCAAAGCCGGTGTACATTGTCTGGTCAGCGAAGATAACGGTCGGCTTCAGACCCAGAATGCGGTAACAGGTGTTCAGCATTTTGGAGATCGCTTTCTTGCCCAGCGCCTGGTTGACGATGGAGAAAGGCAGACCTTTCGGTACGATCATCCACAGAATGGCACGGCCAACGGTCGTGTCTTTCAGGCTGGTGTGCGCAACGAATTCGCCGTTTTCATCTTTTTCGTATTCGGTGATACGCACTTTAACGCGCGCATGCAGAGAGGCCAGGCCAGCGCGATAAATACGCTCAGCTTCTTTCGGGCCAGTCAGCACCATGCCTTCGCCTTTGGCGTTAACACAGTCACGGGTCATGTAGTACAGACCCAATACAACGTCCTGAGAAGGAACGATGATAGGTTCACCGTTCGCTGGAGACAGGATGTTGTTGGTAGACATCATCAGCGCACGCGCTTCGAGCTGGGCTTCCAGCGTCAGCGGTACGTGAACAGCCATCTGGTCACCATCGAAGTCGGCGTTATAGGCCGCACAAACCAGCGGGTGCAGCTGGATCGCTTTACCTTCGATCAGTACCGGCTCAAATGCCTGGATACCCAGACGGTGCAGGGTTGGTGCACGGTTCAGCAGTACCGGGTGTTCGCGGATCACTTCGTCCAGGATATCCCAAACGACAGCTTCTTCACGCTCAACCATTTTCTTCGCGGCTTTGATGGTGGTGGCGAGGCCACGCAGCTCCAGCTTGCCGTAGATGAACGGTTTGAACAGCTCCAGTGCCATTTTCTTCGGCAGACCGCACTGATGCAGACGCAGGTATGGACCTACGGTGATTACAGAACGACCGGAGTAGTCAACACGCTTACCGAGCAGGTTCTGACGGAAACGACCCTGCTTACCTTTGATCATGTCGGCCAAAGATTTCAGAGGACGTTTGTTAGAACCGGTGATCGCACGACCACGACGACCGTTATCCAACAGGGCATCGACTGCTTCCTGAAGCATACGTTTTTCGTTGCGTACGATGATGTCCGGCGCAGCCAGATCCAGCAGACGTTTCAGACGGTTGTTACGGTTGATCACGCGACGGTACAGATCGTTCAGATCCGACGTTGCGAAACGACCGCCATCCAGCGGAACCAGCGGACGCAGATCTGGCGGCAGAACCGGCAGAACGGTCAGGATCATCCACTCTGGTTTGTTACCAGACTGAACGAACGCTTCCAGCAGTTTTATACGCTTGGTCAGCTTTTTACGCTTGGTTTCGGAGTTGGTTTCGTTCAGCTCTTCGCGCAGAGTTTCACACTCTTGCTCCAGATCCATGCTCTTCAGCAGTGCCTGGATAGCTTCCGCACCCATCTTCGCGTCGAATTCGTCACCGAACTCTTCCAGCGCGTCCAGATACTGTTCTTCGGTCAGGATCTGGTTACGTTCCAGATTGGTCATCCCGCCTTCGATAACCACATAAGATTCGAAGTACAGAACACGTTCGATATCGCGCAGCGGCATATCCAGCAGCAGGCCGATACGGGACGGCAGAGATTTCAGGAACCAGATGTGAGCGGTCGGAGACGCCAGCTCGATGTGGCCCATACGCTCACGGCGTACTTTGGTCTGGGTCACTTCAACGCCGCACTTCTCACAGATCACACCACGGTGTTTCAGGCGCTTGTACTTACCGCACAGGCACTCGTAATCTTTTACTGGCCCGAAAATACGCGCACAGAAAAGGCCGTCACGCTCAGGTTTGAACGTACGGTAGTTAATGGTTTCCGGCTTTTTAACTTCACCGAAAGACCATGAACGGATCATGTCTGGCGAAGCCAGAGCAATTTTGATCGCATCAAACTCTTCGGTTTTAGTTTGCGCTTTCAGAAACTTTAATAAGTCTTTCACGGATTTGCTCCCGTCGGAGTTAGCACACTCTGCTGTCGGGCGTTAACCCGACAACAGTGACCTGTTTGAGCGAGAATTACTCGTCTTCCAGTTCGATGTTGATACCCAGCGAACGAATCTCTTTCAACAGTACGTTGAAGGATTCTGGCATGCCCGGTTCCATCTGATGGTTGCCGTCTACGATGTTCTTATACATCTTAGTACGACCATTCACGTCATCAGACTTAACGGTGAGCATTTCCTGCAAGGTGTATGCTGCGCCGTATGCTTCCAGCGCCCACACTTCCATCTCCCCGAAGCGCTGACCACCGAACTGAGCCTTACCACCCAGCGGCTGCTGAGTAACCAGGCTGTAAGAACCGGTAGAACGAGCGTGCATCTTGTCGTCGACCAGGTGGTTCAGTTTCAGCATGTACATGTAACCTACGGTTACCGGACGCTCGAACTGTTCACCGGTACGGCCGTCAAACAGCGTAATCTGACCAGACGTTGGCAGACCACCCAGTTGCAGCAGCTCTTTAATTTCAGCTTCTTTTGCACCGTCGAATACCGGCGTTGCAATTGGCATACCTTTGCGCAGGTTCTCTGCCAGACGCAGCACTTCTTCATCGCTGAAGGTGTTCAGGTCGACTTTCTGACGAACGTCGGTACCCAGATCGTAGGCACGCTGGATGAACTCGCGCAGTTTCGCGACTTCCTGCTGCTGTTTCAGCATGGCGTTGATCTTATCGCCGATACCTTTCGCAGCCATACCCAGGTGGGTTTCCAGAATCTGACCGATGTTCATACGAGACGGTACGCCCAGTGGGTTCAGTACGATATCTACCGGCGTACCGTTAGCATCGTGCGGCATATCTTCGATCGGGTTGATCTTAGAGATAACACCCTTGTTACCGTGACGACCTGCCATCTTATCACCAGGCTGGATCTGACGTTTAACAGCCAGATACACCTTAACAATCTTCAGCACGCCTGGTGCCAGATCGTCGCCCTGAGTGATTTTGCGGCGTTTCGCTTCGAGTTTTTTCTCGAACTCGTGTTTCAGTTCGTCATACTGCTCAGCCAGCTGTTCCAGCTGATTCTGTTTCTCTTCGTCGGTCAGGCCCAGTTCCAGCCAGCGATCGCGTGGCAGTTTGTCGAGCTTCTCAGCTTCAACGCCACCGGCAACCAGCACCGCATAGATACGGCTGAACAGACCTGCTTCGAGGATTTGCAGTTCTTCAGACAGGTCTTTCTTAGCCTGTTTGAGCTGCATCTCTTCGATTTCCAGCGCACGCTTATCTTTCTCAACGCCGTCACGGGTGAAGACCTGAACGTCGATAACCGTACCGGAAACACCGTTTGGTACGCGCAGAGAAGAGTCTTTAACGTCAGACGCTTTCTCACCGAAGATAGCACGCAGCAGTTTCTCTTCTGGCGTCAGCTGGGTTTCGCCTTTCGGCGTGACCTTACCAACCAGAATGTCGCCGCCGGTCACTTCCGCGCCGATGTAAACAATACCGGATTCATCCAGTTTAGAGAGCGCAGCTTCACCCACGTTAGGGATGTCGGCAGTGATCTCTTCTGGCCCCAGCTTGGTGTCACGGGACACACAGGCCAGCTCCTGAATGTGGATGGTGGTGAAACGATCTTCCTGAACCACACGCTCGGAGACGAGGATGGAGTCTTCGAAGTTGTAACCGTTCCACGGCATGAACGCTACGCGCATGTTCTGACCGAGCGCCAGTTCACCGAGGTCGGTGGACGGACCGTCTGCCAGCACGTCGCCGCGCTCAACTGGCTCACCCAGAGACACACATGGCATCTGGTTAATACAGGTGTTCTGGTTAGAACGGGTGTATTTGGTCAGGTTGTAGATGTCGATACCCGCTTCGCCCGGATACATCTCGTCTTCGTTAACTTTGATAACGATACGGGATGCGTCAACGTACTGAACGGTACCGCCACGCTTAGCAACTGCTGTAACACCAGAGTCAACGGCAACAGCACGTTCCATACCGGTACCAACCAGCGGCTTATCAGCACGCAGAGTTGGAACGGCCTGACGTTGCATGTTCGCACCCATCAATGCACGGTTGGCGTCATCGTGTTCCAGGAACGGGATCAGGGACGCACCGACGGATACCACCTGCTGAGTGGATACGTCCATGTAGTCAACCTGGTCGCGGCTGAACAAGCTGGATTCGCCTTTGCTACGGCAGGTAACCAGATCTTCTACAAAGTGGCCTTCGTCATCCAGGTTGGAGTTCGCCTGAGCGATAACGTAGTTGCCTTCTTCGATAGCAGACAGGTAGTGAATTTCGTCAGTAACAACACCGTCGGTCACTTTACGATACGGGGTCTCAAGGAAACCGTATTCGTTCGTCTGTGCGTACACGGACAGGGAGTTGATCAGACCGATGTTTGGACCTTCAGGCGTTTCGATTGGACATACGCGACCGTAGTGAGTCGGGTGTACGTCTCGAACTTCAAAGCCTGCGCGTTCACGGGTCAGACCGCCTGGACCGAGTGCGGAGATACGACGTTTATGCGTGATCTCAGACAGCGGGTTGTTCTGGTCCATGAACTGAGACAGCTGGCTGGAACCGAAGAACTCTTTCACTGCCGCAGAAATCGGCTTGGCGTTGATCATATCCTGAGGCATCAGGGTATCCAGATCGCCCAGAGACAGACGCTCTTTCACCGCACGTTCTACACGTACCAGGCCAACGCGGAACTGGTTTTCCGCCATTTCGCCTACGGAACGGATACGACGGTTGCCGAGGTGGTCGATATCGTCCACTTCGCCTTTACCGTTACGGATATCGATGAGCTTCTTCATCACTTCAATGATGTCGTCTTTGCTCAGGATACCGGAACCTTCGATTTCGTCGCGCAGCAGAGAACGGTTGAACTTCATACGACCAACCGCGGACAGATCGTAGCGGTCTTCGGAGAAGAACAGGTTCTCGAACAGGCTTTCAGCCGCTTCGCGAGTTGGTGGCTCACCAGGACGCATCATGCGGTAGATTTCGACCAGCGCGCTCAGACGATCGTTGGTTGGGTCGACGCGTACAGTCTCAGAGATGTACGGACCGTGGTCGAGATCGTTGGTGAACAGCGTTTCGATACGTTTGTGGCCAGCCTGACTCAGCTTAGCCAGCAGATCCAGGCTCAGCTCCATGTTCGCCGGGCAGATCAGCTCGCCAGTTGATTCATCAACGTAATCTTTCGCGGCTACTTTTCCTGCAATGTATTCAACCGGAACTTCGATGTGTTTGATATCATCTTTTTCCAGCTGGCGGATGTGGCGCGCGGTGATACGGCGACCTTTTTCCACATATACTTTGCCGTCGGCTTCGATGTCGAACGACGCGGTCTCACCACGCAGACGTTCCGGCACCAACTCCATCTGCAACTTGTTGTCGCGGATTTCAAAGATCACTTTCTCAAAGAACAGGTCCAGGATCTGCTCAGTGGTATAGTTCAGTGCACGCAGAATGATGGTTGCAGGCAGCTTACGACGACGGTCGATACGGACAAACAGGTTGTCTTTTGGATCGAATTCGAAGTCCAGCCATGAACCACGGTAAGGAATGATGCGTGCGTTATACAGTACTTTACCGGAAGAGTGCGTTTTACCTTTATCGCTGTCGAAGAAGACGCCCGGGCTACGGTGCAGCTGGGAAACGATAACACGCTCAGTACCGTTGATAACGAAAGTACCGTTGTCCGTCATGAGTGGAATTTCACCCATGTAGACTTCTTGTTCTTTAATGTCTTTTACGGTGCCTTCCGGCGCTTCGCGCTCGTAGATCACCAGACGCAGTTTTACGCGCAGCGGTGCGGAATAGGTCACGCCACGGATCTGACATTCCTGAACGTCAAACACCGGTTCGCCAAGGCGGTAGCTGACGTACTGCAGCTCGGAATTACCGCTGTAGCTCTGAATCGGGAACACGGAACGGAAGGCTGCTTCCAGGCCGTACTGCCCTTCAGGATCTTGCTCGATAAACTTCTGGAACGAGTCAAGCTGGATAGAAAGGAGATATGGAATGTCCAGAACTTGTGGACGTTTACCAAAATCCTTACGAATACGTTTTTTCTCGGTATAGGAGTAAACCATAGGGTTCCTCAGCTCGCTGACAAGTCGACCCATCTGTCCGACGAAGGGACAGTTTGTGCAACACCATTTTGTGGACCGGAAAATTGAATACTTTCCGCAATACCTGTTGCTATCACGCTTAAACCATTTCATTGCGATTTACACAGAGCGAGCACCCTGTCGCAGTATATTAAGTCGTCGATAGAAACAAGCATTGTCAGGACAACCAGCAGTCAAACAGTGTGAAATGCTGCTGATGCCTTACAGCGCAAAAAGGCTGGTGACTAAAAAGTCACCAGCCATCAGCCTAATTGCTTAGGCTGCAACCAGAAAAGTTGGCTTATTTAACTTCAACTTCAGCGCCAGCTTCTTCCAGAGATTTTTTCAGTGCTTCTGCGTCGTCTTTGCTCACGCCTTCTTTCAGCGCAGCTGGAGCAGATTCTACCAGGTCTTTAGCTTCTTTCAGACCCAGGCCAGTTGCGCCACGTACTGCTTTGATTACAGCAACTTTGTTCGCGCCAGCAGCTTTCAGAATTACGTCGAATTCAGTTTTTTCTTCAGCAGCTTCAGCCGGGCCCGCAGCTACAGCTACAGCAGCAGCAGCAGAAACACCGAATTTTTCTTCCATTGCAGAAACCAGCTCTACAACGTCCATTACGGACATAGCTGCTACTGCTTCAATGATTTGATCTTTAGTGATAGACATTTAAATTGTTCCTGAAAATCAGAATAAGTTTATACGTAAGCAAATGCTTTATAAAGATAACTGCGATTAAGCAGCTTCTTTCGCATCGCGTACAGCAGCCAGAGTGCGAACCAGTTTGCCAGCCGCAGCTTCTTTCATGGTTGCCATCAGGCGTGCAATTGCTTCTTCGTAGGTCGGCAGGGTTGCCAGGCGATCGATTTGCGATGCCGGGATCAACTCACCTTCAAAGGCTGCAGCTTTGACCTCAAATTTTGCATTCGCTTTCGCGAACTCTTTGAACAGACGAGCAGCAGCGCCCGGGTGTTCCATAGAGTATGCAATCAGGGTCGGACCAACAAACGTGTCTTTCAGGCACTCGAACTGAGTACCTTCAACTACGCGACGCAGCAGGGTGTTACGAACAACACGCATGTATACGCCAGCTTCACGACCTGCTTTACGCAGTTCAGTCATTTTGTCTACAGTAACGCCACGGGAATCCGCAACTACTGCAGACAGCGCGCCTTTGGCTACTTCGCTGACTTCAGCAACAATCGCTTGTTTGTCTTGAAGATTTAAAGCCATTAGCTTTGCTCCTGGATGTTTGCCGGAACTCATGTTCCGGAACTCACTTCACTCGACCCAACGGGAAGAGCGTCTTAATACGGTGAGCAGAAACAAGCCAGAGTATTTAAAATAATCTTAGCGTTCTGTCACCGTCTACGCAGGGGATTAAGTTTCTTGCGAAACACCTGCGGTCTTCGACGGAGGCCTGGATAGGCCAGGCTCCAACGAACAATTCTTTTAGCCGCTAACTTTTGTTAGCAAACGTGGGGGTAAGATTGTAGACAAAATCACCGCCCACGTAAAGGCATTAGTTTGCAGCAGCGCTCAGGCCAGCCTGGTCAACTGCAACACCTGCACCCATGGTGGTGGAGATGCTAACTTTCTTGATGTACACGCCTTTCGCCTGAGTTGGTTTTGCTTTTTTCAGCGCAACCAGCAGAGCTTCCAGGTTTTCTTTCAGTTTGTCAGCGTCAAAGTCCACTTTACCGATGGTGGTGTGGATGATGCCGTTTTTGTCGTTACGGTAACGAACCTGACCTGCTTTAGCGTTCTTAACCGCTTCAGCAACGTTAGGAGTTACAGTACCCACTTTCGGGTTTGGCATCAGACCGCGTGGACCCAGAACCTGGCCCAGCTGGCCAACAACGCGCATTGCATCTGGAGAAGCAATAACAACGTCAAAGTTCATTTCGCCTTTCTTGATCTGATCAGCCAGATCTTCCATACCTACCAGTTCAGCGCCGGCAGCTTTAGCAGCTTCAGCGTTTGCACCCTGAGCAAATACAGCTACGCGTACGGAACGGCCAGTACCGTGTGGCAGTACAGTTGCGCCACGAACGTTCTGATCGGATTTACGAGCGTCGATGCCCAGGTTAACGGCAACGTCAACGCTTTCAACGAACTTAGCAGTTGCCAGTTCTTTCAGCAGAGCGATAGCTTCGTTGATGTCGTACTGTTTGGTCGCATCAACTTTGTCACGGATCACGGACATGCGCTTGGTCAGTTTAGCCATTTCTTAGTCCTCCACTACCAGGCCCATGGAACGTGCAGTACCTTCGATGGAGCGAGTCATCGCTTCAATGTCGGAACCAGTCATGTCGGCAGCTTTGGTCTGCGCGATTTCCTGCAACTGAGCGCGGGAAATTTTACCCACTTTGTCTTTGTTCGGCTTACCGGAACCAGACTTGATGCCCGCTGCTTTCTTCAGCAGAACTGCTGCTGGAGGGGTTTTGGTAACGAAAGTGAAAGAACGGTCAGCGTAAACAGTGATTACAACTGGGATTGGCAGACCTTTCTCCATGGATTCAGTTTTGGCGTTGAACGCTTTACAGAATTCCATGATGTTCACACCCTGCTGACCCAGAGCTGGACCAACTGGTGGACTTGGGTTCGCCATACCTGCTGCAACCTGCAGCTTGACGTAGGCTTGTACTTTCTTAGCCATTCTAAAATCCTCTGATTGGGTAATAACGCCTCGGAGAGGCTCCCCGTGAATAAAATTCGTTTTACGGGTCGGGACCCATAAAAACAAAAGGCGCGAAATTGTATTCCAATCTCGCGCCCTGTGCAACGATTAAATCGTCGCTTTTTTGATCGCTGCTTAGGCTTTTTCTACCTGAGCAAAGTCCAGCTCTACCGGGGTCGCACGACCAAAGATAGAAACGGAAACTTTCAGGCGGGACTTCTCGTAGTCCACTTCTTCGACGACGCCATTGAAGTCAGCAAACGGACCGTCGTTAACACGAACCATCTCACCCGGTTCAAACAGCGTTTTCGGACGCGGTTTATCACCAACCTGCTGGAGGCGGTTCATAATCGCATCAACTTCTTTGTCGCTGATTGGCGCCGGACGGTCAGATGTGCCGCCGATAAAGCCCATCACGCGTGGTACGCTGCGCACCAGGTGCCAGCTCGCGTCGTTCATCACCATCTGAACCAGCACGTAACCCGGGAAGAATTTACGCTCGCTTTTGCGACGTTGGCCGCCACGGATCTCAACCACTTCTTCGGTCGGAACCATAACTTCGCCAAATAACTCTTCCATATTGTGTAATTTGATATGCTCACGCAGCGACGTAGCTACGCGGCCTTCAAAACCGGAAAACGCCTGAACGACGTACCAGCGCTTTTTAGGGGCTTCAGACATCTCAGAACCTCAGGCCAGTGATAAAGGATACCAGGCGAACCAGAATACCATCCAGTCCCCACAGGATCAGTGACATTACAGCGGTTACCGCCGCTACAATCAGCGTGGTGTGCAATGTTTCCTGGCGAGTCGGCCAAATGACCTTGCGGACTTCGGTACGCGCTTCGCGGGCAAACGCAACGGTCGCTTTGCCTTTCGTCGTCAACAGCGCGACACCACCCGCCGCAGCAATCAGAATTACCACTGCAAGCGCGCGTAGCGGCAGCATCATGTCACGATAAAGATAGTTGCCGACAATCGCCACAATCAGCAGCACGGCTACAACTACCCATTTCATCGCTTCCAGGCCGCGCCCGCTCCCTTGAGCTTCGGTATTCGCACTCATAAACCAACCTGTCAGAAGTATTCTACAAACATTTTCACCCCGCGAGTGCGAGGCAAACCAATCGAAATGCTATTCGCTTTTCGTATTATACGCTCTCCGCAGAGCCTGTCTCAGCAATGATTATGACAAAATTAATCACTGATGAGCCAGGTTCTGATGTGAAAGCGTGCAAAAAGGGCATCAAATGATGCCCTTTTATTGCGCATTGCGTCAAATGTTATCAGCGATTAGCCGAGAACTTTAGCAACAACGCCCGCGCCAACGGTACGGCCGCCTTCACGGATTGCGAAACGCAGACCGTCGTCCATCGCGATTGGGTGGATCAGAGTCACAACCATCTTGATGTTGTCGCCTGGCATTACCATCTCTACGCCTTCTGGCAGTTCGATGGTACCGGTCACGTCAGTTGTACGGAAGTAGAACTGTGGACGGTAGCCTTTGAAGAACGGAGTATGACGGCCGCCTTCGTCTTTGGACAGAATATACACTTCAGATTCGAACTTGGTGTGTGGCTTGATTGAGCCTGGCTTCGCCAGAACCTGACCACGTTCGATTTCTTCACGTTTGATACCACGCAGCAGAACACCAACGTTCTCACCAGCACGGCCTTCGTCCAGCAGTTTGCGGAACATTTCAACGCCAGTACAGGTAGACTTCGCAGTCTCTTTGATACCAACGATTTCAACTTCTTCGCCAACCTTGATGATACCGCGCTCTACACGACCGGTAACAACGGTACCACGACCGGAGATGGAGAATACGTCTTCGATTGGCAGCAGGAATGGCTTGTCAATCGCACGCTCTGGTTCTGGGATGTAAGAATCCAGGAAGCCAGCCAGTTCGATGATTTTCGCTTCCCACTCTGCGTCGCCTTCCAGCGCTTTCAGCGCGGAACCACGAACGATTGGGGTGTCGTCGCCTGGGAAATCGTACTGAGACAGCAGTTCACGAACTTCCATCTCTACCAGTTCCAGCAGCTCTTCGTCATCAACCATGTCGCATTTGTTCAGGAACACGATGATGTAAGGAACGCCTACCTGACGACCCAGCAGGATGTGCTCACGAGTCTGAGGCATAGGGCCGTCAGTCGCAGCAACAACCAGGATCGCGCCGTCCATCTGCGCAGCACCGGTGATCATGTTTTTAACATAGTCGGCGTGGCCTGGGCAGTCTACGTGTGCGTAGTGGCGAGTCGGGGTGTCATACTCAACGTGAGAGGTGTTGATGGTGATACCACGAGCTTTTTCTTCTGGTGCGTTATCGATCTGGTCGAAAGCACGAGCAGCACCGCCGTAGGTTTTAGCCAGTACGGTAGTGATTGCAGCGGTCAGCGTTGTTTTACCATGGTCAACGTGGCCGATAGTACCGACGTTAACGTGCGGTTTTGTACGTTCAAACTTTTCTTTAGACATCGATTGTCCCTCTAAGACACGGATAAATCGGTGATATCACCACATCAACCAGGCGAAAATGCCTGAACTGTTGAATACATTTACATTGAAACAGAGAGAAAGGGAGGGAGAAGTGAAGTGGTGCTGATACCCAGAGTCGAACTGGGGACCTCACCCTTACCAAGGGTGCGCTCTACCAACTGAGCCATATCAGCACGTATTGGAGCGGGCAGCGGGAATCGAACCCGCATCATCAGCTTGGAAGGCTGAGGTAATAGCCATTATACGATGCCCGCATCCTGAAACTCGGCTACCCAGTTCTTTCTGTAACAAAAAAAGAGATTTCTCTCTTTTCTGTTCGAGCTGGTCAATTTTTCCAACCAGCTCCGGCGGCGTTGACGCTGCCAGAAAGTGGTGGTGGGGGAAGGATTCGAACCTTCGAAGTCTGTGACGGCAGATTTACAGTCTGCTCCCTTTGGCCGCTCGGGAACCCCACCGGACTTGATGGTGCCGACTACCGGAATCGAACTGGTGACCTACTGATTACAAGTCAGTTGCTCTACCTACTGAGCTAAGTCGGCATCAAGTAGCGCGCATTCTATGGAGACCTGCGCAGTCATGCAACTAAAAAATTGCATAAAACGTTCTTTCGCTCACATTTTATTCGAAACCAGGGCTAACCGCTGTAAATTCATCCGCTCACGGTTAAAAATTCAACATGAACGCCTGATTTCGGCACGCTATAGCCCCAGGTGATGCCTGCCCGGTTAAGCATCGCTTTCCCATATTTTTTCTTATTATTCCTCTCATCTGGTGTTAACCTCCTGCCCATTGTCCAAAATTAACTATGTGATGAGCCCGCACCCGCCGTTTCGTGATGGTTCACAGAAGCATGCTTATGAGCAAAAAAGAGCAAACGTTAATGACGCCCTATCTTCAGTTTAACCGTAGCCAGTGGGCAGCCCTGCGTGACTCCGTCCCTATGACACTGACGGAAGGTGAAATCGCACGGCTAAAAGGGATAAACGAAGATCTCTCACTGGAAGAGGTGGCAGAAATCTATCTCCCCCTCTCTCGCTTGCTTAACTTCTATATCAGCTCCAATTTGCGTCGTCAGGCCGTACTGGAACAATTCCTCGGCACGAACGGTCAACGTATTCCTTATATCATCAGTATTGCGGGTAGCGTGGCAGTGGGTAAAAGTACCACCGCGCGCGTGCTACAGGCGCTGCTGAGCCGCTGGCCGGAACACCGCAGCGTGGAGCTGATCACCACCGACGGCTTCCTGCATCCCAACGAGGTGTTGAAAGAACGCGGTCTGATGAAAAAGAAGGGCTTCCCGCTCTCTTATGATATGCACCGCCTGGTAAAGTTTGTCTCCGATTTAAAATCAGGCGTACCTCACGTCACCGCGCCGGTTTACTCGCATCTGATCTACGACCGCATCCCGGACGGTGACAAAACGGTTGTGCAGCCCGACATCCTGATTCTGGAAGGCTTAAACGTCCTGCAAAGCGGGATGGATTACCCTCACGATCCGCATCATGTGTTTGTCTCTGACTTTGTCGATTTCTCAATTTATGTCGATGCGCCGGAAGATTTGCTGCAACGCTGGTATATCAACCGCTTCCTGAAGTTCCGCGAAGGGGCGTTCACCGACCCGGATTCCTACTTCCACAACTACGCCCAGCTCTCTGAAGAAGAGGCTATCAGCGTGGCGACCGGGCTGTGGAATGAGATCAACTATGTCAACCTCAAAGAGAACATCCTGCCGACTCGCGAACGTGCAAGCCTGATCCTCACCAAGAGTGAGAAACACGCCGTCGACCAGATTCGTTTACGGAAGTAGATCTCAGACGTAAAAAAACCGGCTTAGCGCCGGTTTTTTTATTTATGCCTGCGGCTTTTCGCCGTTTTCATCCTGATCGACCGCGAAGCAGGCCACCAGCTGTCCGCCATAATCCTTCAGCTGTGGCTGCAACTGCGTGCACGGACCGAAGCGGCGACGGCAGCGGGCGTTGAACGCACATCCCGGCGGTGGGTTCAGCGGGCTTGGCAACTCGCCGGTCAGCTTGATGCGCTCACGGCGGTCATCCGGGTTCAGCCGCGGCGTCGCAGACAGCAGCGCCTGGGTATACGGATGACGCGGGTTAGTAAAGATCTGATCTTTCGTCCCCTTCTCCACGCAGCGTCCCAGATACATCACCATCACCTCATCGGCAATGTGCTCAACCACGGACAGGTCATGGGAGATGAAGACGTACGACAGCCCAAGATCCTGCTGTAAATCCATCATCAGGTTAAGCACCTGCGCACGAACGGACACATCAAGCGCTGAGACCGGCTCATCGGCAATCACCACGTCCGGGTCAAGCATCAACCCACGGGCGATGGCAATACGCTGACGCTGACCGCCAGAGAACATATGCGGGTAGCGATCGTAATGCTCGGTTTTAAGCCCTACTTTCGCCATCATCGCCAGCGCTTTTTCACGACGCTGCTCTTTGCTCAGATTACTGTTAATCAGCAGCGGCTCTTCCAGAATTTGCCCGACTTTCTTCCGCGGATTCAGAGAGCCGTACGGGTTCTGGAATACGATCTGGATTTTCTGGCGGCGCAGCTTCTGCGCCTGCGGATCGTGCTTGAGCAGATCCTGTCCCTGATAGTAAAGCTCGCCGCCGGTTGGCGTTTCGATCATCGTCAGCAGACGGCCCAGCGTGGATTTCCCACAGCCCGACTCCCCGACGACCGCCAGCGTTTTACCGCGTTCAAGGCTGAAGGAGACGCCGTCCAGCGCTTTTACCAGGCGCTCGGGGGCAAAAATCCCCTTCTTCACCGGGTAATGTTTTTTCAGGTCGATAGCCTGCAACAGCGGCTGTTGCGTGGTGGCCTCGTGCGTACTCATAGTGTTGGCCTCCCGGCATCATCGAGTGGGTAGTGGCATTTTGACTGCCGACCATCGGCCAGCAGATTCAGCTCTGGCTCCTCGGCGCGGCATTTATCCGTCGCATACGGGCAGCGCGGATTCAGCAGGCAGCCCTGCGGACGGTCATATTTACCCGGAACCACGCCCGGCAACGACGCCAGACGCGCTTTGTCCTGGGCAAACTCCGGCAGCGCACGCAGCAATGCCTGCGTATACGGATGACGCGGCGCGCGGAAGATATCGTGCGAACTTCCGGTCTCCACCACCTGACCCGCGTACATCACGATGATTTTGTGTGCCGCTTCCGCCACCAGCGCCAGGTCGTGCGTAATCAGCACCAGCGCCATATTCTCTTTCTGCTGCAACTCCAGCAGCAGCTCGATGATTTGCGCCTGGATGGTCACGTCCAGCGCGGTAGTTGGTTCATCCGCAATCAGCAGTTTTGGTCGACAGGCAATCGCCATGGCGATCATCACGCGCTGGCTCATGCCGCCGGAAAGCTGATGCGGGTAAACGTCCAGACGCGATGCCGGGTCAGGTATCCCCACCTGGTTCAGCAGATCGATAGCACGCTGGCGACGGGTTTTCTTGTTACCACCCTGATGCACCTTAATGGCTTCCATAATCTGGAAACCCACGGTGTAGCACGGGTTCAGGCTGGTCATGGGATCCTGGAAGATCATCGCCACTTCCGCGCCCACCAGCTGGCGGCGCTGTTTTTCGGAAATGCGCTTCAGATCCTGACCGTTGAACTCCAGATTTTCCGCCATCACGCGTCCGGGGTAGTCAATCAGCCCCATAATCGCCAGCGAACTCACTGACTTACCGGAGCCCGACTCTCCTACAATCCCGACCACTTCGCCCTGATTAACGCTGTAGCTGATGCGGTCCACGGCGCGAAACGGTGTGCCTTCGTCGCCAAAGTGCACGGATAATTTATCTACATTTAATAACGCCATCTCGTGCCTCTTACTGCTTCAGTTTGGGATCAAGTGCATCACGCAGACCGTCACCCATCAGGTTAAATGCCAGCACCGTCAGCAGAATCGCCAGACCCGGGAAGGTGACGACCCACCAGGCGCTTTGCGCGAACTGCAACACGTCGGAGAGCATGGTGCCCCACTCCGGTGTTGGCGGCTGCGCACCCATGCCAAGGAAGCCAAGAGCGGCCATATCAAGAATGGCGTTAGAGAAACCGAGCGACGCCTGAACGATCAGCGGCGCAAGGCAGTTTGGGAAGATATTGATAAACATCTGACGCATCGCACCGGCACCCGCCACGCGAGAGGCGGTAACGTAGTCGCGGTTCACTTCCACCAGCACCGCCGCACGGGTCAGACGCACGTAATGCGGTAGCGCAACAAACGTCAGCGCAAGCGCGGCGTTACCAATCGACGGACCAAAGATCGCCACCAGCACCAGCGCCAGCAGCAGGCTTGGCAATGCCAGCATAATGTCGACGACGCGCATGATGATGTTATCAACAATGCCGCCGAAGTAGCCTGCCACCAGGCCGAGTACGATCCCCATGATCAGCGACAGTACGACAACGAGGCAGCCAACCAGCAGCGACAGGCGTGCGCCGTACATCAGGCGCGACAGCACATCGCGGCCCACGTCGTCGGTGCCCAGCAGGTGCGTCAGGCTTCCGCCGTCCTGCCATGCAGGAGGTGCCAGCAGCGCATCGCGGAACTGATCAGCCGGGTTATACGGCGCAAGGAAGTTCGCAAACACCGCAATCAGGATCATGATGGAAACATACACCAGCCCGACGACCGCGCCTTTGTTGCGCTTGAAGTAGTGCCAGAACTCCTGCATCGGCGTCATTGGCACCGGTGCGGTGACCACTTTATTTTGAGTAACTTGTGACATGATGGCCCCTTACTTCTTATGACGAATACGCGGGTTCACCACGCCGTACAGCAAATCGACCAGCAGGTTGACGAGGATAATCATCGTCGCGACCAGCAGTACACCGCCCTGCACAACCGGATAGTCACGGCGTTGCAGCGCATCAATCAGCCAGCGTCCAAGACCCGGCCAGGAGAAGATGGTTTCGGTCAGGATCGCCCCCGCCAGCAGCGTACCGACCTGCAAACCGATAACGGTCACCACCGGCAGCATAGCGTTACGCAGGGCATGAATGATGATGACGCGCATACGGGTCAGGCCTTTAGCGCGGGCAGTACGAATATAATCCTCGCCCAGCACTTCCAGCATGGAGGAACGGGTCATACGCACGATCACCGCCAGAGGGATGGTGCCCAGCACCATTGCAGGCAGGATCATGTGCGCAACCGCATCAATGAAGTTGCCCTCTTCGCCCCAGATCGCCGTATCAATCAGCATAAAGCCGGTTAACGGGTTGGTGTCGTCAAGGAAAACCATATCGCTGACGCGTCCGGAGACCGGCGTCAGGTTCCACTGCACCGAGACCAGCATGATCAGCATCATGCCCCACCAGAAGATAGGCATGGAGTAGCCGGTCAGTGCCAGGCCAACAGCGGTGTGGTCGAAAATAGAGCCACGCTTAACGGCAGCCAGTACGCCAACGGGGATCCCTACCGCGGTCGCGAAGATCATGGCGCAGATACCGAGTTCCAGCGTCGCTTTAAAGCGCGGCACGAACTCGTCCCACACCGGAAGACGGCTTTTCAGTGAAATCCCTAAATCGCCGTGCAACACGCCCCAGATATAGTGGAGATACTGCTGCCACATCGGCTTATCAAGGCCGAGTTCAGCCAGCAGTTGCGCATGACGTTCAGGGGAGATACCACGCTCGCCTGCCATAATCATTACCGGGTCACCCGGGATCATATGGACGAAGGCAAAAGTGAGAAGGGTGATACCGATAAACGTCGGGATAACCAGTCCCAGACGTCGGAGGATGAACTGCAACATAACCCGGATTCTCTCTGATGACGCACGCCCAGTGGCATGACGTCTGTATTGCTCACAAATGTAAATTTCCTCTCCCTGTGGAAGAGGGTTAGGGTGAGGGGGGGCATGCACGACCCTCACCCCTGCCCTCTCCCAAAGGGAGAGGGAGAACACCCTACTTATTATTCAACAGACACGTTTTCGAAGTGGTGTTTGCCCAGTGGATCGACCACGTAGCCCTTCACTTCTTTACGCACTGGCTCGTACACGGTGGAGTGAGCAACAATCAGCGCCGGAGCCTGATCGTGCATGACAACCTGAGCTTGCTTGTACAGTTCGATACGTTTGTTGTGATCGTCGGTCGCACGCGCCGGCTGGATCAGATCTTCAAACGGCTTGTAGCACCAGCGAGAGTAGTTGGAACCGTCTTTCGCTGCCGCACAGCTGAACAGGGTCGCGAAGAAGTTGTCCGGATCCCCGTTGTCGCCGGTCCAGCCCATCATGACCGCCTGGTGTTCGCCCGCTTTGGCGCGCTTCAGGTACTCGCCCCACTCGTAGGTCACAATCTTGGCCTGTACGCCAATCTTCGCCCAGTCAGCCTGAACCATTTCCGCCATACGACGTGCGTTCGGGTTGTAAGGACGCTGTACCGGCATCGCCCACAGCTCGACGGTGAAGCCTTTGTCCTGGCCCGCTTCTTTCAGCAGCGCTTTCGCTTTCTCAGGATCGTAGGTGTAGTCCTTAATGTCGTCGTTATAGCCCCACATGGTTGGTGGGATCAGGTTCTTGGCCGCAACGCCCGCGCCCTGGTAAACGGCTTTGATGATCGCTTCTTTGTTCACCGCGTAAGTCAGCGCCTGGCGCACTTTCACGTCATCGAACGGTTTCTTCTCGGTGTTGAAGGAGAGATAACCCACGTTCAGGCCCGCCTGCTCCAGCAGGTTGATATTTTTGTCCTGCTTCATGCGCGCGATGTCAGCCGGGTTTGGATACGGCATCACCTGACATTCGTTTTTCTGCAATTTTGCGTAACGCACGGATGCGTCAGGCGTGATGGAGAAGACCAGGCGGTCGATCTGCGGCTTGGTGCCCCAGTAGCCCGGGAAGGCTTTATACAGAATACGGGAATCTTTCTGGTACTGAAGCAGCTGGAACGGGCCGGTACCGATTGGGTTCAGGTCCACTTTTTCCGGGGTGCCGGCTTTCAGCATGTTGTCCGCGTACTCTTTAGAGAGAATCGAGGCGAAGTCCATCGCCAGGTCAGCCAGGAATGGCGCTTCCGGACGCGTCAGTACAAACTGAACGGTTTTATCGTCCACTTTTTTCACTTCAGCGATCAGGTCTGGCAGACCCATCCCTTCGAAGTATTCATAGCTGCCGCCAGACACTTTATGGTACGGGTTCTGGGCATTTTTCTGACGGTCGAAGGAGAACACAACGTCGTCGGCGTTAAAGTCGCGCGTAGGTTTAAATTCTTTGCTGTCCTGCCACTTCACGCCCTGGCGCAGGTGGAAGGTATAGGTTTTACCGTCTTCGCTGATATCCCACTTTTCAGCCAGGCCAGGAATTACTTCCGTGGTGCCGGTTTTAAATTCAACCAGACGGTTATAGATCGGTACAGAGCTTGCGTCGTAAGTCGTACCAGAGGTAAAGAGCTGTGGGTTAAAGCCTTCCGGAGAGCCTTCAGAACAGTAAACCAGGGTTTTTGCCTGTACGCTTGCTGCAACGGTCATGGCCACCAGGCTCAGACCAAGCTTCAGCATCCCTGACTTCTTCAAGGAAATACTCATTATTGTGCTCCAATGTGATGTTTTGCTTTGTTGTGTTACGCCGCCTGACCTTTATTTATTTTTTACCCGGTCCGGTCGGTGATGCCCGAAGGCGTTAAAAGGGATAGAGAATCCTTTCAGAAGAGCGTTTGAGTTGCAGCGCAGATCCTCCCTGAAATGCCCCTCGTGCCCTACAATCTGTCAACAGAATGTGAAAACGTCAATACAGGTGGCGGGGATTTACGTGGAGTGTGAGAAACCGCAAACAAAGATTAAAAAAACCCTGACCGTGAGTTTTCAGCAGAGAAATTTATGCTACTCGCCATGATGCAGCACAATTATCTTCATATTTCGCAACACTCAGTGATTAAGTTTTATTCAGAATGGGTAAATTTTCTTACAGAATGGTGATTATCTGAGCACTAAATACCGCGAACGTTAAAACGCACAGCGAAAAATGCTGAGGTTATCCATAAGCAACGCGAAAAAAGATCAAACTATATATAAAAAAATACAATGGATTATGTCACAAAACCGCAAGCAGGCAGGGGGAAGCAGGGCTAAGGGGTATTTTGAGGACTCGTGCGGGGTAACGCGTTAATGCAAAAAGGGCTAACCTTGCGGTTAGCCCTTTTTAGAATGTGGTCGGCGAGAGAGGATTCGAACCTCCGACCCACTGGTCCCAAACCAGTTGCGCTACCAAGCTGCGCTACTCGCCGAATGCGGAGCGCATCTTACTGCTGAGGTGCGCCCCCGTCAATCCCTTATTTTCAAAAAGCCATTCAACTGGCGATATTCTCGCCAGACCAGCTACTGCGCGGCTTTTGTGGTGTTATCAGGGAGTTTACACCAGTTGTTGTTTTCGTTAATCCCACCGTTCGGTGAGGTATAGCCGAGACAACCCATAATGGTGTCGTACAGCTCAACGTGACGGCGCGGTACCTTGATCTCTGCCTGCTGTTTCAGATGGGCAAACATTTTGGCTTTGTCCGGGTTTTCCAGATACTTATCCGACATCCACATGATCATCGGCACGCGGAACTGCTCAGGCGGGGCCAGCTTACGCGGCGTGCCGTGTAAATGCTCTTTCTCGTTGATGGACTCGCCGTGGTCGGCCGCGTAAATCACAATCGCTTTCTTATCGCGAAGCTGGTCGATCACCCGGCTGAGGAAGGTATCCACATACAGAATCGAGTTATCATAGGCATTGATCAGCTCCTGCTTGCTACAGTTCTTGTTAATGCCGACGCACTCAGGCGTCCATTTAGCGAAATCGCGCGTGTAACGCTGATAGTAGCTGTAATGTGACCCTTTGGTATGCAGAACAATAAGGTGCTTACCCTGCGGATGGTTTTTCAGCGACTGTTCCATCTCAGAGAGCAGCAGCATGTCATCAACGTTCTTTCCGCGGTTACGCGGCTCGGCGCCAATCTGTTCGCGGTAAGCGATGTTATCCGCCATGGTGTTGGTGTAGAACCACATCTCACTTTGCATGGCGAACAGATCGGAGCTAAATCCAAGCTGCTTCAGAACAGCAAACACGTTTTGCTCTTTGAGAGTGCGCTGAGGATTATCACTCGCACCGCCCTCACGAACAAACATACAGCGCAACGAGAGCTTCGTGGCGGTATCGCAGGAGTAGCCGCGGTATGCCACCAGGTTCTTTTCCTGCGCCAGTTTCGGGGTGGTATCGCGGTCATAACCGAGAATACCCATATGATCCCAGCGCGTCGTTTCGCCGATAACGAAGACCACGTAAGTATCATCCAGCCCGTCAGCCGGAGCCTGGTAGGTGAACTTTTTGGTCGGGTTAATCAGCGATTTCACATCGCTGGATTCGTCCGCCTGGGCCCAGGCATAAAGACCTAACGCCGACAGCCAGTTAGACGGCAGATACGAGTTAGCCACCACGCCGCCATAGCTTGGCATATCTACGCCTGTCGCTTTTTCGATCCGTTTTTGCTGTTTTTCCATCAGACGAATAGGCGCCCATACCAGCAGACCCGCCAGAAGAACGACGGCGACGTTACGAATGCGTTGCCCACGGGTACGCAGCTGGCGTAACAGGGTATAGCGACAGGTATTACTCCAGATAAAGAAGAGCGGGATCAGGCAGGTCAAAATCGTCCACATGATGAACCCTTGTCCCACCACCTCTTTCGAGAGGTCGATGTCCGTGGTCATCACCGAGGCCACAATACCGTAGCCAATGACTACGTTCATGAATGTCATGTAATAGCTTGCGGCGGCAGAGATAATCACCACCAGCGAGGCCAGAACCTGCCATGTACGTCTGCCAAAAAGCGAGAGCAGACGTAGCAGGAAGAAGGTTGCCAGAATTGAGCCAAACACTTCAATCGCGGCGAAAATTCCGTTTCTTACGGTGAGGTGTTCAAAATAACCTTCCACTCTTCTGAACAGCACCGCGCCATTCAGAAACAAACCGATATAGACAGCCAGCATCAGACACAATCTTTGCTGGGTAAGAGACCTGATATATTTCATGCAAACAACCCTGGGGGAAGGGGTATAAAGACCCGCCGAATCTCATTGAGAAAGCAGACAGAGTAAGTAGGTGCGAGATAAACCGTTATCAGAAACGTCTACAAGCGCGATAAGTAGACCACAGCGAGGAAGAAAAGTGGCAGCAGAGAATGTGAATCGATGAAAATTTTTACAAAATAACAAGTCCGGAAGTGATATTGCGATAAAAAAAGAGGCCCTGCGGCCCCTTTTTATCGAATCATGCATGCGCTTCTTTATATACCTCGCGCTGCGGCTGACGAATCGTGGTGGACAGTGCCAGTGAAATAATCAGCAAGGCAAATATCACGCAGAATGTCACGTAGAAGCCACCAAACAGCGAGGCAATCAGCGACCCGCAAATACTGCCGATACCGAAGCCGAGATAAATCACACCGTAGTTTTTCGCCAGATTGTTCAGGCCGAAGAACTCGCTCACCAGCGACGGGAAGACGGTAATGGTACCGCCAAAGTTAAAGGCTACGCAGGCTATCGCCGCAAAGAATGTCGCTTCGTTCAGCGGTGCAAACAGCAGCGCCGCCATGCCCACCAGAGAGATGACCTGCCCCAGCGTAATCACGCGGATGCGGGCGATTTTGTCAGACAGGATACCGAGCACCAGACGACCCGAGAGGTTAGCAATGGAGATAACCGTTACCGCGTTCGCCGCCGTCGCCGCGTCCAGTTTTACCATCCCTTGCGCGATATCTTTCGCCACGCCGATGACATACAGACCGCTCATGCAGGCCGTCAGGAACATCACCGCCAGCATCCAGTACTGCGGTTTACGCATGGACTGTGCAAGGGTGAAATCATTCTCCACCACACCGTTAACGGTTTTCACTTCCTGCTGCGGCGCGTCTTTCATCAACGTTGCGCCGAAGAGGATCATCACCAGCACAATCACGCCCCAGATCATAAAGGTTTTCTCAAGCCCCACCGAGGCCAGCAGATGCGCATCGATGAATTTGAAGCCGAGGCTGCCCAGGCCATATGAGCCAATGGCAAACGCGGAGATAAGCCCTTTACGCTCCGGGAACCACTTCACGCAGTTAGACAGCGTCAGCAGGTAACCTGCGCCGTCCGCCAGCCCCACCAGCACCCCGGCGCTCAGCCACAGCATCATCAGGTTGTCGGAATATGCCGTCAGGAAGAAGCCCACGCCCAGCAAGATCCCGGAGGCCATGGTTACACGCTTCACGCCGAAGCGCTCCTGAAGTTTACCCGCCACGGAAGAGGAAATTGCTAACCCAAGACTCAGCAAGCCGAAGGAGAACGCCACCTGGCTTATTGGCGCGCCGAGCTTATCAGACAGGGCGCTGTTAAACAGGCTCCAGGTATAGACCGATCCCAGTGCGAACTGGGTAACGATGGTGCCGAATAGCGTCAGCCAACGCGTGCGGTTATAAGTTGATGTGTTCATGGCAGTGTCCTGCAAGATAAATTAAGGAAATTCGCTGAGGACACGATAAACAAAACCCCATAACGCCAGGGGTAAAATGGCATGAAATGCAGGAGAAACGGAATGAAATGCCTGGAAGCGGGAATGAATGACCTTGCCGGAGAATGAAGCGCTGTCCTGTTAGTGAGTACTATCGCTCCAGACCCCGTCATCATTGTATAAAATATGTTATCGTAGCGTTTAAAAAAATAACAACCTTTAAAATTTGGCGCTCAATCCCAGCGTATATAAATATTCTTCTTCAGCTTGTTGGTTATAGCTGATCTTCGCCCAGGGATGTAAATCACCATACTGCGTATCGACACGCCACCCCAACGAGTTCACGCTGGCATGCCAGAGTGGATCGGTAAGCGACTGCGTGGTGGTTGTATCCTCAAACGCATTCACCGGTACGGGGGGAGCGCCATCAGTGCGCCACGCCATGACGGGCCCGGTGGTGAAATGTCCCGCCACGGGAAAATTCCAGCCAACGCTCAGAACGGTTTCCGCATCTGAACCGGATGGGTCGTTCAGGGCAAACCCCGCAGCATTCTGCGAATGGTTAATACGCTCCGCGAGAATATCTTCATAACGAGGTTGGTGATCGGCGTCCCATGTATAGCGTTCCGTCGTATTACTTTGTGCATCTGAAACGATATATTCCTGTTGCCACGCAAAAGCGGTGTTACAAAAAAGCAGGCAGGCTGAAACACCCACCAGGCCAGAAGCAGCATGGCGACCACTGATTTTTTTTATCATCATCAAAGCGACTCCAGAAAGAGCCGAGTTCGGCGATATATGTCATTGTTCGAAGAGGTATTAGGGCGTATAGCCCTGTATTAACTATTGTCTCTTTAGCAGACACGTCAAGCCGGGCAGATTGAAATTTTTGCGTTTACCGTATCAGGAAGGGAGATGACCTATGCAACGTTGCGGCTGGGTAAGCCAGGATCAGTTTTATATCGATTATCACGACAAGGAATGGGGCGTACCGGAAACCGACGGTAAAAAACTGTTTGAAATGATTTGCCTTGAAGGCCAGCAGGCCGGACTGTCGTGGATCACCGTTCTGAAAAAGCGTGAGAACTATCGCAAAGCCTTCCACCAGTTCGATCCGGTAGCGGTTGCCGCCATGACCGACGAAGACGTGGAAAGGCTGGTTCTGGATACCGGTATCATCCGCCATCGCGGTAAAATTCAGGCCATTATTGGTAACGCGCGGGCTTATCTGGCGATGGAGCAAAACGGCGAACCCTTCTCAGCATTTGTCTGGTCGTTTGTGGATAACGAGCCGAAGGTGACGCAGGCCGCCACGCTTGCAGAGATCCCAACATCGACCCCCGCCTCAGATGCCCTGTCGAAAGCGCTGAAAAAACGCGGCTTCAAGTTTGTGGGCACCACCATCTGTTACTCTTTTATGCAGGCCTGCGGGCTGGTCAATGACCACATTACGGGCTGCTTCTGCCATCCGGAGGGCCACCATGATCCGCAAATGGCAAAGTGAGAACACCGCTCCGCTTTTGAGTCTGTGGCTGGAGAGCACCACCGAGGCGCATCCGTTTATCGATGCAAGTTACTGGCAAGCGAATGAAGCGGTAGTGCGGGATGAATACCTTCCCGCCGCCGAGACCTGGGTCTGGGAAGAAAACGGTACCCTGTGCGGTTTTATCAGCGTCATGCAGTTCCAGTTCGTGGGGGCGCTATTTATCGCCCCGGCGTTCATCGGAAAGGGGATCGGGCGTGCGCTGCTGAACCACGTTCAGCAGCACTATCCGTATTTAACTCTGGAGGTGTATCAGAAAAACGTGCGGGCGGTGAATTTCTATCATGCTCAGGGTTTTCGCATCGAAGACAGCGCCTGGCAGGATGATACCCAACACCCGACGTGGATCATGAGCTGGCAGGCGGATCAAACGCCGTAAGGGTAAGCGCTGGCCCCTCATATTTTTCCACCCATGCCAGCGCCGTATTCCCCGCGCAGCCATTCCCCAGCTTCGAGCTGGGGAGATCTTTGGTCAGCACGTTTACGGCGCCGTTCTTACAAATACCGCCCTCGTCCAGCGCCAGATCCGGCCATGCGCCCTGATGAATGCAGAAAACGCCAGGGCGGATCCCGTCACTCACCACAGCGCCTGCCAGCACCTGCCCGCGCGCGTTCCAGACTCGAACGAGATCGCCGTGGTTAATCCCCCGCGCCTTTGCGTCATCGCTGTTCAGCGCGATCGGCTCACGACCGGCCACCGCATACTGCTCGCGCAGAGCCGAATAGTTGAGCTGGCTGTGCAGACGATGGGCGGGATGGGCAGACAGCAGCTGAAGCTGCCCCGGCTGCGCATTGCCATGCCATTCGTCCGGCTCCAGCCACGCCGGATGCGGCGGACAGTCCGCGTAGCCAAAGCTGGCGATGCGTTCGCTGTAGATCACAATCTTCCCGCTTTCGGTTTTTAACGGGTGATTCTCCGGATCGCGACGGAAGTCAGCAAAGCGCACAAACCGCGCATTCTGCTCGCTTTCCGGCATTTCGAAAAGTTGATTCGCCTCCCAGAATTCAGCAAATGGCGGCAGCGTCACGCCCTGCGCAGCCCCGCGCTGGCTGGCAATCTGGTAAAACGTTTCCAGCCATTGCAGATCCGTTTTACCCTCGGTGAATCGCTCCCGCCCGCCCGCTTCCCACATTTCACTCAGGTCGGCAAAGACATCAAAATCATCCCGCGCTTCATCCCGGGGAGCCACGACGCGCTTCATTGGCACCATATGCTGGTTGCTGTAATCCCCGGTCATAGTGAGATCGTTACGCTCGAACGAGGTCGTGGCGGGCAAAACGATATCGGCATGTTTCGCTGACGCGGTCCAGAAGCACTCCGAGATCACCACCAGCTCCGGTTTCTGCCAGGCACGGATCAGGCGGTTGGTATCCTGGTGATGGGTGAAGTTGGCCCCACCCGCCCACCAGACAAACTTAATATCCGGGAAATGACGATCCTGGCCGTTGTGCTGATAAAACCCGCCAGGGTTCTCCAGGGCTTCAACAATGCGTGCCACCGGAATTTTATCCACAGCGTCCACGCCCCCCTGCACCGAGCCCTGCATGGAAGCCAGCACCGCGGCTTTACGCGTGGGGTTGCCGCCGTTAGCAAAGTGATAGGAAAGGCCAAAACCGCCGCCGGGTGTGCCAATCTGTCCGAGCATCGCGGCGAGCGTCACCAGCATCCAGTGCTTCTGCTCGCCAAACTGCTGACGCTGCATCCCCCAGCCGGACATGAGCATCGTGACATGGCTATGGAATAACGCCGCCAGTTCGCGGATTTTAGCGGCATCAACGCCGCAAATCGCCGCGGCCCACTCTGCGGTTTTGGCGATACCGTCGGCTTGTCCCGTCAGGTAGTCGGCAAATTTATCGAAGCCCGTGGTGCAGCGCGTCAGAAATTCCGTATCGTGCCAGCCGTTCTCCACCAGGGTGTGGGCGATACCCAGCATCATCGCCACGTCGGTGCCCATATGCGGCGCGATCCACTCGGCGCTGTCGCCGAAGAAATCCAGCGTTTCAGAACGCATCGGATCGATACAGATGATGCGCTTGCCGCTTTTGCGCAGCGCATCGAAGTAGGAAACGCCCTGCTCGTCGGACGCATTCCAGGCAATTTTTAGGGTGTTGAGCGGATTGGCGCTCCACAGCACCACCACCTCCGCATGCTCCAGCACCAGCGGCCAGCTGGTCTGCTGCTGATAAACCTCATTCCCGCCCACCACATACGGCATGATCGCCTGCGCCGCGCCGGTCGAGTAATCGCCCAGATGGCCGGTGTATCCTCCGGCCAGGCTCATATAGCGTTGCAGCAGGGTGGAAGCCTTATGCAGCACGCCGTTCGAGCGCCAGCCATAGGAGCCAGCAAAAATGGACGACGGGCCATAGGTGTCGCGAATGCGTTTATGCTGGGTATGGATCAGCGTCAGCGCGTCGTCCCAGCTCACGCGAACGAACTCATCCTGCCCGCGAATACCCTGCGGCTTATCCGGTGACGCCAGAAAGCCTTTTCGCACCATCGGCCAGCGGACACGGGTTTTGCTGTGTACCTGATCGCGAACGACGGTCTGTAAAGAGTTGAGATGGCGCGAAGGCAAAGCCCCGCGAGACGACAGCACAGTGTCGCCATCGGTTTCGACCAGCATCGGCCCCCAGTGGGCGGCGGTCAGAATGGTTTTTGTTGAGGTGCTCAAAGCGTGCGCTCCTGGTTGCGTGCAGGTGTTTCGGCCTTTCATTGAGGCAATTTATCGTTTGTGACAAATTTCAGAGTTATACACTGAATTTTCTCCGTATCCGGACGTCATAATCCACTGCCACGTCCGTCGTGGCAAAGAATAAAAAGGATTAAGGAAATAAGATGAAAAAACGCGTACTCGTTATTGCCGCTCTGGTGAGCGGCGCACTGGCTGTTTCAGGCTGCACAACCAACCCATACACCGGCGAACGCGAAGCGGGCAAATCCGGCATTGGCGCGGGTATTGGTTCCCTGGTGGGCGCTGGCGTTGGCGTACTCTCCTCCTCCAAGAAAGATCGCGGCAAAGGTGCGCTGATTGGCGCAGCGGCAGGCGCAGCCCTGGGCGGCGGCGTGGGTTATTACATGGATGTGCAGGAAGCAAAACTGCGTGACAAAATGAAAGGTACGGGCGTGAGCGTGACGCGCAGCGGTGACAACATCATCCTGAACATGCCAAACAACGTGACCTTTGACAGCAGCAGCGCGACGCTGAAACCCGCAGGCGCGAACACCCTGACCGGCGTGGCCGCGGTGCTGAAAGAGTACAATAAAACCGCCGTGAACGTGATTGGTTACACCGACAGCACCGGCAGCCAGGATCTGAACATGCGTCTGTCCCAGCAGCGCGCCGATTCCGTGGCCAGTTCGCTGATCACCCAGGGCGTTGAAGCGAACCGCATCCGCACCAGCGGCATGGGTCCGGCTAACCCGATCGCCAGCAACAGCACGGCGGAAGGCAAAGCGCAGAACCGCCGCGTTGAGATTACGTTAAGCCCGGTGCAGTAGGTAAAAGCAAAACGGCAACCCCGTTGCCGTTTTTAGTGTTTGCGCCCTCTCCCACGGGAGAGGGTTGGGGTGAAGGCATCAGACCGCAACCTCCGGTAAGCGCAGCGCCACCCGGCAAATAGCTTGATTCGCCAGATTTTCCCGCTAAGGTATTCTCACTAAATTCAGGGAAATCAGCGATGATCAAACCAACCCGGGCCACCATCAGCGACGTGGCGAAAGCCGCCAAAACCGGTAAAACCAGCATTTCACGCTACCTCAACGGCGAGAAACACCTGCTTTCCGATGCGCTGCTGGCGCGAATCGAACAGGCTATTGCCGATCTCGACTACCGTCCCAGCCTGATGGCGCGCGGTCTCAAGCGGGGTCGCACTCGTCTGATTGGCCTTATCATCGCCGATATCACCAACCCCTATTCCGTTAACGTCCTCAGCGGCATCGAAGCGGCGTGCCGTGAGAAAGGCTTTACCCCGCTGGTCTGTAACACCAATAACGAGGTTGATCAGGAGCTGCATTATCTCGATCTGCTGCGCAGCTATCAGGTGGAAGGGATTGTGGTGAATGCCGTCGGGATGCGCGAAGAGGGGCTAAATCGCCTGCAACAATCGTCGCTGCCAATGGTGCTTATTGACCGCAAAATCCCGGAATTTGCCTGCGATGTGGTCGGGCTGGATAACACCCAGGCGGCCACCACCGCCACCGAGCACCTGATTGAACAGGGTTTCGAAGCCATTCTGTTCCTGAGCGAACCGCTGGGCATGGTTAACACCCGCCGCGACCGCCTGGCGGCATTTCGTGCCACGCTGGCGCGTTACCCCGGCGTGATCGCCGAAAATGCCGAAATCCCCCTGCATGAAGCCGGGCAGCTGGATAATACCCTGCGCCAGTTCCATACCCGTCATCGGGGTATGCGTAAAGCGGTGATCTCCGCGAACGGGGCGCTGACGCTTCAGGTTGCCCGCTC
The DNA here is from genome assembly GCF_049238705.1 of Enterobacter cloacae complex sp. IR5403. Lineage (NCBI taxonomy): Bacteria > Pseudomonadati > Pseudomonadota > Gammaproteobacteria > Enterobacterales > Enterobacteriaceae > Enterobacter > Enterobacter cloacae complex sp. IR5403. Next base: position 276,412 of record NZ_JBMKHP010000005.1, on the reverse strand, counting down.
GCTTAAACGCATTGGCCTGCACTGGGGCAGCGACATCGGCTTACTTGGCTTTGATGAACTGGAGTGGGCAGAACTGGCTGGCGTAGGCATCACCACCCTCAAACAACCCACCTGGCAGATCGGCTATGCCGCGGTTGAACAAGTGGTTCGCCGCATTGAAGGCACCCGCGACGCCGTACGCGAGCAGGTTTTTTCCGGCGAGCTGATCGTTCGCGGCTCTACTGCCCGTTAATTTTCCCTTCGTGACAGCGATCATAAATTCAGCATCCCGATCTTTTCTTTGGAACCGGTTCCATCTAGCGTAATACTATCGATTACGCTCTGGAGTCAGGAAATGAGCAGGAAAATTATGGTGGTCACCGCCGCGTATGGCGCGGACCAGGTGCGACAGGCAGGCGGTCAACGGGCGATGCTTCCCGTTATTGCCGGCGCAGGGGCTGATGGCGTTGAAATCCGCCGCGAGCTCTTCAGCAACGACGAGTTAATGGCCCTGCCTGCGCTCGGCGAGTCCATTGAACTGCTGGGGTTACTGGCGTGCTACTCCGCCCCGGCCCCCCTGTTTATGCCCGATGGCACCCTCAACCCGGATCTCCCGCGCTACCTTAGCGAAGCCAGCGCCCTGAACGCGCTGTGGCTTAAAGTCTCGCTGGGTCATTTCAGCGACAAACAGCCGCTTGAAGCCCTGCGCACACTGCTGGATGAAAGCGGCATGACGCTGGTGGTGGAAAACGACCAGACCGACTGCGGGCAGCTCGCGCCGATGCAGCGCTTCAAAGCCGCCTGCCGGGTAATGGCGCTGCCGGTCACGCTGACGTTCGATATGGGCAACTGGCTGTGGGTTGGCGACTCCCCGGAAGAGGCTGCACGTCAGCTGGCTCCCGCCGTGAGCTATATTCATGTGAAGGCCGCAGTCCCACATAAGGCGCAGTTCCGCGCCGTCGCGCCGGATCAGACCGATTCTCGCTGGCGGGATCTGCTTAATCAACTCCCTGCCGATGCGCCACGCGGTATCGAATTTCCGCTGGAAGGGACGGATCTCACCGCCGTTACCCGCCATTACGTCAACCTGCTGCGCGAGGAGTAAACCATGCACAAGACGCTGGACGTTATCACTATTGGCGAGGCCATGGCGATGTTTGTCGCCACCGAAACGGGCGAGCTGAGCGCAGTGGAGCACTTCATTAAACGCGTGGCTGGCGCCGAGCTGAATGTTGCTACCGGCCTTGCGCGGCTGGGGCTGAATGTCGGCTGGGTAAGCCGCGTGGGAAATGACAGCTTTGGTCATTTCGTTCTCGACTCGCTAAAAAAAGAGGGCATTGATGCCGCCGGCGTCACCCTCGACGGACGCTTCCCGACGGGCTTTCAGCTGAAATCTAAAGTTGAAAATGGAACCGATCCCATCGTGGAGTATTTCCGCAAAGGCTCAGCGGCAAGCCATCTCTCCGTGGATGATTATCACGCCGCATATTTCTCCTCCGCGCGCCACCTGCACCTGAGCGGCGTGGCGGCGGCGCTCTCGGCCAGCTCGTACGATTTACTGGATCACGCGGCTTCGGCAATGAAAGCGCAGGGCAAAACGATCTCCTTCGATCCGAACCTGCGCCCGGTACTGTGGAAAAGCGAAGCGGAGATGGCTGAGAAACTCAACCGACTGGCGTTTCAGGCGGACTGGGTTCTGCCGGGCATAAAAGAGGGAATGATCCTCACTGGCGAAAACACGCCCGAAGGCATTGCTGATTTTTACCTCAACAAAGGGGTAAAAGCCGTGGTGCTGAAAACCGGTGCCGACGGCGCATGGTACAAAACTGCCGACGGCGAGCAAGGCGCCGTCGCTGCGGTAAAAGTCGACAACGTGGTCGATACCGTGGGCGCGGGCGATGGGTTTGCCGTCGGAGTCATCAGCGCCCTGCTGGAGGGCAAACCGCTGTCGCAGGCCGTGGCGCGAGGCAACAAAATTGGTTCGCTGGCGATTCAGGTGCAGGGCGACAGCGAAGGATTACCAACACGAGCAGAGCTCAGCGTCTAAATTCCCTCTCCCTCCGGGAGAGAACCAGGGTGAGGGCAGCAATCCGCACCAGATAATTAAGCCACCGTGTACCCTACAGACAACGGCGGCAACAACCTCAACAACAGAGGCAAGCCTATGAACAGTTCGACCAATGCAGTAAAACGCTGGTGGTACATCATGCCAATCGTGTTTATCACGTACAGCCTGGCGTACCTGGATCGTGCCAACTTCAGTTTCGCATCCGCCGCCGGGATCAACGAAGACCTTGGGATCACCAAAGGGGTCTCCTCCCTGCTGGGTGCCCTCTTCTTCCTGGGCTATTTCTTCTTCCAGATCCCCGGCGCGATTTACGCTGAACGCCGCAGCGTGCGAAAGCTCATTTTCATCTGCCTGATCTTGTGGGGTGCCTGTGCGTCGCTTACTGGCGTGGTGAATAACATACCTGCTCTGGCGGCCATTCGCTTTATTCTCGGCGTGGTTGAGGCGGCCGTCATGCCAGCAATGCTGATTTACATCAGTAACTGGTTCACAAAATCTGAGCGTTCACGTGCTAATACGTTCCTGATACTCGGTAACCCGGTCACCGTGCTGTGGATGTCGGTGGTTTCCGGCTATCTGATCCAGTCCTTCGGCTGGCGCGAGATGTTCATCATCGAAGGTGTTCCCGCGATTATCTGGGCCTTCTGCTGGTGGGTGCTGGTGAAAGATAAGCCAGCCCAGGCGAAATGGCTTTCTGAGGACGAAAAAGCCGCGCTCCAGGCGCAGCTGGATAAAGAGCAGCAGGGGCTGAAAGCGGTGCGTAACTACGGCGAAGCCTTCCGCTCCCGGAACGTTATTCTGCTGTGCGCACAGTATTTTACCTGGAGCATTGGCGTGTACGGCTTTGTGCTGTGGCTGCCGTCAATTATCCGCAGCGGCGGTGAAAACCTTGGCATGGTGGAAGTGGGCTGGCTGTCATCCGTGCCTTACCTGGCTGCGACCATCGCGATGATTATCGTCTCCTGGGCATCGGACAAGCTGCAAAACCGTAAGCTGTTCGTCTGGCCACTGCTGCTGATCGCTGCTTTTGCCTTCATTGGCTCCTGGGCCGTAGGCGCAAACCACTTCTGGGTCTCGTACACTCTGCTGGTGATTGCGGGTGCGGCCATGTATGCCCCGTATGGTCCGTTCTTTGCCATCATCCCGGAAATGCTGCCGCGTAACGTCGCAGGGGGCGCGATGGCGTTGATCAACAGTATGGGCGCGCTGGGTTCGTTCTTTGGCTCGTGGTTTGTGGGCTATCTGAACGGCGCCACCGGCAGCCCGTCGGCCTCTTACATCTTTATGGGGGTGGCGCTTTTTGCCTCGGTATGGCTTACTCTGATCGTTAAGCCTGCTAATAATCAACAGCTACCCGTCGGCGCACGCCACGCCTGAATCCTTTTAAAATCAACGGAGATTAGCATGAAGCCGTCCGTCATTTTGTACAAAGCACTGCCTGAAGATCTGCAAAAACGCCTGGAGGAACACTTTACCGTTACCCGGGTAAAGAACCTCAGCCCGGAAACCGTGGCGCAGCACGCCGACGCGTTTGCCAGCGCCGAGGGCCTGCTGGGTTCGAGCGAAAAGGTGGATGCAGTGCTGCTGGAGAAAATGCCGAAGCTTCGTGCTACCTCAACCGTTTCGGTGGGATACGACAATTTCGACGTGGATGCGCTAAACGCACGCAACATCCTGCTGATGCACACGCCGCATGCCCTGACGGAAACCGTCGCCGACACGCTGATGGCGCTGGTGCTCAGCACCGCCCGTCGCGTGGTGGAAGTGGCCGAGCGCGTGAAAGCGGGCGAATGGACGAAAAGCATTGGCCCGGACTGGTTCGGCGTGGACGTTCATGGCAAAACGCTGGGGATTGTTGGGATGGGCCGTATCGGACTGGCGCTGGCACAGCGCGCGCATTTTGGCTTCAACATGCCCATCCTGTATAACGCACGCCGTCACCACAGTGAAGCTGAAGAACGTTTCAATGCCCGCTATTGCGAGCTTGATACGCTGTTGCGGGAAGCCGACTTTGTCTGCCTGATCCTGCCGCTGACGGATGAAACGCGTCATCTCATCGGCAAAGCGGCGTTTGAAAAGATGAAGAAATCGGCCATTTTCATCAACGCGGGTCGTGGCCCGGTGGTCGATGAGAAGGCGCTGATTGAGGCACTGCAAAACGGTGAGATCCACGCCGCCGGTCTGGACGTGTTTGAACAGGAGCCGCTGCCGGTGGATTCTCCGCTACTGACCATGCCGAACGTCGTCGCCCTGCCCCACATCGGCTCTGCCACTCATGAAACACGCTACAATATGGCGGCGACCGCCGTGGATAATCTGATTGCCGCGCTCGGCGGTAAAGTGGATAAGAACTGCGTTAACCCGCAGATACAACAGTAGAAACGAAAAAACCCGCCAGAAGGCGGGTTTTTGAATTTTGTGCTACTGGGCTGGAAGCTTACAGGCTTACAACGTTACCAGCTGCTGGGCCTTTAGCGCCGCTTTCGATGGTGAAGGAAACTTTCTGACCTTCATCCAGAGATTTGTAGCCATCGTTCTGGATAGCAGAGAAGTGTACGAACACGTCTTTAGAGCCATCGTCAGGAGTGATGAAGCCGAAACCTTTATCAGCGTTGAACCATTTTACCAGACCAGTCATTTTAGCAGACATAGAAATTACCTTATTAAAAATATATTGTGCCTTCCGGCTTGATGGATTGCGTTACAGATTTTTAAGCGATGAAGGAAGGGTCACTACGAAGGGTATCTATGGATAACAATCTGGACTGCTTTACTAAACTGCTTTAGGTCTGTGTAACAAACCGACGAACATAGTTATACCGATGTGGTAGATGAATGACAAGCGTTATTTTCATCAAGCATAAAAAAAACCCCGCCGAAGCGGGGGTTTTTCTTATTCCGTAGCAGCGACCGCTGCGCTCCAGGCCTGGCTAAAGGCCTGATGCTGGGACGCGAGCGGCCCGATCAGCGCGTTATACTGGCTCGCCTGCTGGGAGGTCGGGAACTGGATACCGTTAGAGACGAAGCTCACCTGCGTACCTTGTTCACTAATAAAGTCACCCACCTGAACCAGCTGCTGAGTAAAGACCTGCGCCGCCGGGATCAGCGGTTGCAAGGCGTTTGACGGCTTGGTCACGACTTTCTCATACACCTGGTCATAGACCGGTTTGAGATCCTCGCCCTGCTTCAACGCGGAACGCGACGCATCAGCCTGCATTTTGGCATTTTGCAGCTGCTGGCTCAGTACCCCAAGCGCGCCATTTGACTGGCGCAGCGGTTCGCGCTGGGTCATATAATCCTGTGGAACGCGAATAGCATTCACGCTATCCACTACCGGGCGAATACCGGAATCCATCGCCTGGCTTACCTGCTGTGAATAGCCATACAGAATGGCGTAATCCGACACGAATGGACCAAACTGTTTTTTCTGATCCGCAGTCAGCGTTGGTAAACGCTCGCCGCTACGCATCACTGTATTCTGTAAAAAATCGATAAACGCTTTGCGCTGATCGCCTTCTTTATCGAAACACCCACTCAGGCTAACAACCATCAACAACGCCGCAATAGGCGCAAACCAGCGAGAGCAGGACTTTCCTGTCGCCATTTTATTACTCCTTTCACCCAAAAAGCGCACACCGGCACACGCGTGCCCAACGCTGACAAGGATAGTCCAGGTCAGCCTTGCAAGATAGAGTTTTCATGCAAAACGGGTATTCCCGTTTTTGTACTGACTATTTACAAAAAAATACCTGTGCATCCCTACATATGACTAATCAGGTAATTAGCATAACTATCCATATAGCTGAAACGCGTAAAGCGATCGTTATCGCACAATTAATCACAGCCGTGACGATCCTGTGTCTGGTTTAGGGACTATTCTTAACAGGCTCTCTGATGTTCATGATCCCGATGTGTGATTTATGAGGAGTTCTCAATGGAATTAAAAGATCCTGAGTTTGAGCTGCTGAGCAGCCTGGAACAGATTATTTTTAAAGATGTACCGCCGACGGTTACCCTGAATCAAAAGTCCAATCCTTTTAGTGAATTTGAGCGTTTACGCAAAGGATCGGGCCTGAAAACAGATGAATTCGCAAGAGCGATGGGTGTCAGCGTAGCGATGGTGCTGGAGTGGGAGTCAAAACGTGAAAAACCTACCCCAGCCGAGCTAAAGCTGATGCGCCTGATCCAGGCAAACCCTGACCTTCGCAAGCAGTTAGCCTGATAAAGTTTGTTTGCCCCCGCCCTTGCGGGGGCTTGTGTTTACAGGCTTTCACATCGCCATCCCGTCTCTTCCCATACCAGTTCATGCGTCAGCTTCAGCCCTGCCAGAAAGGCTTCATCATGCGACACCACCAGCAGCGCGCCGGGGTAATCGGCTAAGGCCGCTTCAATGGCCTGAACAGAGGCCAGATCAAGATGGTTGGTCGGCTCATCCAGAAGCAACAGCTGCGTTGCCGCTTCACGCCACAATACGCAGGCCAGCGCGGCCTTCAGGCGCTCGCCGCCACTCAGTTCGGCCAGTGGTAGTGTCACTTTCTCTGCGCCCAGCTGAAGCTGCGCTAAACGGGTACGCAGCGCCCCCTCTTCGAGCGGCGTATTGCCCAGGCTAAGGTGTTTCATCACCGACTGCGACAGATCCAGCCGGGAAAGATGCTGATCGAGATAAGCACACCTGACGGAGACCTTACAGGTTCCCGTAACAGGGGCGGTTTCGCCCAACATCACTTTCAACAGCGTGGATTTTCCACAGCCGTTCGGCCCGCGTAGCGCCACGCGCATCGGGCCATCCATTCGCCAGTTTATCGGGGAGACAGGCACGTGCGGAAGCACCAGTTCTTCCAGCACCAGCACCTGTTTTCCTTCCGGGATTTCACTGCCCGGCAGGGTAAACATCACCACGTGATCCTCTTCAACCCGCTCGCGTGCCTGGTTGACCGCAGCGTTCAGAGCATGATTTTGATCGCTATGCTGTTTTTTCCAGGAACCAATACGCTCTTTCGCCGCCCCTTTGTATTTGACCCGTTCAAACGAGGCGATGTTAAGGCTGTCGACCGTGCGAAGCGTTTTGGCTGAACGCCGCAGGCTGTCGTCATGCTCTTTATGCATACGGGCGCGGGTACGCTTGCGCTCGGTGGCAGCATGCTCCAGCGCGGCGCGGGCAGCCAGTTGCTCAGCATCACGCTGGGTTCGATAGTCAGCATAATTCCCCCCGTAGCTGCGCAAGCCCAACGCGCTCAGTTCAAGGATACGCGGTACCTGGGCCAGCAACTCACGGTCGTGAGAGGCCACCAGTACCCCGCCCTGATACCGGGAAAGCTGCTCGTAGAACCACACGCGGCCTTGCCTGTCGAGGTGGTTGGTCGGTTCGTCCAGCAGCAGGTAATCAGCATCTGCGGTGAATGCGCTGCACAGCAAAGCACGAATGCGCTCGCCGCCGCTCAGTTCTGCCGCGCGTTTATTCGGGTCAAAAGGGGGAAGTTTTGCAGCGATAAAAGCCTGGCTCAGCCGTTCAGCCAGATCCCAGTAACCGTCGAGCGTGTCGAGATCGTCGGGTTCATAATGACCGCTGTCGATGCGCGTGCGCGCCGCAAAGATCGCGTCGTAACCAAGCAGTCCGGCAAGCGTGGTATCCGCAGAAATATCCTGCTGTTGCGCCACATAGACGTGTGTACCAAAGCGCTCAATATGACCGCTGGCGGGTTCATCAACCCCTGCCAGCAGCCGCAGAAGGCGTGTTTTACCGCTGCCGTTGCGGCCAACCAGCGCGTACACTGACGCATCCAGAGAAAGATTCAGTGGACCAAAAAGGATATCGCCCGTCGCAAACTGACAGGTGACCTGATGCAAAATAAAAGAGGGGGACTGCGCAAAATGAGCCATAAGCACTCCTGAATGAAATCAAAACATCCCCTGCCGACGCGGTGCGTTGAGCAAGGATCGAAATTCATCAGTCGTGTTTGTTCATTTTTGGGGGGCGCTCCTGAGGGCGAAATTTAACGGGAACAAGAATAACGGCAATGCGCCGCCCATTTCAAGGTTAAATTTTCACCAGGCTATTGCCCGAGCGTAAAAACCCGCCGAAGCGGGTCTCTCAATCAGATAAACGCAAACGCATCGCCAAACAGACGATCTTCCCGCGCGTCACGCTCGTTGCAGAACAGGTCGCGGGCAATTTTTGCCATTTCAAAGCGACCGGCAATGTAGATATCGTGCCCGGCCAGCGTCCCGTGATCCTGCAATACCGCAGTCAGCACCGTACCGCTACGCCCGCGCCAGCCCTCTTCCGGCTGCTCGACAACCGGCTCAATGCGCAGGTTTGGATGATTTACGCTCAGCGCTTCCAGCTCAGACAGATCGTAAAGGTGCTTCTCTTCACGGCCGCCCCAGTAGATGGTGATATCGCGATTTGGATTACGCGCCAGCGCGGTCAGCAGAATAGAGCGGACATAAGAGAAGCCCGTGCCACCGGCAATCAGGATCAGCGGACGGTCTTCGTCTTCACGCAGCCAGGCCTCGCCATGAGGAATATCGACCACTATTTCACGCTCTTTCAGGATGCGGTCCATCACGGCCATCGCGTACAGGTTAAGCTCAGACGCACCAATATGCAGCTCAATAAATTCCTTCTCTGCTGGCGTTGAGGCCATAGAGAAAGGACGCTTATCACGCTCGTCCATCACGACCATCAGGTACTGACCGGCACGGAATGAGAATGCCGCTTCAGGAACCAAACGGACGCGATATACGGTGTCGGTAATAGCATCTACCGACGTCACTTTACAGCTTAAGGTTGTCATTCGCTCTCTCTGTCGGGAAGTCTATAGGGCTAAACGGTCTTATTCTGCCTTACCGTTATTCATTATGGCCAGCTCGTCCCAGATCGCGTCAATTCGCGCGGTCACGGCAGGATCTTTTTCGATCGGGCGCCCCCATTCACGGTCGGTTTCGCCAGGCCATTTGTTCGTGGCATCCAGTCCCATTTTTGAGCCAAGGCCGGAAACCGGCGAGGCAAAGTCCAGATAATCAATTGGCGTGTTTTCCACTAACACCGTATCACGCGCCGGATCCATACGCGTGGTGATGGCCCAGATGACGTCATTCCAGTCGCGGGCATTGACGTCATCATCGCAGACAATCACAAACTTGGTATACATAAACTGGCGCAGGAAAGACCATACGCCCATCATCACGCGCTTAGCGTGACCGGCATACTGCTTCTTCATCGTCACCACCGCCAGGCGATACGAACACCCTTCCGGCGGCAGATAAAAATCAACAATTTCCGGGAACTGCTTTTGCAGGATCGGCACGAACACTTCGTTCAGCGCCACGCCAAGCACCGCCGGTTCATCCGGTGGACGGCCAGTGTAGGTTGAGTGATAAATCGCATCTTCACGCTGGGTAATGTGCGTGACGGTGAACACCGGAAAGTTATCCACTTCGTTGTAATAGCCGGTGTGGTCGCCGTACGGCCCTTCGGGTGCCAGCTCGCCCTGTTCAATGTAACCTTCCAGCACGATCTCTGCGCTGGCCGGTACTTCCAGGTCATTGGAGATGCACTTCACCACTTCGGTTTTGGTGCCGCGCAGCAGCCCTGCAAAGGCATATTCAGACAGCGTATCTGGAACAGGCGTCACCGCGCCCAGAATGGTTGCCGGATCGGCACCCAGCGCGACGGAAACCGGGAAGCGTTCGCCCGGATGGGCCGCGCACCACTCCTGGAAATCCAGCGCCCCACCGCGATGGGACAACCAGCGCATGATGAGCTTGTTCTTGCCAATCCGCTGCTGGCGGTAAATGCCGAGGTTTTGACGCTCTTTATGCGGCCCACGCGTCACGGTGAGGCCCCAGGTGATCAGCGGTGCGGCATCTTCAGGCCAGCACTGCATGATGGGAATGTTGGTCAGATCCACCGCATCGCCTTCCAGCACTTTTTGCTGGCACGGCGCACCGCGCAGGCGTTTGGTGGGCATGTTCAGCACCTGCTTAAACTGCGGCAGCTTGTCGAACAGGTCGCGGAACCCTTTTGGCGGCTCCGGCTCTTTCAGAAAGGCCAGCAGTTTGCCCACTTCACGCAACGCCGTGACATCTTCCTGCCCCATCCCCAGCGCCACGCGGCGAGGTGTGCCAAACAGGTTGCACAGCACCGGCATGGCGTAGCCTTTTGGGTTTTCAAACAGCAACGCCGGGCCGCCCGCGCGCAGGGTGCGGTCAGCGATTTCTGTCATTTCCAGATACGGATCAACAGGAAGCGTAATGCGTTTGAGTTCGCCCTGCTTTTCCAGCAGCGCCAGGAAGTCGCGTAGATCGTGGTATTTCATGCAGTTAATCATGGCCTCTCTGTAAGCGCTTCATTATACGGCGTAAGACCGCGTGATGCTGTAATTTTGTTAAATTAGCGTGAACTTCCACGACTTACTCTCTTTTTCGCCATTATAATCACCTTAGCGATCCCGCCAGGGTTTTGGTATGCTTGCGCCCCGAACAATGGGAAGAGTGATTATGCAGGCCTGGTATTTACTGTATTGCAAACGCGGGCAACTTCAGCGCGCGCAGGAACATCTTGAACGTCAGTCTGTTAACTGCCTGACACCCGTGATCACGCTTGAAAAAATGCAGCGTGGAAGACGCACGACCGTCAGTGAGCCTCTGTTCCCGAATTACCTGTTCGTCGAGTTCGACCCCGAAGTGATCCACACCACGACGATCAGCGCCACGCGCGGCGTCAGCCATTTTGTGCGTTTTGGCGCCCATCCGGCAAGAGTACCGTCATCGGTTATTCATCAGCTCTCTGTCTACCAGCAGCCTGAAGATATGACCGATCCGGAAACCCCTTATGCTGGCGACAGCGTGGTGATCACCGAAGGCGCCTTTGAAGGCTTACAGGCCATCTTCGCTGAGCCGGACGGTGAAGCGCGCTCCATGCTGCTGCTCAACCTGCTGAACAAAGAGGTGTTGCAGAGCGTTAAAAACACCGATTTCCGCAAAGTTTAGAACTGCACGCCGAACAGACGACGCACGTTATCATCGGTTTGTGCTGCCAGCCACTGCGCATCTTCTCCGCGCCAGTGCGCCACTCGCTCAGCAATATGCCCCAGGTAGGCCGGTTCATTACGTCGTGATTGCGGTTTGGGCTGCATATCCCGGGGCAACAGATACGGCGCATCCGTTTCCAGCAGCAAACGATCGGCCGGGATAACAGGTAACAGCTCACGCAGCTCCAGCCCACGACGCTCATCGCAGACCCAGCCCGTGATACCCAAATACAGCCCGCGGTTCAGGCAATCCAGCGCTTCCTGACGGGAGCCCGTAAAGCAGTGCAATACCGCGCCCGGCAGTTTCTCCAGCCAGGGTTCCAGTAGCGCCATAAAACGTTCATGCGCATCGCGACAGTGCATAAACACCGGCATCTCCAGCTCTGCTGCCAGCGCGAGCTGGGCGGTAAATGCCTTCTCCTGCTCTTCAGGCGTTGAGAAGTTACGGTTGAAATCAAGCCCGCATTCGCCAATGGCAACCACTTCTGGCGTTTGTGCCAGACGATGAAGCGCCTCAGCGCTTTCATGCGTCCACTGGCTGCTGTCATGAGGATGCACGCCTGCGGTGGACCAGCAGTGTTGATAGCGTTGCGCCAGCTGCCGTGCCTGCTCACTCTCATGCAGATTCGTTCCCGTCAGTAGCAGCCCACCCACGCCGGCGGCAAAGGCGCGCGCCACCACCTCATCATGGTCTTTCGCAAACTGGGCGCTGGTCAGGTTAAGCCCGATATCGAACATACGTATCCCCATATGACAACCGCCCTGACGGGCGGTTGGTTTTATTCTTTAGTGGTCTCTTCAGACGGCTCGTCTTCTTCGTCCCGTGTACGCCCCTTTCCGACGTAGAAACGAGCGAAGAACACGCCGACTTCAAACAGGCAGTACATAGGTATCGCCAGTAAGGTTTGCGAGAAGACGTCCGGTGGCGTTAACAGCATACCTACGACAAACGCCCCCACCAGGATGTACGGGCGCTTCTTACGCAGATCGTCAGGCGTGGTCACGCCGACCCAGCAGAGCAGGACAATCGCGACCGGGACCTCGAAGGCGACACCAAAGGCCATAAACAGCGCCATCACGAAGCTGAGGTAGCTGGCGATGTCCGTCGACACCTGCACCCCTTCCGGCGCGGTATGCGTCAGGAAGCCGAAGGCCAGCGGGAAGACAACGAAGTAGGCGAACGCCATGCCGATATAAAACAGCAGCGAACTGGACACCAGCAGCGGAATAACCAGCTTGCGTTCATGCTTGTACAGCGCGGGCGCCACAAATGCCCAGACCTGATACAAAATGACCGGCGCAGAGGCAATCAACGACACCCAGAAGGTCAGCTTGATCGGGGTAAAGAACGGCGAGGCAACGTCCGTTGCAATCATCGTCGCGCCCAGCGGCATCTGTTTAATCAGCGGCGCGGAAACCACCTGATAGATATCGTTGGCAAAATAGACCAGACATAAAAAAATGAGGAAAACCGCAATAATGCAGTTTAACAGGCGCTTACGCAGCTCAATGAGGTGCGTAATAAGCGGTTGAGTATCATCTACTGCCATGTTTACGCTTTATCACTCGACGAGGGGGATGATTCGGAAACGGGCGCGGCGGGTTTTACCTCAGCCGTTTTGACCACGGGCTCTTCCGGCGGCACCTGCTTTTTCACTTCGGGCTCCTGCGGCGATTGCTCTGGCGAAGCAGCCTGATGCTCCGCGCTGGAAGGCGTTACACCCTCGCGCTGCTCTTCGCTACCCTTCACCACCGGATTGTGGATGGTGTTTGCTTCATCGCTCGCCTTCTCAGGATCGTTAATGCTGTAAGAGCGCTTCATGGATTCAGCCGCTTCGCGCAACTCATCCATTGATGCTTTCAGCTCCGGCGTCAGGTTGTCCATGCTCGCCTTTTCAACCTTTTTCAGGCTGTCCTGAAATTCCTGAAGCTTCAGCTCCTGCGCCAGTTCGTTCTGCACGGTAGTTGCCAGCGAGCGAAGCGCCCGCACCCAGCCCACGACGGTTTTCACCGCAACGGGTAAACGCTGCGGCCCCAACACGATCAGACCAATCACAAAGACCAGCAGTAACTCACTAAAACCAATGTCGAACACGAATTACACCTGCTCTTTATCGTGACGTTTTGCCTCTTCCTTTTTGGCTTCGTCCTGCTTATCGGCGATGGATTTAGCGGTAAAATCAGCATCCTGACTGGTTTTTTCCTGCTTATTCTCATCATCGCTCATGGCTTTCTTGAAGCCTTTGATTGACGCGCCCAGGTCGGAACCAATCGATCCGAGTTTTTTCGTGCCAAACAGCAGCACAACGATGACGGCAATGATCACTAACTGCCAGATACTGATACCACCCATGCGTGTTCCCCAGTGATAGATGATTAATTAGTCAGATCGCATTATACGTATGCAATCCCTCGATAGCGACGCTAATTCAGCGCGTTTTTCTCCAGCCAGCAAGCCAGACAACCACACCGGCAGCCATAATCCAGGCTGGCATCATTTCCCAGTCCGGACGATTGATCAACAGCAACGTGCCGCTTATCAGCAGCGTCGCGCCAATTCCGAAGAGATAGCGGGACTGCCCCTGACGCACGCGACTGGATTGAAGCTCGTGCGCGATTTTATCCATGCTGTGCTGAAGGTTCTTGCTCTGACGCAAACTGTCGTAAACCAGTTCAGGAATTTCAGGCATTTTTTCAATCCAGAACGGGCCTTTCTCTTTAAGCGAGCGAACCAGGGCTGGAATACCGACCTGATCCTTAATCCAGGATTCGAGGAACGGTTTCGCGGTTTTCCACAAGTCTAACTGAGGATAGAGCTGGCGGCCTACGCCCTCAACGTAAAGTAATGTTTTCTGGAGTAAAACTAATTGCGGCTGCACTTCCATATTGAAACGGCGTGCGGTATTGAACAGGTTGAGCAGGACGTGCCCGAAAGAGATCTCCGAGAGCGGCTTTTCAAAAATCGGCTCACAGACGGTGCGGATCGCAAATTCAAACTCTTCCACGTTGGTATCTGGCGGAACCCAGCCTGAATCCACGTGCAGCTCGGCCACCTTACGGTAGTCGCGATTGAAGAAAGCGATAAAGTTCTCGGCGAGATAACGCTTATCCTCTTTATTCAGCGAGCCGACAATACCGCAGTCGATGCCAATGTATTTCGGATCTTCCGGGTGCTCATAGCTGACGAAAATGTTGCCTGGATGCATGTCTGCATGGAAGAAGCTGTCGCGGAAAACCTGAGTAAAGAAGACCTGCACGCCACGTTCGGCCAGCAGCTTCATGTTCGTACCCTGTTTTTCCAGCGCCGCCACGTCCGAGACCGGAATACCGTAGATACGTTCCATCACCATCATGTTCTGACTGCAATAGTCAGAATAGACTTCAGGAACATACAGCATCGGGCTGTCTTCAAAGTTTCGACGCAGCTGAATGGCGTTCGCCGATTCACGCAGCAGGTTAAGCTCATCAATCAGCGTTTTTTCGTATTCCCGAACCACTTCCAGCGGACGCAGACGGCGGCCATCCGGCAACAGACGCGGCACCCAGCGAGCCAGGCGATAAATCAGCTTCATGTCTGCTTTGATAACCGGCAGGATATCCGGACGAATCACTTTGATGACCACCTCTTTGCCATTTTCCTTCAGGCGCGCGGTGTGAACCTGCGCAATAGAGGCAGAGGCCAGAGGCTGAATATCGAAATCGTCAAACCAGGTCTCGATGGGGATATTGCCCATCGCTTCTTCGATTTGTTTCTTCGCTCTCTCTCCGTCAAACGGAGCGACGCGGTCCTGCAAAAGCGCGAGCTGATCGGCAATCTGTGGTGGGAAAAGGTCGCGACGTGTTGAGAGCATCTGTCCAAACTTGATCCAGACCGGTCCCAGCTCCTGTAGCGCAAGACGCAGGCGTGCGCCCAGTTCCTGATCCTTATGGCGATTCGGCATCCAGAACAGCGTGCGACGCCAAAGCCGAAGCGGCAGGGTGATACGCATTCTGGGGATAAGCTCGTCGAGCCCGTAGCTCAAAAAGGTGCGAACGATAAAATAGAGGCGCCGAATTTCACCAGGCGTCATTTGCCCTCCAGTTTTTCCAGCCGTTTGGTTAACGCATCAACTGCGCGCTCAACTGCCGCGGTCTCTTCTGCAAACCAGGCGACTTCTAAAGGCCCCGGCGCCATACGCCACTCTTCGGTCAGCACCTCGGCAGCATAGCGCTGTTGACGGAGCAGACCTTTACGCAGGAAAGCGGAACCCGTGCGCAGCGTTTTGCTTATACCTTCAGCCGCGATGTCACCGATATAGGGCGCCAGCAGTTCCGCCGGGTCGAATTCAGCCTGATCGCTGAGTGCAACGAAGTTCTGTACCACCTGAATATCGCCCTCGACCTCCAGCTCACCGCTGCGAATAAGCGCCGTCATCTGCTGACGGTCACGCAGTTTTGGCAATACGCTCATGTGCGTAATCACCGAGCAGTCCGCCTCGCCTTCCCACTCCCCCAGAACGTCAAGCTGGCGTTCGCTGAAGACCAGCACAAGCGGCGTCGAGAACTCCTTTAAAACGATGCGCAGCACCTTTCCGTTAAGCCGCTGACGTGCGGTTTTCAGCGCCGGTGCGCGATACAGAAAGGCATTCAGTACATTCTCGATGCCTGCGGTGACTAAGGGTTTAATGGGCACGGGAATCCTCCACTCAGAACTTGTAACCACGATGCAGCGCGACGACACCCGCCGTCATATTGAAGTATTCCACGTTTTCAAACTCCGCATCCTGCATCATCGCTTTCAGCGTGTCCTGATCCGGGTGCATTCGGATGGATTCGGCCAGATAACGGTAACTTTCTGCATCGTTTGCCACCAGCTCGCCGATGCGCGGCAGAACGTGGAAGGAATAGGCATCGTAAGCTTTGCTCAGCGGGTCGATAATCGGTTTAGAAAACTCGAGAACCAGCAGTCGGCCGCCCGGCTTCAGCACGCGGTACATGGAGCGCAGCGCTTTATCTTTATCGGTCACGTTACGCAGACCGAAAGAGATGGTGATGCAGTCGAACGTATTATCCGGGAACGGCAGCGCTTCGGCGTTGGCCTGAACATATTCAACGTTGCCTACCACACCGATATTACGCAGCTTTTCGCGTCCCATTTTCAGCATGGAGTCGTTGATATCCGCCAGCACCACGCGGCCGGTTTCGCCAACCAGACGGGAGAATTTAGCGGTCAGATCCCCTGTGCCTCCGGCTAAATCCAGCACCGTTTGTCCACGGCGCACGCCGCTGCAATCAATAGTGAAGCGCTTCCACAAGCGATGAATGCCGAATGACATCAAATCATTCATCACATCGTACTTCGCCGCCACGGAATGAAATACGTGGGCCACCATGTCAGCTTTCTGCGCTTTGGCGACAGTCTGAAAGCCAAAGTGCGTTGTGTCTTGTGAATCGTCAACCATCTCAGAGCCTGCTAATCAGTCAAATGTTCGTGAAGTGTAACAGATTGGGCGCATTTGCCCTACGTTTCAACCACCGTGAAAGAAACGCGCCGGCTGTGCTTCGGGGGATAAACTTGCCGCTAAACCATTGTCTTCATTGCGGCTATTTTGCTCACCGTCGCCTTCACGCAGACGAAACTCTTCGTCCTGAGCCGTAGCCTGCTCCACCAGTTCCGGATTAATCTCGCGTTTAACTTCCACCCCCAGGCTGCGAAACGCCTCCGCCTGCGCCAGCAAATTGCCGCGCCCGGAGGAGAGTTTTTTCATCGCCTGGCGGTAGTTATCCTGCGCGCGATCGAGGCTTTGCCCCACCGAGGACATATCGTCCACAAACAGCCGCATTTTGTCGTACAGCTTGCTGGCGCGATCGGCAATCTGCTGCGCGTTACGGCTTTGGTGCTCATAGCGCCACAGGTTGGCAATGGTACGTAACGCCACCAGCAGCGTGGTGGGGCTGACCAGCATAATGTTATTTTTCAGCGCTTCGGTGATAAGCTCAGGCTGTCTGTCGAGCGCCAGCAGGAAGGCTGGCTCAACCGGAATGAACATCAGCACATAATCCAGCGATCGCAGCCCCGGCAACTGCTGATAATCTTTTCTGCCCAGCAGACGGATATGGTTACGCACGGAGGCGATGTGCTCCTGCAACGCTGTTTCGCGGGTGTAGTCATCTTCCGCGTTGAAGTAGCGCTCATAGGCCACCAGCGTCATTTTGGCGTCGATAACCACATCTTTGCCCTGCGGCAGACGAACAATGACATCCGGCTGCATCCGCGAGCGCGCATCGTTCTCAATGCTGACCTGCGTTTCGTATTCGTATCCTTCGCGCAGACCAGAGGCCTCCAGCACGCGCGTCATGACCACTTCGCCCCAGTTTCCCTGCGCTTTGTTATCACCTTTCAGTGCGCGCGTCAGGTTAACCGCCTCCTGCGCCATCTGCGCATTCAGCTGCTGGAGATTACGAATTTCATGCGCCAGCGTGTGGCGCTCGCGGGCCTCCTGACCAAAGCTGTCCTGTACCTGACGGCGAAAGCCGTCCAGCTGTTCACGCAGGGGCGTCAGCAGGCTGTTCAGGCTCTGGCGGTTCTGCTCATCCACGCGGCGATTGCTGTGCTCGAAAATGCGGTTCGCGAGGTTCTCAAACTGCTCGCTAAGACGCTGCTCGCTGTTGATCATCTGACGGATTTTGTCTTCGGCGTGCAGTTGGGTGGATTCAAGGCGGGTGGTCACTTCCCGGAGATCGGCCTCCAGCGAGGTGTTGATATCACGCAGATTGCGCAGTTCGTTATTGAGCAGTTCGCACTCGTCGCGCCAGTGGTCACTCAGCGCAAGCTGTTGTTTCGTCGCGCTGAGTTCAGCGACGATCTCCTCGCGCTCTGCCAGCTGTTCGGCTTTCTGCTGCGCATGCTGGTAGCCGGAAATGAGCCAGCCAATCCCCACGCTCACCAGCGCAACTACCGCATAAACCAGGATTGAGATATCCACAATGCCCCCTGCATCCACGTCTAACCCGCACAAAATAGAATTGTGCTGTATGAACGTCCAGTTTGAAAGGGTTTTCCTGCGAGGCGTTACGCAAAAAGAAAAGGCCGAGTATGTCGGCCTTTTAGCACTGAAGAGAGAATTAGATCAGGCGGCGCGCCGCTTCAACCACGATTTTCACCGCATGGCTTTCAGTCTGCTTCATGGTTTCAGCGTTCGGGATCTCCTGCTGAGTCCGGTTGACGATTACGCCCGCCACCATACCGGCACGCAGACCCTGGCTTGCGCACATGGTCAGCAGCGTTGCAGATTCCATTTCGTAGTTCATGACGCCCATCGACTGCCACTCTTCCATGGAGCCTTTGAAACGACTCACCACGCGACCAGAGAAGGTGTCATAACGCTCCTGGCCCGGGTAGAAGGTGTCGGAAGAGGCAGTTACGCCCACGTGGGTGGTGGCGCCCACGGACTTCGCGGCTT
Organism: Enterobacter cloacae complex sp. IR5403; assembly: GCF_049238705.1. Lineage (NCBI taxonomy): Bacteria > Pseudomonadati > Pseudomonadota > Gammaproteobacteria > Enterobacterales > Enterobacteriaceae > Enterobacter > Enterobacter cloacae complex sp. IR5403. Next base: position 257,888 of record NZ_JBMKHP010000005.1, on the reverse strand, counting down.
CAACCAGCGCGGTGGTGCATTCGAAATCGGCCACTGCCGGGAATTCCATCGGTGCAAAGTGCAGGCTTGCCCCGTCCAGACGCACGGATGCGGTGGTAACCAGCACGTCGCCTACGTTGATGTGCGGCTGAATGGCGCCGGTGGTGCCGATACGCAGGAAAGTACGAATGCCCAGCTGCGCCAGCTCTTCAACGGCGATAGAGGTAGACGGGCCACCAATACCGGTAGAGCACACGATCACCGCTTTACCGTCCAGCTCTGCGCGCCAGGTGGTGAATTCGCGATGGGCTGCCAGCTTAACCGGCTTATCCATCAGCGCGGCGATCTTTTCCACACGCTCAGGATCGCCGGGGACGATAGCAAGCGTAGCCCCTTGTAAATCGTTTTTAGTGAGGCCGAGATGAAAAACATCAGACTTAGACATAGGTGACTCCTCTGTGGGTCGGTTTGTCAGAAGAAGTAAAACGGTACTTTACAGAAGCAATGCGCATCATTTCGTGACACACCTCACCATGAATGAAAATGATTGCAGTTAATTTCCATAAAATAGTGATTCACATCACATTAACAAGTTATATCGCCGGGTGCTGCACAAAAGATAGACGCTATAAGGCACTGTGGGTTGTTAACCTGGTGTCTATATTTATCTTTGCGCTAATCCATTCATTGGTACGGAGAATGCCATGACTGAAAAAACCGGTTTTGCACCTGCTGCGGCCCCGCACGCTTCAACCATCGTCTCAACCCCTGAAGAAGCCATTACCGCAGGCGAGACCTCCATTCCCTCCCAGGGGGAGAACATGCCAGCGTACCACGCGCGGCCAAAATCTGCCGATGGCCCGCTGCCCATCGTGATCGTGGTGCAGGAAATATTTGGCGTTCATGAACATATTCGCGACCTCTGCCGCCGTCTGGCGCTGGAAGGTTACCTGGCCGTTGCGCCGGAACTCTACTTCCGTCAGGGCGATCCGAATGATTACAGCGACATCCCGACGCTGTTCAGCAACCTGGTCAGCAAAGTCCCGGACGCGCAGGTGCTGGCCGATCTCGACCACGTTGCCAGCTGGGCGGCGCGCAACGGTGGCGACCCGCACCGTCTGATGGTGACCGGCTTCTGCTGGGGCGGACGCATTAGCTGGCTGTATGCCGCGCACAATCCGCAGCTGAAAGCCGCTGTGGCCTGGTACGGTAAACTGGTGGGTGAAAAGACCCTGAACTCGCCGAAGCATCCGGTTGATATCGCCACCGATCTCAATGCCCCGGTGTTAGGGCTGTATGGCGGCCAGGATACCGGCATTCCGCTTGATACCGTCGAGACCATGCGCCACGCGCTGCGGGCGGCAAACGCGACGGCGGAGATCGTGGTGTACCCGGATGCGGGACACGCGTTTAATGCCGATTATCGTCCGAGCTATCACGCAGAATCCGCGAAAGATGGCTGGCAGAGAATGCTGGCGTGGTTTCGTCAGTATGGCGGGAAGAAAGCGTAATACAAAAAGCCCGGTGGCGGCTGCGCCTTACCGGGCCTACAGGTAGGCCGGGTAAGCGATAGCGCCACCCGGCAATCCAGCACGACTACGCCTGACGCAAATTCTGCGCCGCCTGCACCATGTTCGCCAGCGCCGCGCGGGTTTCAGGCCAGCCGCGGGTTTTCAGGCCGCAGTCCGGGTTTACCCACAGACGTTCCGCCGGGATGCGCTGGGCCGCTTTTTTCAGTAGCGCTTCAATCCACTCCACGCTCGGCACGTTAGGAGAGTGAATGTCGTACACGCCCGGCCCGATTTCGTTCGGGTAGTCAAACTCTTCGAACGACTCCAGCAGCTCCATGTCTGAACGCGAGGTCTCGATGGTGATCACATCGGCGTCGAGCGCGGCAATCGAGTCCATGATGTCGTTAAATTCGCAGTAACACATGTGGGTGTGGATCTGCGTGTCGTCCTTCGCGACGGCCGCGTTGAGGCGGAACGCCTCCACGCCCCACGTCAGATAAGCATCCCAGTCGCTGCGACGCAGCGGCAGGCCTTCACGCAGCGCCGGTTCGTCGATCTGAATAATGCCAATCCCCGCCGCTTCCAGATCCGCCACTTCATCACGCAGCGCCAGGGCGATCTGTTTGGCGATGGTTTCCCGGGAGACATCTTCACGCGGAAACGACCAGCAGAGAATGGTCACCGGCCCCGTCAGCATGCCTTTTACCGGTTTGTCGGTCAGAGACTGGGCATACTTCGCCCACTCCACGGTGATCGCTTCCGGGCGGCTGACGTCGCCGATCACCACCGGCGGCTTCACGCAGCGGGAGCCGTAGCTTTGCACCCAGCCGTTCTGGGTAAAGACGAAGCCGTCCAGGTGTTCACCGAAGTATTCCACCATATCGTTACGCTCGGCCTCGCCGTGCACCAGCACGTCCAGACCCAGACGTTCCTGCTCGACGATCGCCTGTTTGATGTGCTCCGCAATGCCGGTGCGGTAGTGATTCGCATCCAGATTGCCCTTTTTGAAGTCCAGACGCAGGCCGCGGATCTCGGTAGTCTGCGGGAAGGAGCCGATGGTTGTGGTCGGCCACGCGGGCAGGTTAAAGCGCGCACGCTGGGCTTCGGCGCGCACTTCATACGGGCTCTGGCGCTGGCTGTCCCGGGCAGTGATGGCCGCCAGACGTTTTTCCACTGCCGGGTTATGCACGCGCGTCGAGTGACGGCGCGCCTGGATCGGAGCACTCCAGTCGGTAATCGCTGCCGTGTCGCCGCTGTTCAACGCGTCGCGCAGCAGAGCCAGCTCCTCACATTTTTGCAGGGCGAAGGCAAACCAGCTTTTCACCTCAGGGTCGAGTCGGGTCTCCACGCTCAGGTCGATCGGGCTGTGCAGCAGGGAACAGGAAGAGGCTACCCACAATTCACGTTTACCGACAATGTCCTTGATTTGTGCATATTTCCCGGTGAGATCGGCACGCCAGACGTTACGACCATTCACCAGACCGGCAGAGAGCAGCCACTCCGCAGGCAGACGCTTGTGCAACTCTGCCACATCGTCTTTGCCGTGAACGAGGTCAACGTGCAGACCCTGAACCGGCAGCGCGGTAATGGTGTCGAGGTTCGGCGTTACGCCCTCGAAATAGGTGGTCAGCAGCAGCTTCACCTGGCCCGTGAGCGCGTCATACGCCGGTTTGAAGGCATCCAGCCACGCCTGCGGCAGCTCAAGCACCAGCGCCGGTTCATCGATTTGCACCCACTGAATACCGCGCTTACCCAGTTCAATCAGCACCTGCTTATAAACCGGCAGAATATCATTCAGCAGGCTGAGGCGGTCGAACTGCTCACCTTTCACTTTGCCCAGCCACAGGTAGGTGACCGGCCCCAGCAGCACGGGTTTCACCTGGTGACCCAGCGCCAGCGCTTCGTCCACTTCATCCAGAAGCTGGGTCCAGGTCAGTTTGAACTGCTGGCCCTTAACGAACTCCGGCACCATATAGTGATAGTTGGTGTTAAACCACTTGGTCATTTCCGCCGCTGCCGCTGGCTCACCCGTTGGCGCGCGGCCACGGCCGATGCGGAACAGGGTATCGATATCCACCGATCCATCGTTGTTCTGATGACGAGCCGGCACGTTGCCAAGCAGCAGGCTGGTGGTCAGAACATGGTCGTACCAGGCGAAATCGCCCACCGGCAGCAGGTCTACGCCCGCCTGTTTTTGCTGCTCCCAGTGACGCGCGCGCAGCTCGCGTCCCACGGCCAGCAGTTCTTCGCGGGTGGCGTTACCCGCCCAGTAGCTTTCTTGCGCTTTTTTCAGCTCGCGACGCAGGCCAACGCGAGGGAAACCGAGAGTGTGAGTGCGGATTGTCATGGCATACCCCTTGTAGAAATTCGTTATTTAGACGTCCAGATGTTTACACTTCTATAATTGGCAGGTACTGTATATTCCTCAAGCGCAAAATGTTCATGGCGAAGTGAAGGACTTTCATGATCGAGATAAAACACCTGAAAACGCTACAAGCGTTGCGGAACTGCGGTTCTCTTGCGGCGGCAGCGGCCACGCTGCACCAGACTCAGTCTGCCCTTTCTCACCAGTTCAGCGATCTGGAACAACGCCTCGGCTTTCGTCTTTTTGTGCGTAAGAGCCAGCCTTTGCGCTTTACGCCGCAGGGCGAAATTTTGCTTCAGCTGGCGAACCAGGTGCTGCCGCAGATTGCCAGCGCGTTGCAGTCCTGCAACGAGCCGCAGCAGACCACCCTGCGCATCGCCATTGAGTGTCACAGCTGTATTCAGTGGCTGACCCCCGCGCTTGAGAACTTCCGCCAGAAGTGGCCGCAGGTGGAGATGGACTTCAAATCCGGCGTCACGTTTGATCCGCAGCCGTCGCTTCAGCAGGGTGAGCTGGATCTGGTGATGACCTCAGATATTTTGCCGCGCAGCGGTCTGCACTATTCGCCAATGTTTGATTTTGAGGTGCGTCTGGTGCTGGCCCCGGACCATCCGCTGGCCGCCAAAACGCGCATCACGCCGGAAGATCTGGCAACGGAGACGCTGCTGATTTACCCGGTACAGCGCAGTCGTCTGGATATCTGGCGCCATTTCCTGCAACCCGCGGGCATCAGCCCACAGCTGAAAAGCGTGGATAACACGCTGCTGTTAATTCAGATGGTGGCGGCCAGAATGGGGATTGCGGCGCTGCCGCACTGGGTGGTCGAGACGGTTGAACGCCAGGGTCTGGTGGTCACCAAAACCCTGGGGGAAGGACTGTGGAGCCGGCTGTACGCCGCCGTGCGCGACGGCGAGCAGCGTCAGCCGATTACGGAAGCGTTTATTCGCTCAGCGCGGAACCACGCGTGCGACCATCTTCCGTTTGTGCGGAGCGCGGAGCGACCCAGCGGCGATGGACCCACAGTGAAGCCAGGATCACCGCTCCCCCAATAAGGAAGCTTGGCCAGTGCGGCTGCTCCTGCCAGATGGCGAGGTTCACCAGTAGCCCCGCCGGTACGTGCACGTTGTTCATGATCCCCAGCGTTCCGGCGTCTACCTGCGTAGCGCCGTAGTTCCACATAAAGTAGCCCAGCCCCGACGCCACCACGCCCAGCCAGACCAGAACGCTCCACTGCACGGAGGTGGTCGGCAGCTTTTGCGAGTTGCCGAGCATAAACCATGCCGCTACCGCGACAATCGCCGCGCCCATATAGAACCACGCAAACGCGTTATGCTGCGGCATCGGGCGGGTCTCCATCAGGCGTTTATAACCCACCATCCCGATGGCGAAGCTGATATTGGCCAGCTGGACGAACATCAGCCCGGTCCAGAAGTGATCGCTTACCTTGTCATAGCGAATAATCGCCGCGCCAATGACTGCCAGCGCAGCGCTCAGCAGATATCCCCAGCGCAGGCGGCGTCTGCTGAGCAAGTCATAAATCAGCGTGATGTAGAGCGGCGTCAGCACGGTGAAGAGCAGAAATTCCGAGACGGACAGGTAAACGTAGGCCCGGAAGCTGAACAGGTACATGATGCCGAGCTGCATCGCGCCTACCAGCATGTACAGCAGAATGGTTTTTAGCGACTGCCCGCGGGTACGCAGGAACGGCAGGAACACCAGCGCCGCCAGCCCCACGCGCATCAGCACTGAGAAGTAGCTGTCGACCGATCCGGCAAGGTATTCGCCAATCAGACTAAAGGAGAAGGCCCACAGGATAGTGGTGATAATGAGTAGCGCCACAATGCTTGTCTCTCAGAAAGAAGGAGAGGCATTGTAGCGAACTCTTTAGTTGACATCTGAACAATAAACAATCAATTGAAGATTATTCAAGGAACAGTTTACGCAGATACTTAGGCACGGCGTTATCGCCGTTGGTGCCGATCACTTCCAGCTCCGGGTGCAGATCTTTCAGGCGCTGATGCGCGTTCTGCATGATGCAGCCTTTACCCGCCATGGAGAGCATCTCGGCATCGTTCATGCCATCGCCAAAGGCGATACAGTCTTTCAGATCAAAACCCAGCCGTTTCGCTACCGCTTCCAGCGCGTGACCTTTGGACACCCCGCCCGCCATCACTTCCAGACAGGTCAGCGTGGAGAAGCTGACGTTAACGCGGTCGCCCCAGCGGGCATTGATCGCCTGCTCCAGCGGCAGTAATTCCTCATGATTTACACAGGTGAAGAACACCTTACTGATCCCTTCCGGCTCCAGCAGACCCGGCTCGTACAGTGAGTACTGGAATACGGCTTCCTTGAAGAAGCGCATCTCTTCCGGGCGGTGGCGGTTCATAAACCACTCGTCGTCGCGGTAAACGTTAGTGACGATATCCGGGTTGTTATGCACGATGCCGAACAAATCGGTGGCGATGTCGCGATCGAGATTGTGGGTAAAAATCAGGTTGCCGTCCGTGTCATGTACGCGCGCACCGTTGGAGGTGATCATGTACGACTTGATCTCCAGGTTATCGCGGATCTGCCCCACGTCCACGTGGTGGCGGCCAGTGGCGAACACAAAGTTCACGCCACGGGCAGTCAGGAGTTTTAAGGTCTCTTTCGCATAAGGCGACAGGGTGTGGTCAGGGGAAAGCAGCGTGCCATCTAAATCAGATGCAACAACCTGGTACATAGGGATTTCAACCTCTGGTGGAAAACAATAATCAGTTATGCCTGTTGAAAAATTCAACAATGGCGTTGAGCGCGACTGAGCGCATAGCGTCCTTTTCAAAAAGGATCTCATGGTACGCACCGTTGATGACCAGCGGTTTACCCCCTTCACAGGGATGGCCCGCAGCGGCGCGAAGTTCACAATAGCGGTCATGCATGCGGTTATCCACCACACGCTCTTCTTCCGCCTGGATCAGGAGCGTCGGCGTGTCATCATCGCCTACGCCCGCCAGCACCTGCTCACCGGCATGAATACCTTCCCGTACCCAGTGCCAGGTGGGGCCGCCGACCCGCAGACGCGGTTCATCGGCATAAAAGCGCAGGTTGCGGCGATAACGCTGCCGACTGTGGGTTAACACGTTGATGGCAAACGGCAATGCCCGCCAGCGTCCTGTTCCGATGGCATAGCCTTCTCGAATGCGCTGATGGCCCTCAGCCCAGTCGAGAAGATGGCGCACCATCCAGTCAGGAAAACGTATCACAATGCCGTACATCGGCGCGGTCAGCGCAATGGCATCGCACTGGTGTTTATGGCGCTGCAAAAACAACGTCGAGATCGCGCCCCCCATGGAGTGGGCAAGAATATAACGCTTGCGCCACGGTCCGGGCTGCACTTCCTGCTGCCAGAACGCGGCCAGATCGTCGACGTAATCGCTGAAGTTATCCACGTGGCCGCGATGGGTATCCGGCAACATCCGGCCGGAAAGCCCCTGCCCGCGATGGTCGATAATTAACACATCAAAGCCCAGATGGAACAGGTCATACGCCAGCTCGGCATATTTGATATAGCTTTCGATGCGCCCGGGGCAGACCACAATCACCCGGTCATTTTTTTCATCACGGAAACGAACGAAGCGTACCGGGATTTCCCCGACGCCCATAAACTCATCTTCCTCACGCTGGCGCCAGAAATCGGTCAGCGGCCCCATGGAGAAAGCAGCAAATGCGTTTTCTCGTGTTTCCCAGTCCTTTTTCTGCTGAAACATTGGGTTTCCACCCCCCGTAATTCAGGGAATATCGTTTTTTTCGTCACCGGTCACAAAATGACTCAACAATAGCGTATTGTGGCATAAAAACAGACGATCCGGGAGTTTCAAATGACCTTCGAGTGGTGGTTCGCTTACCTGCTGACATCCATCATCCTCAGCCTTTCACCTGGCTCGGGCGCAATCAACACCATGACCACCTCCATTAATCACGGCTATCGCGGCGCGGCGGCGTCAATCGCCGGTTTACAGACCGGGCTTGGCATTCATATTGTGCTGGTGGGGATTGGTCTGGGCACGCTGTTCTCCCGTTCGGTGCTGGCCTTCGAGGTGCTGAAATGGGCTGGCGCAGCGTATCTTATCTGGCTGGGTATTCAGCAGTGGCGCGCCGCAGGCTCGATTGATCTGCATACGCTCTCCCGGACGCAAACGCGCGGGCACCTGTTTAAGCGTGCGGTGTTTGTGAACCTGACGAACCCGAAAAGCATCGTGTTCCTCGCCGCCCTGTTCCCGCAGTTTATCGTGCCCCATCAGCCACAGGTGATGCAGTACGTGGTGCTGGGCGCGACCACCATTATTGTCGATATCATTGTGATGATTGGTTACGCGACGCTGGCGCAGCGAATTGCGGCGTGGATCAAAGGGCCTAAGCAGATGAAGGCCCTGAACAAAGTCTTTGGTTCGCTGTTTATGCTGGTTGGCGCGCTGCTTGCGTCAGCGCGTCATGCTTAGCGAGAAATGATGAGATGAATGCCGAAGCCGGCGAACAGCGCGCCGGCAAAGCCGTCGATCCATTTCGCGATGCGCTGGTAGCCGCGACGCATCGCCGGTAAGGCAAACAGGCTTGCCACAACGGTAAACCAGGCGAACGTCTCAACAACGATCAGCAGGAAGATCCCCCAGCGCGCGCCCGCGCCGACGTTATCCCCCACAAACAGCGAGAACACCGAGCCGAAGTAGATAATCGCTTTCGGGTTCGCCAGGTTGGTCAGCAGCCCTTTCACAAAGCTACGGCCGCCCGTTGCCAGCTCGACCTTTGGCTCTTCCGGCTTTTTCTCTTCTTTCTTCAGCGCCCCGCGCAGCATCTGGTAGCCCATCCAGCACAGGTACAGACCGCCGCCAACCATGATGATGTTATGCAGCCACGCCATTTTCGCCAGGATCAGGTTCAGACCGAGCAGCGCAACCGCCGCCCAGACCATGACGCCCATGGTAATACCGAGCACACCCATCATCGCCTCTTTGCGGGAGCGGCTGACGGCCGTTTGCGACACGAAGAAAAAGTCAGGGCCAGGGCTCATCAGCGCAACGATGTGCACTAACGCCACGGTGAGAAATAGCATTAACATAATTAGCTCGCGGGGAAATAATACAGTGAGTCACCATCCTGGCACTTTTTCGCCCGGCTGACTACTCCTCATCATCACCATCAACGTGGGAACGGATGAGCGCCATAAACTCTTTACCGAAGCGCTCCAGCTTACGCGTGCCGACGCCGTTGACGCTGAGCATCTCACTGGCGCTGAGCGGCATTTGCTCGGCCATCTCGATCAGCGTCGCGTCGTTGAACACCACGTATGGCGGGATGTTCTCTTCATCGGCAATGGCTTTACGCAGCTTACGCAGCTTGGCGAACAGCTTGCGATCGTAGTTACCGCCGTAGGATTTTTGCATCACGCGCGGCTTCAGGGCGACGACGCGCGGAACGGCGAGCTTCAGTTCAACCTCGCCACGCAGGACCGGTCGCGCCGCTTCGGTCAGCTGAAGCGCAGAGTGCTGGGCAATATTTTGCGTGGCAAAGCCGAGATGGATCAGCTGGCGGATGATACTCACCCAGTGCTCATGACTCTGGTCTTTCCCGATGCCGTAAACCGGCAGCTTGTCGTGACCCATATCGCGGATACGCTGGTTGTTAGCCCCGCGCAGCACTTCAACGACGTAGCCCATCCCAAAGCGCTGGTTCACGCGTCCGATAGTCGAGAGCGCTTTGCGCGCGTCCATCAGGCCATCGTACTGCTTCGGCGGGTCGAGGCAGATATCGCAGTTGCCGCACGGCGCCTGACGCCCTTCACCAAAGTAGTTGAGCAGCACCAGACGACGGCAGGTTTGCGCTTCGGCGAAAGCACCCATCGCGTTAAGCTTGTGGCGTTCGATATCCTGCAACTGCCCCTGCGGTTTCTCTTCCAGACAGCGGCGCAGCCACGCCATATCCGCCGGATCGTAAAACAGCATCGCTTCCGCAGGCAGGCCGTCACGCCCGGCGCGGCCGGTTTCCTGATAGTAGGATTCGATATTGCGCGGAATGTCGAAATGCACCACAAAGCGCACGTTGGGCTTGTTGATCCCCATCCCGAACGCCACCGTTGCGACCACGATTTGCAGGTCGTCGCGCTGGAATTTCTCCTGCACGTCGGCGCGGATATGGTTCTCCAGCCCGGCGTGATAGGCCGCGGCGCTAAAGCCACGGTTTTGCAAACGCGCGGCGGTGTCTTCCACCTTCGCACGACTGTTGCAGTAGATGATGCCGGACTTACCGCGCTGCTCCTGCACGTAGCGTAAGAGCTGATCCAGCGGCTTGAACTTCTCCATCAGCATATAGCGGATGTTCGGGCGGTCGAAGCTGCTGACCTGAATATACGGGTCGTTCAGCCCCAGCAGGCGAACGATGTCCTGACGCGTGGTGTCATCCGCCGTGGCGGTAAGCGCCATAAACGGCAGCTCGGGGAAGCGCTGACGAAGCTGGCCAAGCGCGGCATATTCCGGGCGGAAATCGTGCCCCCACTGGGAGATACAGTGCGCTTCATCCACCGCCAGCAGCACCGGATTCCAGTGCGCCAGATGATCGAGGAAGTTGTCCAGCATCAGGCGTTCTGGCGCGATATACAGCAGGTGGATCTGCCCGGTACGACACCCGGCCATCACCTCTTGCTGTTGCTCGCGGGTCTGCGTCGAGTTCAGACAGGCCGCCGCCACGCCGTTGGCAAGCAGCTGGTCGACCTGATCTTTCATCAGGGAAATAAGGGGCGATACCACAACCGTCAGGCCATTAAGCACCAGCGCGGGCACCTGATAGCAGAGCGATTTACCGCCGCCGGTCGGCATGACCACCAGGCAATCGCGGCCTTCCAGCACGGTTTCAATGATGGTTTCCTGGCCAGGACGGAACTGCTGGTAGCCAAAGGTTTCATGCAAAACCTGTTTAGCCAGCGATTCCTGATTCAATACTTCCGCCTGCGCCACGTTAACCCCATATGCCAGAAATGAAACAGGCGCTATTTTCAGCGCCTGAGAGAGAAACTTCAACGTTTAACGCAAAAACATTCGAGCAGCTTAGAAAATATCGTTCAGCATCACGCCCACACCGACACGGGTCTGGTTGAAGTTGTAGTCGATCAGCGATTCGCCATACCCGCTATACACCTGAGTATAGAGACGAACGTGTTTCGTCACCGGGTAGCTCAGGCCCAGCTCTGCGCCGCCATAGCCAGTATTCCAGTTGTACTGGCCTTTAGCGCTCAGCACCGCGTCACCCAGCTGATAGCCCACTTTAAGCTGATAGTAGCCCATGTATTTGGTGATATCCGGGTTGTCATCGGTGCTGCCCACCACGTACCACGGCTTCACTTCCACCATGAAATTGCCGTTCTGCGCCATCAGACGCGTATAGATGCGGTTCCAGCTGCGTGAGGTTGGGTCGGAACGACCGTTGGAATCGTGGTTATAGCCCACCTCCACGTCTCGCAGCGTCCAGCCTGCAAACTCATAATCGGTGGCGAAACCGAGGAACAGCTGCGGTTCATAGTTAGTTTCGCGGAACGGTGAAGATTCCCCGCTGTTGGAGAGCTGCCACCATGACTTCTGCGTGTAAGACGCGCCAAGCACCGAGTTCGGCCCCAGGATGCCGCGCCAGAACGGGAAGGCGAGGCTGAGCTGGAACTTCACCTCATCTTTACGCGCATTATCAGACCAGTTATAGGAGCTTATCGCCTCTTTGTTGAGATCGCTGGTCTGGGTGTAGATCACGTAGTTTGTGTCATACGGGTACAGCGTGAACGGATTGTCATGCTCCTGAAGCATATTGGCGATGATGCTGCCCTTAACGGCAGGTTTATCATGCACCTCTTTGATCGTCGCTTCCTGCGCATATGCTGTGAGGGGCAGCGCAACCGCCGCCAGTAACCAACCCAGATACGTCCGCATCGGTGGTGTTCTCCTGAAATGGTGACATTTAATGAATAGTTTTGTCCGGGCATTCTACAGACTTCTGCGATAACTTCCGCTTCCTCGTTTCTTAAAGTGGCATTCCTTTATCCTGAAGCATAAAATCAACATTTTGTTAACAACAAGGATGCCACGTCAGATGTCAGCCACACTCACCGCCGAAGAAACCTTAAAGCTCGTGGGCGAGATTTTTGTGTACCACATGCCGTTCAACCGTGCACTGGGTCTTGAGCTGGAGCGATACGAAAAAGACTTCGCTCAGCTGAGTTTCAATAATCAGCCAATGATGGTCGGTAACTGGGCGCAAAGCATTTTGCACGGCGGGGTCATTGCCTCCGCGCTGGACGTGGCGGCCGGTCTGGTGTGCGTGGGCAGCACGCTGACGCGCCATGACACCATCAACGAAGATGAGTTACGCCAGCGCCTGTCGCGCATGGGCACCATCGATTTACGCGTCGACTATCTTCGTCCGGGACGCGGAAACCGCTTCACCTGCACCAGCAGCCTGCTGCGCGCCGGGAATAAAGTTGCCGTCGCCCGCGTTGAGCTGCATAACGAGGAGCAGGTTTATATCGCCAGCGCAACCGCCACTTATATGGTGGGTTGAGACGGCAAATTCGGGTAAAATTACTTCACTTTTTTGTAACGGATTTTCCCGATGGATGCTAAACAGACGCGGCAGGGCGTTTTACTCGCCCTTGCCGCTTATTTTATTTGGGGTATCGCACCGGCGTACTTCAAACTTATCGCCTATGTCCCGGCGGACGAGATCCTCACTCACCGCGTCATCTGGTCCTTTTTCTTCATGATTGCGCTGATGAGTATCAGCCGTCAGTGGTCAGGCGTCAAAACGCTGCTGAAAACCCCGAAGAAGGTCTTCCTGCTCGCCCTCTCTGCGGTGCTGATTGGTGGAAACTGGCTGCTGTTTATCTGGGCGGTGAATAATCATCACATGCTCGAAGCCAGCCTGGGCTACTTTATTAACCCGCTGGTCAATATTTTGCTGGGGATGATTTTCCTCGGCGAGCGCTTTCGCCGGATGCAGTGGGTAGCGGTGATTCTGGCCTTCTGCGGCGTGCTGGTACAGCTGTGGACCTTCGGCTCACTGCCGGTTATCGCCCTTGGGCTGGCGTTCAGCTTTGCCTTCTACGGCCTAGTGCGTAAAAAAATTGCCGTGGAAGCGCAGACAGGAATGCTGTTTGAAACCCTGTGGCTGCTGCCTGTCGCCGCGATCTACCTGTTCGGTATTGCCGACAGCGCCACCAGCCACATGGGCAGCAACCCATGGTCGCTGAACCTGATGCTGATGGCCGCGGGCGTGGTCACGACGATCCCCCTGCTGTGCTTCACCGGCGCGGCAACGCGTCTGCGCCTCTCCACGCTGGGCTTCTTCCAGTACATTGGCCCGACGCTGATGTTCCTGCTGGCGGTGGTGTTTTACGGCGAGGTGCCGGGTGCGGATAAGATGGTGACGTTCGCCTTTATCTGGGTGGCGCTGGCGATTTTCGTTGCGGATGCGATTTATACCCAGCGCAGGGTACGCAAAGGGCTGTGATGTTGCCCTCACCCTAACCCTCTCCCACAGGGAGAGGGAATTCGATCGTAGGGCGGGTAAGCGCAGCGCCACCCGCCAGATTTTTACAGCCAGTTCTTCCGCTTAAAGTACAGGTACGGCGCCAGCCCGGCGAGGATCATAAAGATAATCGCCCCCGGGTAGCCAAAGCTCCACTTCAGTTCCGGCATAAACTCAAAGTTCATCCCGTAGCTGGACGCCACCAGCGTCGGCGGCAGGAACACCACGGACACCACCGAGAAGATCTTGATGATGCGGTTCTGCTCGATGTTGATAAAGCCCATCGCCGCCTGCATCAGGAAGTTGACCTTCTGGAACAGGGATTCGTTGTGCGGCAGCAGGGATTCGATATCGCGTAAGATCTCACGCGCCTGCTCCAGCTGACCGCCCGGCAGACGTGCCTTGCGCACCAGGAAGTTCAGCGCGCGCTGGGTATCCATCAGACACAAACGCACCTTCCAGCCGATATCTTCCAGCTCTGCCAGCGTGGACAACGCTTCGTCGTACTCATCGCCCTGATGGCCTTCCATGATCACGCGGCTCAGCTTTTCCAGGTCGCTGTAGATGTTTTCGATTTCATCCGCCAGCTGTTCGATTTTGGTTTCGAACAGATCCAGCAGCAGCTCATAGGCGTTGCCGTCCATCATCGCCTGGCTGCGGGCGCGCATACGGTAGAGACGAAACGCAGGCAGTTCGCGCTCGCGCAGGGTGAACAGGCGGCCATCGCGGATGGTAAACGCCACGGTAGAGTTCCCCGCGTGGTCTTCGGCATCTTCGAAAAAGAAGAAGGAGTGAATGTGCAGGCCGTCTTCGTCTTCAAAAAAACGGGCGGATGCTTCGATGTCTTCCAGTTCCGGGCGTGTCGCCAGGCTTTGCCCCAGTTCAGATTGTACGCGAAGGCGCTCATCGTCGTCCGGCTCGACCAGATCCACCCATACGGCATCAATGAGGGGCTGTGACTCTTCGGCTTCAAGCCGAGTCAGTCGGTTATTTTCGAGTTGAAATGCGCTCAACATGACCGGGACTCCCAATGCAAAAAATATCGGACAGTTCGGTGGGCACACAGAAACAAATTGGGTTTCAGACCATTAAACAGCCTGACTCAGCGCGACGGGAATGATGCAGTCGCTGACAACCACTAAGGCCATCAGCAAGAGGAGATAGCCTTAGGAGTTGTTCCTGGATGACAGGGAATTGAGCCAGTATCTACTGGGTGTGTCCAAGGCGAATGTCCTCTTAGCGTAATCGTGCGCGCATGTTACGCCAGCAATAACTGTGGCGTCAACACGCAACGGAACGCTGAAGGGCATTAATTGACCTTCAACGTATAAGGCTAGCAGATTATTACAAAATAGTGATATTTTTCTGAAAGTTACACACTTTCCAGCTTGGCATAGGCTGCCACCAGCCATTTGATCCCCTGCCCCTGGAACGCTACCTGCAAACGGCTGTGCTCGCCGCTGCCTTCCAGGTTGACGATGGTGCCTTCGCCAAACTTCGAGTGGCGCACGCGCTGGCCCAGCTTGTAACCGGTGTCGGTTTCAGAGATCGGCGAGCCCATACGCTGATGGCTGACCGGACGGCTGATGCTGGCGCGCAGGCGCACCTCTTCCACACACTCTTCCGGCAGTTCGCCGATAAAGCGCGACGGACGGTGATATACCTCTTTCCCGTACAGGCGGCGGGTTTCCGCGTAGGTCAGGGTCAGTTTCTGCATCGCACGGGTCACGCCCACGTAGGCCAGACGACGCTCCTCTTCCAGACGCCCGCCTTCATCCAGCGACATCTGGCTCGGGAACATCCCCTCTTCCATCCCGACGATGAACACCTGCGGGAACTCCAGACCTTTTGCGGAGTGCAGGGTCATCAGCTGAACCGCATCCTGCCAGGTATCCGCCTGCCCTTCCCCCGCTTCCAGCGCGGCGTGAGAGAGGAATGCCTGCAACGGCATCAGGTCTTCGTCTTCTTCGTTGTAGCTGAACTGGCGCGTTGCCGTCACCAGTTCCTCTAAGTTCTCAATACGGGTCTGGCCCTTCTCGCCTTTTTCCTGCTCGTACATGGTGCGCAGGCCGGAATCTTTGATCACCCGGTCGGTCTGGACGTGCAGCGGCATGTCGGCGGTTTCCTGCGCCAGCGCGTCGATTAACTCCAGGAAGCGCTGCAATGCGCTGGCGGCGCGTCCGGCGAGGGCTTTTTCCTGTAACAGCTCGCGGCACGCCTGCCACAGCGTGAGCTGACGATCGCGCGAGGCCTGACGCACCACGTCCAGCGTACGATCGCCGATGCCGCGCGTCGGCGTGTTCACCACGCGCTCAAACGCCGCATCGTCGTTACGGTTGGCAATCAGACGCAGATACGAGAGCGCATCTTTGATCTCCTGACGTTCGAAGAAGCGCATGCCGCCATAAATGCGGTACGGCATGCTCACCTGCAACAGCGCCTCTTCCAGCACGCGCGACTGGGCGTTGCTGCGATAGAGAATGGCACACTGCTCCAGCGCGCCGCCGTTCTCCTGCCAGGTTTTAATGCGGTTCACCACGAAGCGGGCTTCGTCGAGCTCGTTGAAGGCGCAGTAAATCGAAATCGGTTCGCCGTCTACGCCATCGGTCCACAGCTTTTTACCCAGGCGCCCGTTGTTGTTCTCAATCAGGGCGTTGGCCGCGCTCAGAATGTTGCTGGTAGAACGGTAGTTCTGCTCCAGACGGATGGTTTGCGCGCCGGGGAAATCGTTGAGGAAGCGCTGGATGTTCTCCACCTGCGCGCCGCGCCAGCCGTAGATAGACTGATCGTCATCGCCAACGATCATCACTTTGCCGGTATCCCCGGCCAGCAGGCGGATCCAGGCGTACTGGATGTTGTTGGTATCCTGGAATTCGTCCACCAGGATGTTGGTAAAGCGTTCACGGTAGTGTTGCAGGATATGCGGTTTGTTCAGCCACAGCTCGTGGGCGCGCAGCAGCAGCTCGGCGAAATCCACCAGACCGGCGCGATCGCACGCTTCCTGATAGGCCTTGTAGACGTTCTGCCAGGTCTGCTCGACCGGGTTACCGAAGCTCTGAATATGATGCGGACGCAGCCCTTCGTCTTTTTGACCGTTGATGTACCACATCGCCTGACGCGGCGGCCACTGCTTCTCATCGAGATTCATCGCCTTGATCAGGCGTTTCAGCAGGCGCAGCTGATCTTCGCTGTCGAGGATCTGGAAATCCTGCGGCAGGTTAGCGTCCATATGGTGCGCGCGCAGCAGGCGGTGCGCCAGGCCGTGGAAGGTGCCAACCCACATGCCGCCCTGGCTGGTGCCCATCAGCTGTGCGATACGGTGGCGCATCTCCGCCGCCGCCTTGTTGGTGAACGTCACGGCCATAATCGAGTACGGCGAGCAGTTCTCCACGCTCTGTAGCCAGGCGATACGGTGAACCAGCACGCGCGTCTTACCACTGCCCGCTCCAGCCAGTACCAGCAGGTTTGTACGCGAGGCGGCAACCGCGTCACGCTGTTTATCATTAAGGCTGTCGAGCAGGTAAGAAACGTCCATTGGCACCGTCACGTCATGTCGGGCAGGCAAATGTTTCCATTCGCCAAAACCCTGTTAATTTATACAGAACAATTGATGATTATATCAGCGTCGTGAGGGATGCCAACCGTGAAATTTCCACGTGCGGCAGAAGACGGCTATCCGGGGTAGTCATCAGATCGGCATTTTCCGGCTTGATCCAGCAGGCCTGCATGCCGCAGCGGATCGCCCCGGCGACGTCCGTGGTCAGGTCGTCGCCCACGTGCAGGATCTCACCGAGCGGCAAATCCAGTTTTTCCGCTGCCAGATGATACATATCGTTGAACGGCTTCGAGCGTCCGTGCGGGCCCGCGCGCAGCACGAACTGAAAATAGTTCCCCAGACCAAACAGTTCAGGCTGAGCGTTGCCGTTGGTGATGGCCACCAGCGGCCACTTTTCGGCGAGCTTCGCCAGCGTGTCGTGGGTCTCCTGCGGCACGTCGATCCGACTGCGCCATTTGGCGAAGTTTTCCATGGCCGCTTCGGCACCCGTGGCCGCGTCCTGCGCGCTCAGGCCGGCATTGAGCATCGCCTGCTCAACCGCACGGCGGCGCCATTCGGTCACGTCATGGTAAATTTCCGGCTCGGTTTCCCGCAGGGACTGACGCAGCTTCTGGAAGTCTTTGTTCTGCATCGCTTTCAGCGCAGGATGGTAGTTTTGCACAAACGCCAGCGACTCCTGCTCGGTACGCAGGATCACCGGACGATTGTCGTAAAGGGTGTCATCAAGATCAAACGTCAGGGCTGAGATCTGACCAAGTGGGCGGTAAAAACGCATTATTTCCCCCGTTTGGCGCGTGGATGCGCCGCGTCATACACCGAGGCAAGGTGTTGGAAGTCTAAGTGGGTATAGATTTGGGTGGTCGACAGATTCGCATGACCAAGCAGCTCCTGTACGCCGCGCAGGTCGCCGCTTGATTCCAGCATGTGCGTCGCAAAGGAGTGGCGCAGCTTGTGGGGGTGAACGTGGCTGTTCAGCCCCTGCTTAATGCCCCACTCCGCAAAGCGCTTCTGCACGTTACGCGCCGAGATCCGCTTGCCGAGTTTCGACAGGAACAGCGCATCTTCGTCGGCGCCAAACAGCCCGCGAAGGTCCAGCCAGTGCTCAATCCAGGAGACCGCGTTGCGGCCAATCGGCAGGCGGCGCTCTTTGCTGCCTTTGCCCATTACCCACACCTCGCCGGATTCCAGATCGAGGTGCTTTAAGTCGAGGTTCACCAGCTCAGAGAGACGCAGGCCCGCGCCGTACATCACCTCCAGCATCGCGCGGTCGCGCACGGCCAGCGGATCGTTAAGATCGATATCCAGCAGGCGGTTTACGTCGTCGACGT
This sequence comes from Enterobacter cloacae complex sp. IR5403, assembly GCF_049238705.1. Lineage (NCBI taxonomy): Bacteria > Pseudomonadati > Pseudomonadota > Gammaproteobacteria > Enterobacterales > Enterobacteriaceae > Enterobacter > Enterobacter cloacae complex sp. IR5403. The sequence continues at coordinate 239,609 of NZ_JBMKHP010000005.1, read as the reverse complement.
CGATATTTTTCGGCAGATGGCGCGGGGCTTTCGGCGTGGCGATCCCTTTCGCCGGGTTGGCTTTCAGACCGCCCTGACTGACCAGCCAGTCGAAGAAACTGCGCAGGGCAGAGAGCCGGAGCGCCAGGCTCGCCGGGCTGAGATTTTTTTTACGGCTACGCACGACGAACCCGCGTACCGTGGCGGCGTCACATTGTTGCCAGCTTTTCAGGCCGATTTCATCGGCAAGCTGCATGATGGCATCAAGCTGACGCTGATAGTTGAGCAGCGTAATAGGGCTGAGCTGGCGTTCCACACCCAGATAGCGCAGAAAGCGGTTGACGTCAGTGGCGAGCAGTCCGTCCGTCATACGCGCTCAATCCAGCGCTCCAGCAGCTCAGGCAGCATCAGGGCGATCTCCTGCAACAGTTGCGTGCCCTGCCCCTGTTCATAATGATGCGCGTCGCGGCTGGTAAATAACATCACGCCCAGGTCACCATCGCGCCCCATCAGCGACATCGCCACCGAGCCGATAGCTTTGGCTTCCGGCAGCACCACCAGCAGTTCTGGCCCGTTAAGCGGCCCCAGATAGTGGTGCTCATGGCCCAGACGCTGAATGCGCAGCGGTTCGAACGCCTGACGGCTCAGCGCCAGATGGGTAAACCCGGACGGCGCGCCAATGCGCCAGCGGTCAGGGAAGAGACGGATCGTCGCGCCTGCCAGCCCCAGCTCGCGCGCCCAGCGGTGGAAGCGGTTGAGGAAATCTTCGAGACTGTGCGCGGAAGCCAGACGTGCCTGAAGGTGCAGAAGACGGTAGAACAGGCTTTCGTTATTGCTGGCCTGCTCCATCAGCAACGTCATGTTCTCTTCGAGCTGATTGATGTGGTTGCGCGAGCGCGCCATGTGCCATTCAACCAGCGACACGGTCTCGCGAACCGGATGCGGCACGCGCATCCGTTCGACGACGCGTGCATTGCGGATAAAAAACTCAGGATTGTGCAGCAGGTAATCCACAACGGCGCTGTCGTCCAGCTCCGTTACAGGTTCCCGCAGTTCTTCCCCTGGTTGCTTCATAGATGGATAAACCCGTCATAAACATGTGTCGCCGGGCCAGTCATGTACAGTGGATGACCCGCTCCTTTCCAGGCGATATCAAGCCGACCGCCCGGTAATTCCACGCGAACCTCTTCTGCCAGTAACCCCTGTGAGATACCGACGGCCACCGCCGCACAGGCACCGCTTCCGCAGGCCTGGGTTTCGCCCGCGCCGCGCTCGTAAACCCGCAGGCGAATGTGTTCACGCTTCACCACCTGCATGAAACCGATGTTCGCCCGCTCCGGGAAGCGCTCGTGGCTTTCCAGCACCGGGCCGAGCGTTTCAACCGCCGCGGTTTGCACATCATCCACCTGAATCACGCAGTGCGGGTTACCCATCGAGACGACGCCGCACAATACTGTCTGCTCGGCGGCACGCATAATATAGGTCTTTTCCGCTTTGTTGGCGCGAAACGGCACGGCAGAGGGGTCGAAGTTCGGCTCGCCCATGTTCACGCGCACCAGTTCGTCGTCGGTGACGCTGAGCACCATCCGGCCATTGGCGGTGCTGACGCGGATATCGCGCTTGTTGGTCAGCCCTTTCAGCCGAACAAAGCGGGCAAAACAGCGCGCGCCGTTGCCGCACTGGGAAACTTCGCTGCCGTCGGCGTTAAAAATGCGGTAGTGAAAGTCCAGGTCAGGATCGTAAGGCGGCTCCACCACCAGCAGCTGGTCAAACCCCACGCCCACGTGTCGATCCGCCAGACGACGGATCAGTTCCGGGGAGAAAAAGACATTCTGCGTTACCGCGTCGACGACCATAAAGTCGTTGCCAAGGCCATGCATTTTAGAGAACTGCATCATTTGCTCCATTGCGCGGGTACAGAACGTAATTGTCAGAGATTGACCTGAGTCGGGCCGCCGTTATTGCCGCGATCGTTGGTATCCGGCGTAGATGACTCGATACCACTTTGCACCGGTTTTGTCGGCGGTGGTGCGTTTTTATCCTCTGGCGGGAAGTACAGTGGTCCCTTCAGTCCACAGCCGGTCAGGCTAAACAGAGTGACAAGAACGACAAGCGTTCGGAAGACGTTTTTCATGTAGAGGTTGCCCGTAAGTTCAAATCTGTTTCTATCATCGCAGGAGAAGACACAAAAGCAAGAGTTTGCCGCTTTCCTGCAACGGGAATTATTTAGCGTTATACTGCCGCCATCACGAAAAACAGGAATAAAACCATGAACGACAGTGAATTTCATCGCCTTGCCGATACCCTGTGGATGACCATCGAAGAGCGTATCGACGACTGGGACGGCGACAGCGATATCGATTGTGAAATCAACGGCGGGATCCTGACCTTAAGCTTCGAAAACGGCAGCAAGATTATTATTAACCGTCAGGAGCCGCTTCACCAGGTGTGGCTGGCGGCGAAACAGGGCGGTTATCACTTTGATCTGAAAGGTGACGAGTGGGTCTGCGATCGCAGCGGCGAAACGTTCTGGGATCTGCTGGAGCAGGCGGCGACGGCGCAGGCGGGCGAGGACGTGAGTTTCAGGTAGTTTCGTTGCCCGGTGGCGGCTACGCCTTACCGGGCCTACAACGACTCGAACCGTAGGCCGGGTAAGCGATAGCGCCACCCGGCAACAGCGGCTCAAACATAGGCCGGGTAAGCGTCAGCGCAACCCGGCAACAACGGCTCAAACCGTAGGCCGGGTAAGCGATAGCGCCACCCGGCGAAAAGCCTCAGGAAAAATACTGCTGCAACAGCGGCGCAGTTTCCTGGTTAGCGGGCGCCGCAGGGGTAATCGCCTGCGTACGGAACGGGATCACCTGCGCTCGCCCATCCACATTCACAATCTGGTAGAACTGCGGCAGGTTGAAGTTGATAAAGCTTGAGCCGTAGGTAAAGCGATCGTGCGAGGACGAATAGAAGCGGCTGACGTCGCGCACCAGCTCCTCTTTGCTGCCTTCACAGTGGTGATACACCTCGGCACGGTTGGTTTCATCCAGAATGTAGATGTTAAACCCGGCGTTATCGCCCGACTCTTCGAAGAAGAACTGAATAATCCCTTCACTCGCAAAGCCATCCACCACCTGCGGCAGCTTAACGTGGTTGGTTTCCACCTGAACCGACAAGCCATGCAGTTTGTTGTGTGAAATCGCGCCGTAGAATTCAATGGCGTTCTCCAGCTTCTGCACCGACACGTTCAGGCGCTCAAAGAACAGCCCCCAGGTCTGGCCGGAGACGCGCAGCGCTTTAAAGCGCCCGGTTTCCTGACGGGTGCTGGAGAGACGCAGTTCGATGCACTCAGACACCAGTTGCTGCACGCGGGTACGAATCAGGCCGCGCAGGTGCTGGCTGTAGCAGAACACCTCCACGCTGTCCGGCGGCGCGGCGTCCTGATGCATCTTGCCGAGGATCGTTTTCAGCGCCTCGATCATCGCCTGCTCGCCGTTGAAGTGCAGGGTACGCACTTCGTTCCACGAGTTGCGGTACAGCAGATCCACGCTGCCCACCAGGCAGTTTTGCTGCTCGCCAAAGCTAAAGACGTCCAGCTTGCGGAAGTCAAAGTGAACGACCTGATTGCGGAAGGCCGCCGTCGGGTCGTATTCCAGGTTGACGATGATCGCCAGATGGCGAATCTCACACGGGCTGTAGAGCGCTTTTGGCGTCGGCGCAGGCAGACGCAGCGGGAAGTGGTGCGAGACATCCGCCACCATCTCCTGCAACTTGGCTAAATCGACCACCTCGTTGCCTTTGATAAACAACCGGGTGCGTGAGGTGAGAAGGCCGTTAAACCAGGCCCAGGCCACCAGCTTGTTCAGGTAGCGGTTATATTCCAGCGGCTGATGGCTGATGATCGAATCCATGCTTGGCGCACGGTTGTACAGATACCACCCGGTGCGGTTCGCGCGGCCCGGCGGCACGTAGATAAAGGTCAGATTCGGTTCAGACAGGTCAGGCGAAATCTGTGGGTTAACCAGCGTTACCTTGCCCGGCAATGCTTCAAACGCGGCGTACAGTTTACGGGTCAGCACCCCGATATCCTGTGGGCTGGCAGAAACGCTAAGGTTGTTACGGCGGGCAAAGCGGATCAGGTTGCGGTAGCTCTGCATCATCGCATCAAGCAGTTCGTTGTGCGCCTCACGCACCTGATCGATCTTCCAGTTGGCGCGGTTGTCGAGCATGGCGAGACGCTCTTCGTCCCATCCCCACTCTTTGACTAACTGGCTGACGACTTCACGACGCCAGCCCACGCAGGCGCGTTCGCGGCTCAGTTTTTCACAGACTTTGAGATAGAAACATCGACGCACCAGGTCAAGACGCGTGGCGTCCTCAATGGCTGTCAGGTATTCGGTGACGCGCTCCAGCATCATGCAGTAGGCATCAAGCCCGTAGGAGACGATCTCCCCGTCGTGCAGACGCTGTTTGATATCTTTCGCCAGCAGGCGCGGCGTGGGGTATTCCCAGGAGTAAGCTTCCAGCAGCAGGGTTTTCAGCACCGCTTTGTACGGTGAATCAATGCTCTTATAGAGCTGCCAGAGGCTTGCGCCAAAGTACTCTTCGGCGGACAGGGAGCTCAGGCCACCCAGATCCAGCCACTCGTTTGGCGTCAGAACGCCCTGCGAGTAAAGCGACATGACGTAGTCGTCATAATTCTCTTCTTCATCGCACGGCACCATATTCCACAGAATACGTTTCCCGGCCAGGCGAACGGCAGTACGGTAAAACTCATCCAGCAACAGGATGTGCTGAGTCGAGCCGCAGTCTTCACCACCCAGACTGCCGCTTTCGTTATGGCGGAAACGGTTTTCATCAATCAGGAAGAAGCTCACTTCCACGCCGAGCGACGCCGCCCAGCTCTCCAGAAGGCTGCATTTACGCTGCAACAGCTGGCGCTCTTCATTGTCGAGCCAGGACTGATGGCAGACCCAGATATCCAGGTCAGAAGAGCAGCTTTGCCCAACCGATGACGTGCTGCCCATGGAGTAAACCCCGGTAATCGGCAGCTCGCCTTTCGGCGAATCCTGCGGCGGCATACCACGGTAGAGTTCAAGTTCAGTCAGGTAGTGCTGTTGGGTTTCATCAGGCGTGAAGAGGCAAATGCCCTGGGGAACGTTACCATCGAGGTAACCCGGCATTAGCGGATGGTGATAGTGCAACAATGTCGGCAGTAGACTGTATACCTGCTGGAAAGCAGGGCCCATGGCAGCAAGCGCGCGATCCACACGCAATTGATTGATGGCATCCAGTCTCTGTTTCAGAGTCTCAATATAGAGGTACAAGACGTATCGCCTGATGTTTCCGGGTGTCGCACGCCAGTCAGAACAGAAAAAGCAGCGGACCCGCAGTATTTCAAAAAATAACCGTTACCCTTTTTCGCCTTTTGCTTTTCTGGTGGTACAGACGAAAAAATGGTCTAAAACGTGATCAATTTAACACCTTGCCGGTTGACCGTAAAGAAAGATGCGCTACATACAAGTGTAGCACCGTTCTGTACGTGTAAATTCCTGAATACGGCGATGGCTGACGAATACGCCGCCCTGTCCCTCTCACTCTTCATCAACCGTAAAACTGCCATCCGAGTGTCAACAATGTTAGGATGGTTAGCGATTGATAATGACGGTAACAAGCATGTTAGACAATGTTTTGAGAATTGCCACACGCCAAAGTCCTCTTGCGCTCTGGCAGGCACATTATGTTAAGCAGCGCCTGGAAGCCTGCCACACCGGATTACGCGTTGAGCTGGTGCCAATGGTCACGCGTGGCGATGTCATTCTTGATACGCCGCTGGCCAAAGTGGGCGGAAAGGGTCTGTTTGTCAAAGAGCTGGAGCTGGCATTGCTTGAGAACCGCGCCGATATCGCCGTGCATTCGATGAAGGATGTGCCCGTTGAGTTCCCGGAAGGGCTGGGGCTGGTGACCATCTGCGAGCGCGAGGATCCGCGCGATGCGTTTGTCTCTAACCGCTATGACTCACTTGATGCGTTGCCGGCAGGCAGCGTGGTCGGCACGTCAAGTTTACGCCGCCAGTGTCAGCTGGCTGAACGTCGCCCGGATCTGGTGATCCGTTCGCTGCGTGGGAACGTCGGCACACGCCTTGGCAAGCTGGATAACGGCGACTACGATGCCATTATTCTTGCGGTTGCGGGCCTGAAACGCCTGGGGCTGGAAGAACGCATTCGCGTGGCGTTGCCGCCGGAGCTGTCGCTGCCCGCCGTCGGCCAGGGCGCCGTCGGCATTGAGTGTCGTCTGGATGATGCGCGCACTCAGGCACTGCTCGCGCCGCTGAATCATGACGATACCGCCGTTCGCGTAAAAGCCGAGCGCGCGATGAATACTCGCCTCGAAGGAGGCTGTCAGGTGCCAATTGGCAGCTATGCTGAATTAACTGACGGTGAGCTGTGGCTGCGTGCACTGGTTGGCGCGCCGGACGGCTCACAGATGGTTCGCGGTGAACGTCGCGGCAAACCGCAAGATGCCGAGGCGCTTGGCGTATCGCTGGCGGAAGAGCTGCTGAATAACGGCGCGCGTGAAATTCTGGCCGAGGTCTATAACGGAGAGCCCCCTGCATGAGCATACTTGTCACCCGCCCTTCTCCCGCAGGAGAGCAGTTAGTGAGCCGTCTGCGCGCACTGGGGCAGGTGGCCTGGAGTTTTCCGCTAATTGAATTCTCCCCCGGTCGCGAGCTGCCTACGCTCGCTGACCAGATGCGTCTCTTGCAGGAAGGCGATCTGCTCTTTGCGCTGTCGCAGCATGCCGTGGAGTTTGCCCATGCGCAGTTGCAACAACAGGGCGTTATCTGGCCTCACGCCCCCCGCTATTTCGCCATCGGGCGCACCACGGCGCTGGCCTTACATACCGCGAGCGGAATCGATGTTCGTTACCCGTTAGATCGGGAAATCAGCGAAGTCTTGCTACAATTACCTGAATTACAAACCATTGCCGGAAAGCGCGCGCTCATTTTGCGCGGCAACGGTGGCCGCGAACTGCTGGGCGAGACGCTGCGCGAACGCGGCGCAGACGTGACGTTTGTGGAGTGCTATCAGCGCTGTGCGAAACACTATGATGGCGCGGAAGAAGCAATGCGCTGGCACGCGCGCGGCATTAATACGCTAGTGGTCACCAGCGGTGAAATGTTACAACAGCTTTGGTCGCTGATTCCGCTTTGGTATCGCGAAAACTGGTTACTCCGCTGTCGGCTTCTGGTCGTCAGTGAGCGTCTGGCGAACCACGCCCGGGAACTGGGCTGGCAGGATATTCGGATCGCTGAAAACGCCGACAACGATGCGCTGCTGCGCGCATTACAATAACTCTCAAATGGGAAGCCATAATGACGGAACACGAAAAATCCTCCGCCGTGGTTGAAGAGACCAGGGAGACTGTGGACACCACGTCACAGCCAGAGACGACAGACACAACCGTTGAGAAGAAAAACGGCAGCAACAAAACCAGCCTCACGCTGAGCGTGATTGCCATCGCGATTGCGCTGGCCGCAGGCGTGGGTCTCTACGGACTGGTGAAGAAACAAGGCACCAACCAGACGGCCACCAGCGACGCGCTGGTTAACCAAATCACTGCCCTACAGAAAGCGCAGGAGACGCAAAAAGCTGAGCTGGAAGGCGTGATCAAACAGCAGGCTGCCGCCCTCGCCGACGCGAACAGCAAACGTGAAGAGTTGACCAAACAGCTGAGCGAAGTGCAGGAAAAAGTCGCCACAATTTCAGGAACCGATGCCAAAACCTGGCTACTCTCACAGGCCGATTTTCTGGTGAAACTGGCCGGGCGCAAGCTCTGGAGCGATCAGGATGTCACCACCGCCGCCGCGCTGCTGAAAAGCGCCGACGCAAGCCTGGCTGACATGAACGATCCGAGCCTCATCAACGCACGCCGCGCTATTACGGAAGATATCGCCAGCCTGTCTGCGGTTTCTCAGGTCGACTACGACGGTATCATCCTTAAGGTGAATCAGCTCTCGAACCAGATTGATAACCTTCAGCTGGCCGATAACAACGACGATGACTCCCCGATGGATTCCGACGGTACCGAGCTGTCCAGCTCCCTGAGCGAATGGCGTATCAACCTGCAAAAGAGCTGGCAGAACTTTATGGACAGCTTTATTACCATTCGCCGCCGCGATGAAACTGCCGTGCCGCTGCTGGCGCCGAACCAGGACGTCTATCTGCGCGAAAACATTCGTTCCCGCCTGCTGGTGGCTGCCCAGGCCGTACCGCGTCACCAGGAAGAGACCTACAAACAGGCGCTGGATAACGTTTCAACCTGGGTACGTGCTTACTACGATACCAATGACGCCACCACGACCGCGTTCCTTGAGGATATCGACAAGCTGAGCCAGCAAAACATCACCATGAACGTGCCGGACAAGCTGGAAAGCCAGCCGATTCTGGAGAAGCTCATGCAGACGCGCGTGCGTAACCTGCTGGCCCAGCCGGGCGTTCCGGCAGAGCGTCCGGCTGAAGCACCTGCCGCCGCGCCAGCGCCTGAAAGCGCGCCGCAAGGAGAGTAATGATGCTAAAAGTCTTCTTACTCTTCATCCTGCTGATCGCCGGGATTGTACTGGGGCCGATGCTCGCGGGTCACCAGGGTTATGTATTGATCCAGACCGATAACTACAATATCGAAACCAGCGTAACAGGGCTGGTGATTATCCTGATCCTGGGTGTGGTCGTTCTGCTGGCAGTGGAGTGGCTCCTGCGTCGTATTTTCCGTACCGGCGTACATACGCGCGGCTGGTTCGTTGGCCGTAAGCGCCGTCGCGCCCGTAAGCAGACCGAGCAGGCATTGCTGAAGCTGGCCGAAGGCGACTATCAGCAGGTTGAAAAGCTGATGTCGAAAAATGCCGACCATGCAGAACAGCCGGTTGTTAACTATCTGCTGGCCGCTGAAGCGGCGCAACAGCGAGGCGATGAGGCCCGCGCCAATCAGCATCTTGAACGCGCGTCTGAGCTCTCTACTAAGGATCCGATTCCGGTTGAGATCACCCGCGTTCGTTTGCAACTGGCACGCAATGAAAACCATGCCGCCCGTCACGGCGTTGACCGTCTGCTGGAAATTACTCCTCGTCACCCGGAAGTGCTGCGTCTGGCTGAGCAGGCATACATTCGGACCGGTGCCTGGGGCTCGCTGCTGGACATCATCCCTTCCATGGCGAAAGCCGACGTGGACGATGATGAACATCGTGATGAACTTCAGCGTCTGGCCTGGATTGGCCTGATGGATCAGGCGCGCGCCGATCTCGGCAGCGACGGCCTGAAAACCTGGTGGAAAAACCAGAGCCGCAAAACGCGCCAGCAGGTTCCTCTTCAGGTAGCGATGGCAGAACATCTGATTGAGTGTGACGACCATGACACCGCGCAGGAGATCCTCCTCGACGGTCTCAAGCGACAGTATGATGACCGCCTGGTGATGGTCATTCCGCGTCTGAAAACCAACAATCCAGAACAAATTGAAAAAGCGCTACGCCAGCAGATCAAAACCGTGGGCGATCGTCCGCTGCTGTGGAGTACGCTGGGCCAGTCTCTGATGAAACACGGCGAGTGGCAGGAGGCGAGTCTCGCCTTCCGCGCCGCGCTGAAGCAACGTCCGGACGCATTTGATTACGCCTGGCTTGCTGATTCGCTGGACAAGCAGCACAAGCCGGAAGAGGCCGCAGCCATGCGCCGTGATGGGCTGTTATTGACGTTGCAAAATAACGGAACGCAGCAGTAATTAACAGGAGGCCAGATGGCCTCCTTTTTTACGCCCATAAAAAAACGCCTGCTATAAAAGCAGGCGTTAAAACAGGTCTGTAAGACAACATATTTGGTGCTTCACTCAACGTTGTGTCCATGGTGTCTGATGAGGCCGAAGCGACATCTGTCAGTGGACGATAAGCACCGTAAACGGCTCTGCGTCATTCCTGAGTTTATGAGGCCTTAAGGCGAACATAAGAGATGGAATGAGCATCTACACGCATATTATTGCATGTAATGTGCCAGGTTTACACGAAGAACTTTTACATCGCGCAACATTTTAAGATAAAAGGAAATTATGCTGTTAAGAGCCGCCTTACGCCATACAACATTGCGCTAAAGACGGTGCTCTGTCGTCACCAGGAGACAGGTTAAGAGGTAAAATAATAAAATCTTTAATATTAACGGTTTATATGTCGCTGAATCGCGACAAGGATGTAGAGTATTGTCGGGGAATGGCTACAGGATAAAAAACGCAGAAAACAAAAAACCCCGCCGAAGCGGGGTTCAAAATTGGTCGGCGAGAGAGGATTCGAACCTCCGACCCACTGGTCCCAAACCAGTTGCGCTACCAAGCTGCGCTACTCGCCGATGTACTGCTTTTTTGAATTTTTAGTTCAACTCATTAAAAGTCGTGGTGCGAGGGGGGGGACTTGAACCCCCACGTCCGTAAGAACACTAACACCTGAAGCTAGCGCGTCTACCAATTCCGCCACCTTCGCAATTCACAACTCTTTCAATAATGGGGTGGCTAATGGGATTCGAACCCACGACAACTGGAATCACAATCCAGGGCTCTACCAACTGAGCTATAGCCACCACTGTATTCTTTCACGCGGTTCTGACTACTTCTCAGACCACCGCAGCTCTAGCGCCGGGACTAAAATGGCGCGCCCGACAGGATTCGAACCTGAGACCTCTGCCTCCGGAGGGCAGCGCTCTATCCAGCTGAGCTACGGGCGCTTAGCGCCGTTGCGGGGCTGGATATTACGTACCTCCGTCCCCGCTGTCTAGTGCTTTTTTGAAAAAAATGCGCGTTTGGTTATGGTTTGCACATTTTGCCGCTTATTCCTCCACTTTATGGGCGGAGCCACGGCGCCCCAGGCCAAAAAGTTTATATGCAGCTGTGACGGCAGCCAGGAAGATCACCCCGACAAACAGCGACATGCGGGTATCTTCATTAAAGTACATTCCAATTAATACGCAAATCAGGAACGCCATCGTCAAATAGTTCGCATACGGGAACAGAATGGAGCGGAACGGATGGCTGGCGATCGCTTTTTTATGCGCCTGTCGGAAACGCAGCTGGCTAATTAAAATGACAAACCACGGTACCATCCCCGGCAGCACGCTGGCGCTATAGACGTAAACAAACACGCGCTGCGGATTCGGGATGATGTAGTTCAGGCAAGAACCAATCAGCAGAATCACAATCGACACCGCTACGCCCGCCACCGGTACACCCACGCGGGAGACTTTACCCATCACCGCCGGCAGCTGTTTGTTTTGCGAGAGCGCGTAAAGCATACGCCCGCAGCTGTACATCCCGCTGTTACAGCCGGAAAGCGCCGCCGTCAGCACCACAAAGTTGATAATGGCGGCTGCCGCCGTGATGCCAATCTTAGCGAAGGTTAAGACAAACGGGCTGCCGGTGGTGCCGATCTCGTTCCATGGGAAAATGGTCACGATAACGAAGATCGCGCCCACATAGAAAATCAGGATACGCCACAGCACCTTGCCTACCGCGCTACGCAGCGTGACCTGCGGGTTTTTCGCCTCACCGGCGGTAATGCCGATCAGCTCAACGCCCTGATAGGAGGCGACAACGATACAGAGCGCCGTCAGGAAGCCTTTCCAGCCGCCGGCAAAGAAGCCGCCGTGCCCGGTCAGGTTACCGAAACCAATCGCGTGCCCGCCGTTACCGAAACCAAAGAAGATGACGCCCAGACCCACAACAATCATCACGATAATGGTGGTGACTTTGATCATCGCAAACCAGAACTCGATTTCACCGTAAAGGCGAACGGCGGCAAGGTTCGCCAGCGCCACCAGCCCTACGGCGATGAGCGCGGGTATCCACTGGGCCATCTCCGGGAACCAGAACTGCACGTAGACCCCGATGGCTGTGATCTCCGAAATCCCGACGGCCATCCACATAAACCAGTACGACCAGGCCGTGAGATAGCCAAAGAACGGGCTCATATAACGGTGGGCGTAAACGGCGAAAGAGCCCGTTACCGGCTCCAGAAACAACATTTCGCCCATTGAGCGCATGATGAAGAAGACGAACAGTCCGGCAATAATATACGCCAGCAGGACGGAAGGCCCCGCCCATTTCAGCGTGCTTGCCGAGCCCATAAACAGGCCAACGCCGATAGTCCCGCCCAGCGCGATCAATTCAATATGTCGAGCTTCCAGCCCACGCTGAAGCTCCGGTTTTTTCTCTGCCATAATTCCTCGGTTGTGTTTGCTGTTTCCCGACTTATTGCCGGGTATTGTTTTGAGGGGTACTGAAATACGGAGCGAATGGTTTCTTAAATTCTGGCAAATGGCAAACAATGCATTAAAAAAATGAATGCATTGCACAGAAATTCAGCAGCTTTGCAGGGGGAGTTGCAGCGCGAACAGCAGAACGCGCTGCATATTGATTACATTTTCCCGGTGTAGTGCCAGGCGAGGTAGCGCAGCAGACGAATCTGTCGTTTGATACGCGTCGGTTGAGAAAGCAGGCGGTAGAGCCACTCCAGCCCCAGGTTTTGCCAGACTTTGGGCGCACGCTTAACGTGGCCGGTAAAGACGTCGTAGGTGCCGCCAACGCCCATATAGAGCGCATCCGGGCTGACCAGACGGCAATCGCGCATCAGAATTTCCTGGCGCGGCGACCCCATGGCGACAGTGACAATTTTCGCCCCGCTGTCGCGCACGCGCTCATATAACGCCTGGCGATCTTCCGGCCTGAAATAGCCATCCTGACTGCCCACGATGTTAACATTCCACTGGCTACGCAGCTTTTGTTCGGTCTGCGCCAGCACCTCTGGCTTGCCGCCGATCAAAAATACCGGCGTGCCTTCAGCGCCTGCGCGTTCCATAAGCCGTTCCCAGAGGTCAGCTCCCGCCACGCGAGACACATTAGCGCCTGGAAACTTTTTACGAATTGAACGCACCACGCTAATACCGTCTGCGTATTTAAACTCCGCGGCTTCAATCAGGCTTTTCACTTCCGCATTATCTTCAACCGCCAGCATTTTTTCTGCGTTGATGGCCACCAGCGTACCCGATTTCATCTGCCCGTCCGCGAACAGGAAATCCAGCGCGTGTTGCATGTCACGCCAGCCAATAAGCTGTAGCCCACGCAGCGCGTAACGCGGGGCTGAAGTTGTATCCGTCATGATAATCCCTACTCAGACTTGCGACAGCGTTGTGCTGCCCTGTGGCTCACGTCTGTGCACAAGCCCTGCACTGTCAAACAACCAGTACAGCAGTTTTGCCAGCAGCAGACAGAGACCGAAAACGACCATAAAGAACACCACGCGTGAGACGAATGAATCAAGCCCCTCGCGCGCCAGAACGATCATATTGAAAATGGCACCGAAACAGAAACTGTGCAAAACAGCGGCTTTGTAGCGGTTGGTCTCTTCATTACCCAGCGTGTACAGCCAGTCGAACCATTTTATGATCAGCCCGACCGCGATCGCGCCAGGCAGGATAAACCACGTTCCGCCCATCACTACCAGCGAGCCAATCAGTGTTGGGGAAATCGCCAGTCCCGAATGGTTGTTCAGCACTTCCCAGGTAAAGTAGTTCGCCGTGTTCAGGACAATACCGGGACGGTCAGGCCACAGCCACGTCGGTATAAAGACATAGAAATCGCGAACAATCGGCGCCAGCCCCTGGAATTCGATTTTGTCGTAGTTTTGCAGCAGTAATGCCAGGTTTTCCCACGGCGAGAAGGTGTCGCGCGTCAGATACAGGAAGGTATAAAACGCTTCGTCGCCCGCCACGTTCAGTCCGTAGCGCTTCAGCGCCAGCCAGAACATCCCCACAATGCCAAAGACCCCTGCCGCCGCCAGCATCCACAGCGAGATCCAGCCGCGAATAATGCCGATAAACAGGAAAATCGCGAAGGCGATAATGATGTTGGCGCGGGTGCCGCCGACGATCATGTAGGTCAGAATGCCAAATGCGACGGTGCTGACCAGGAAGAACAGCCAGGCTTTGCTGTCCTGACGCAGGAAAAAGACCACCAGCATCGCCGGAATGAAGAAATAGAAGAAACGCTTGAGCGCGACGCCGGAGACTTCGGCGGAGAAAATCTGGCTATAGGACTGCAACTTAAACAGTAAAAAGCCGTTATGCATGAAGAAAATCGCCACGCTGACGAGGGCGATAGTCATCAGCATAACCCACGTCAGATGGGTTTCTACCCGATTCATGGTAAACAGTGGACGACGGGGTGTGGTGTCTTTCGCCGCGCGCAGGCGCGTTTTATAGGTGACGTAATACACCGCGTAAAAGCAGGTCGCAGAGAGCAGCGCCTGCAACAAGATTTCCGGCGGAGCGACGCCCACATCAAAGCGGAACACGAGGATGCTGGTCAGCGGGAAGCCAAAGAAAAAGGTCAGCAAAAACAGCAGCGAGAAGAATACGTTGAAGTTAAAACGTACGCGCCGGAACTCAAACCAGGTGAGCGTGGCGATAAACAGCGTGCTCAGCAGCCAGACCACCAGCAAGCCGCTAAATTGCAACTGGCTCATGCGTTGTCTCCTGAAGCAATACGCAGCGCGCGGTGCCACGGCGTGAGATAGTTCGGGCTGAAAAAGTCGATGCTATTTTTATCCACCAGCGTGAGCTGACGCTGCGCTTCCCGCACCACCTCGACATTAAGCGTGTCAGAGGTAAACAGCACCGGAATATGCTGTTCGGCCATGTCCTGCCAGAACGGGTTTTCGCGGTTGAGCACGCACGGTACGCCCGCCTGAATCAGCAGACACAGCGTACCAATCCCCTGCTGACGGGCAAAGATGAAATAGCCCAGATCGCATTTTCGCAGCAGCGCGAGATAGTCATCAAATTCCAGCTTATCGCTGAGAATGTGCAGATTTTCCGCGCTAAACAGCGCAAGCCCCTGCTGGCGAACGTCATCGATGTAGGCGTCGTTATTGGCGGGATAGCCCATCGGCACCACCACGTTCACCGTATCGCCAAACTGCTGATGCACCGCACGCAGCGCCGCGACATGCTCGTTACTGCGATCGCCGGAATTTCCCACCAGGATAGTCAGTTTGCCCTCACGAACCGCGTCATTCGCCAGGGAGTTCAGCGCCGGATCCATACGGGTTGGGAAATAGAGCAGCTCCCCGCGAACCTTTGGGTGCTGTTTAGCAAAATAGTTGAGATCGCCACGGGTAGCAAAAACACAGCCCACGCGCGCCTGCGCCAGACGACGCAGCGGATAAAAAAGACGGAATTTCCAGCCACGGGAGACTTCGTAGAGATCCGCTCCCCAGATATGCCAGTTGAACTGGGAAGGTTTTATCCCGCCGCTTAACAGCGCCAGCCACAGGCCGGTATTGAACTGTCCGTGAAAGAAGAAACGCTGGCTTCGGTCCGCTTTGGCTTTCGCGACAACGGCTTTGGTCAGCGCCGCTTTGTCTGGCCAGAAGGTGATGTGCAATGCCGGACACGCCGTGCTCAGGCCGTTATCGCGTCCAACGACCATAAACTCGCGCGCATCGGGCGTGCCGGATGCCAGTTCATCGTTGAAGAACCGCAGAACGGTCTGGTTGTGATGCGGGATATCCGATCCCAGTATGTGTATCAGTGCAGTCATGCGCGTTTACGCCAAAGTAAAAATACGCCGCAACAGGCAGCGAAATAAACGATATAAGTTGCCATATAGGCCTGAGCCGCCCCCAGCGCACCGTGGGTGGGGATCAGCCAGTGAGAAAATGCCGTCAGCAGCGCAAACTGGCCGATCTCTGCCAGGATATACAACCGCAGCGAAGCCTTCGCAATCACCAGATAGCCGAAAACGTATGCCCCAACTTTCAGCACATCGCCGACCAGTTGCCAGGCAAACAGATCGCGCATGGCGGTAAACTTCGCCGAAAACAGTAGCCAGATGGCGAAATCACGCAGTAACCAGACGGTAAAGCTGGCGATCGCAACCGCCGGCAACACAAAACGCAGGGAGCGAAAAATCTCGCGGGTAATATCCTGCCTGGAAGTCAGGCGCGATAAGGTTGGCAGCAAATAGACGCTAAAGGAAGCCGTAATAAATTGGAGGTAAGCATCTGAAATGCTGCTCACGCCCTGCCAGATCCCCACTTCATCCCAGCTGTAATGCGCTGCCAGCAGGTTTCGCATCATCACGTAGGCAACGGGAAGCGTTACCGAAGTGATGAGCGCCATCAGGGTAAACTTACCGAGCTGCCCCGCCAGCATCTTGTCCCACTGCGGTTTCAGGTAACTCAGCGGGACATTGCCTCTGCGCATCAGCATAAACGCAGCCGGAATGACAACAAGCGCAGGCACCAGCGCCAGCCCCAGCAGCGCGCCTTCATAGCCGCCCAGCCGATAGCAAAAGTAGTAAGCGACAACGCCGATAATGCTGCCGAGGATCAGCGCCAGCGCATTCCCGGCGGCATCACGGAAGCCTTTCATCAGCGCCAGCAGCAGGTTCGCCCAGGCGATCCCCATCTGAACGAGCGCCACCAGGCGCACCAGCCCCTGATAATGCGTGTGTCCGAACAGCCCCTGGCTGATGGGTGCCGCCGCCAGCAAAAAGACGACGGCCAGCAACGTAGAGAAGCCCAGCACCATAGCAGAGGAGGTGCCCACCACCGTGCGGAGCTTTTCGGCATCGTCATGATGCTGCGCGACGTATTTGGTGACGCCATTGAATATCCCGGCCCCCGCCAGCACGCCAAGCACCGTGACCAGCTGGCGGAAGTTTCCTGCCAGCCCAACGCCTGACGGACCAAATGAGACGGCCAGCAGCTTGACAACCAGTAACCCGGCGCCAATTTTTACTAGCGTGGACGCTGCCGTCCACACCGACGCTTTTGCCAGAGACATATCAGGCGAAATAACTCAGAAGCGAATTGATCACCGTACGCTGGTTCACCGGCGCGAGGTTGTAGAACAGGGGCAGGCGGAGCAGACGTTCACTCTCTTTGGTGGTGTAGCGGTCTTCACCGGCAAACATCCCGAAGGCTTCGCCCGCCGGGCTGGAGTGCAGCGGAATATAGTGGAATACCGCCATAATTTCCGCCTCTTTCAGCCAGGCAATCAGCTTGCTGCGATCGTCGTTATCGCGCAACTTGATGTAGAACATGTGGGCGTTGTGGATGCAGTCTGCCGGAATGGTCGGCAGTTCAATACGTCCGGCTTTTGCCAGCGGCTCCAGCGCGTCGTAGTAGGTTTGCCACAGGGAGAGGCGTTGCAGATTGATGCGCTCTGCCGCTTCCAGCTGCGCCCAGAGATACGCGGCCTGCAAATCCGCCATCAGGTAGCTTGAGCCGATATCTCGCCAGGTGTACTTATCCACCTGACCGCGGAAGAACTGGCTGCGGTTGGTCCCTTTTTCACGGATCACTTCCGCACGCTCCACCAGGGCACGATCGTTAATCAGCGTCGCGCCGCCTTCGCCGCCTGCGGTGTAGTTTTTGGTTTCGTGGAAGCTAAAGCAGCCGATATGACCGATGGTGCCCAGCGCGCGTCCTTTGTAGGTGGACATCACGCCCTGCGCGGCGTCTTCCACCACAAACAGGTTGTGCTTTTTAGCGATGGCCATGATGGTGTCCATCTCACAGGCTACGCCCGCGTAATGCACCGGCACAATCGCCCGCGTTTTATCGGTGATCGCCGCTTCAATCAGCGTTTCGTCGATGTTCATGGTATCCGGACGGATATCCACAAACACGATTTTCGCCCCGCGCAGGACAAACGCGTTCGCCGTGGAGACGAAGGTGTAGCTCGGCATGATCACTTCATCGCCGGGCTGGATATCCAGCAACAGCGCCGCCATCTCTAGCGATGCGGTACAGGACGGCGTCAGCAGTACCTTGGCACTGTGAAAACGTTGCTCCATCCACTGCTGGCAGCGGCGGGTAAAACCGCCGTCGCCACAGAGCTTGCCGCTGCCCATAGCAGACTGCATGTAATCAAGTTCAGTGCCCACGACGGGAGGCGCGTTAAATGGAATCATCTTGTCACCTGTATAACCAGTAGGCGGTGGCGTCGATGCTGGCACCACTCGCAATATAACGTTTAAGCGCAGCGGTGTTGCCCATCTGGGTTGCGACCCGCAGCGTCGATACCTGTTGTTGCTCCGCCCAGTGCAGCGCCGTCTGCATGAGTTTCTCGCCCATGCCGCGCCCGGCTAACAAACCGATGCGCGCCTCGTGCTCGTTGAGCCTGCGAAGCGAAACAAAACCCTGAATCTGCCCCCCGGCGGTACGGAACACCAGACAGACGTGGTCAAACGTGCCTTTGACCGCATTCTCTATCCACTGGGCATAAAAGCGGCCGCTGTCATCGGGCGCATACCAGGGCGCCCGGAAACGGCTCTGAGCGAAGGCCAGCGCCGCCATCTCGCGCAGCGCGGGGATATCCTGCTCCGTTGCAATTTCCGCGCCCGGTGAGGCGTGGCGAGCCACGGTAACAGAGAGATCAACCTCACCCTCGACCAGCCGGAATCCGTGCTGCTGGAGGGCGTCCAGCAGATCGGCGCGGTCCGCCGGGATCTTAGCCTGTACGCGCTGCCAGGCGCTGAAGTCTGCTTCCTGCAATGCAGGGGCATTGTCGCGCAGACGCACTATCGCTGAGGGACGCGCAAAGAATGCGCTTTCCCACTCAAGGGACTCCAGCACGCCGTTGAGGATACTCAACGCCACACGCCTTTGGTATCAACAACATACTGCTGACGTACGGCATCACCGGAGACCGCTTTAAACGCATTGTGATCCACCAGCAGCACCAGCACATCCGCCGTCGCCAGCGCGTCATCCAGGGCGGTAAGAGTGCAGTGACCGGCAAGTTTTGCCGGCAGCGCATGAATATTCGGTTCCACCACCAGCGTTTCACCGCTGTGCCAGGCAGCGATCATTTCGGCAATTTCCATCGCCGGGCTTTCGCGCAGATCGTCAATATTCGGTTTGAATGCCAGACCAAAGCAGGCAATTTTCAGCTCACTGGCGCGTTTGCCGCTGTCGGCCAGGCAATCCGCGACCGTGGCTTTGACCTGGTTGATGACCCAGTGCGGTTTGTGGTCGTTTACTTCGCGCGCGGTACGAATCAGGCGTGCCTGTTCCGGGTTCTGTGCCACGATAAACCACGGATCGACCGCGATACAGTGCCCGCCCACGCCCGGCCCCGGCTGAAGGATGTTCACGCGGGGGTGACGGTTGGCAAGGCGAATAAGTTCCCAGACGTTAATCCCCTGATCGGCGCAAATCAACGACAGTTCATTCGCAAACGCGATGTTAACGTCGCGGAAGCTGTTTTCGGTCAGTTTGCACATCTCGGCGGTGCGGGAGTTGGTCACCACACATTCGCCTTCAAGGAAGATCTTATACAGCTCGCTGGCGCGCGCGGAGCAGACTGGCGTCATGCCGCCAATCACGCGGTCATTTTTGATCAGTTCCACCATCACCTGGCCGGGCAGTACGCGCTCAGGGCAGTAGGCGATATTGATATCGGCCTGGTCGCCCGCCTGCTGCGGGAAGCTGAGATCGGGACGCGCCTCGGCCAGCCACTGTGCCATCTGCTCGGTTGCCCCAACGGGTGAAGTGGACTCAAGGATAACCAGCGCCCCTTTCTTCAGCACAGGCGCAATGGATTTTGCCGCCGCCTCGACGTAAACCATGTCAGGCTCATGCTCGCCTTTAAAGGGCGTTGGAACCGCAATCAGGTACGCATCGGCTTCTACCGGCGTGGTGCTGGCGCGCAGGAAGCCACCGTCCACCGCCTTTTTCACCACGCGATCGAGATCGGGCTCCACGATATGAATTTCGCCACGGTTGATGGTTTCCACCGCGTGCGCGTTGATATCAACGCCAACAACCTGCTTTTGACGAGAGGCAAAGGCCGCCGCAGTAGGCAGCCCGATATAGCCAAGACCAACAACAGAGATGGTAGAAAAACTCATAGCGTTACCCGATTGTGTTTAAGTGCGTGCAAAATACGACCACAAGCCTGCCCGTCACCGTACGGATTGTGGGCCCGGCTCATCGCCTGATACTCTTCATCGTCATGCAGTAAGCGCGTGACCTCTTCGACAATACGACGCGGATCCGTTCCCACCAGACGCACGGTACCGGCAGTAACCGCTTCCGGGCGTTCGGTGGTTTCACGCATCACCAGTACCGGCTTACCGAGTGAAGGCGCCTCTTCCTGAATGCCGCCTGAATCGGTCAGGATCAGCCAGGCGTGGTTCATCAGCCAGACAAAGGGCAGATAGTCCTGTGGCTCGATCAGGAGCACGTTTTCCACGTGGCCGAGGATACGGTTGACCGGTTCGCTGACGTTCGGGTTGAGGTGCACCGGATAGACAATCTGCACATCCTCGTTCTGCGCGGCGATTTCAGCCAGCGCGTGGCAGATTTGCTCAAAGCCACGGCCAAAGCTTTCGCGGCGGTGGCCCGTCACCAGAATCGTTTTCTTGCCGTTGTTCAGGAACGGATAGCGCGCAGCAAGTTCTGCCTGAAGTTCGCTGTTAGCCAGCACGCGGTCACGCACCCAAATCAGCGCATCAATGACCGTATTGCCGGTGACAAAGATCTTGCTGTCGCTGATATTTTCGCGCAGCAGGTTTTGGCGTGAGTTCTCGGTTGGCGCAAAATGGTACATCGCCAGGTGACCGGTGAGCGTACGGTTGGCCTCTTCCGGCCACGGGGAATAGAGATTGCCGGTACGCAGACCCGCTTCAATATGACCAACGGGGATACGCTGATAGAACGCAGCCAGGCTGGTTGCCACGGTGGTGGTGGTGTCGCCGTGCACCAGCACCACATCCGGCTTGAACGACTCCAGAATAGGCTTTAATTCTTGCAGAATACGGCAGGTGATTTCCGTCAGTCCCTGTCCCGGTTTCATTATATTGAGATCGTAATCCGGGACGATAGAAAAGAGGGTTAAGACCTGATCGAGCATCTCACGGTGCTGGGCAGTCACGCACACTTTCGCTTCGATATCAGGATCTCTGGCCAGCGCATGAACCAGAGGCGCCATCTTGATGGCCTCCGGCCTGGTGCCAAATACGGTTAGTACTTTCACATCGATTCTCTTCGATTAGACGATGAAGGCCGCAGCCTTCATCGTAGACGGCGTTCTTAGTTTGTGCGGCGACGCAATAACGCTACGCCAGCGCCAGTCAGTGCGCCCACAATCCCCCACATGATCATCAGGAATGCGCGACGCGGACTATCGCGTTTTACAGGCTCTTCAGGCGTTCTTAAATAACGATAGGTCTGAAAACGCGGGTCCAGCGTTGGACCGACGTTGAGCGTATTGAGCATGGCGCGGTTTTGGTCGTAATCAAGGTCAAAGTCAGGGCCAACGGCCTGGATATTTTCCAGACGCGCCTGAAGCATTGGGCGACCAAGAAGGAACATTTCTGAATCCGGGAGTTCGTCAGCCGGAACATCCGTTTCGCTACGGGAAATATTGTGCTGTTCCGCAATCTTCAGCGCCTGCTCAATATTATGCACGCGACGGGCGAAGATGGCCTTAGCGACCTCTTCCTGACGTTTGACCTGCGCTTTCATCTGAATAGTACGCGCAGCCCAGGCGCCTTTCAGCTCGTCATTCAGATGACTGGCCGCGCGCTGGCTGGCAAAAGCAACGTACTGACGCAACAGGTTGTTGGCGTCCGGCGCCGTTTCCGCAATCAGCTTCACGCTGTCGCTAACGTTACGAAGCACATCGCCAGGCATAAACTGAATGTTATTAATCAGGTCATCCAGCAGCGCGGCATCCGCTTTGCTGTTACCGACCATGCGCTGCTTGTAATAGTCCGTCTGGGACCAGAAATCGCGACGTGTATCCCACGACGCCAGCTGCATCACAAACTCTTTGTAGGATTCATCCATCACCGAGGCCTGATCCGGGGTCGCCAGATTGGCCTTGATATCAAGATTACGCAGGAATTGCTGCTGGGAGTAGTAGCCTCCAAGCATATTCACCGTTGGTCGGTCTGTGATCGCCGTGGCGCTCCACTCTTGTTTTGCAAAGAAGGTGTAGGCAAGCGCTAACAGCGCGAACCCCAGGGCAATCCCCACAATCCACAGTTTGCCCTGCCATAACACGCGAAACAAACCACGAATATCCAGCTCGTTCTCAGTGCCCACTGATTTCGCTCCCGCCAACGGTTGAGTCATCATAGTCCCGGTTTTACTTAGTTAATGTTGTGTTTTTGCCACTGTTCCGACGCATCCTGCGTTTTAAACGTTTAATAAAACGCGCGACTTTCCATGCACGCTTGATGCAGTAACCGTACATGAAAAATGCTAGCAAGAATAATACCAACATTACCCATTCAGGAATGAAATGTGCGTATTCCGCGGCAACGCCAATCGCAGCCAGAATAGCAGCCGCAAGCGTAATCAACACAAATGCCTGACGAGACGTGAAGCCGGCGCGCATAATCAGGTGATGAATATGTTGCCTATCGGCAGAAAACGGGCTCATCCCTTTACGCAGACGGCGGTACATAATAGCGACCATGTCCATCAGCGGGATGGCGATAATCCAGAGAGCCGTTACCGGGCTGATAGGGTGAGTTTTACCCTGCGTAGTTTCCAACAAGATCCAGATAATAGTGAAACCAATCAATGTGCTACCCGCGTCGCCCATAAAGACTTTATAGCGACGGCCCAGCGCCCCAAGATTTAACAGGATGTAGGGTAGAATGGCCGCAATCATGGCGAAACACCACATTGCCAGGCTGTATTGACTATCAAACCATAGGATAATGCCAATAGCAGCAAATGAGACACAAGATAATCCGCCCAATAAACCATCTATCCCATCGACCATATTAAAGGCATTGATTGAAACCCATACGGCAAAGAGTGTGAGGAAGTAACCAAATGGTCCGAGCACCATCTCCCAGGAACCAAAAATGTAACCAAGGCTGCTCAAGTGAAGTTTTGCTGCCACCATCATGGCAATACCAACAGCAGCCTGTACGAGAGCTCGAATTTTTACACTGATATCGTAACGATCATCCAGTGCCCCCACAATAACCAGAACCGCCGCGCAGCTGAGGTATAACCTTGCATGAGGGATATAGTAATCAGCGATAGCAAAAGTGAAACAGACACCTGCAAAAACGGAGATACCACCCACCAAGGGGATCATACCCTGATGCCGTTTACGAAAATTGGGTTTATCCACTAACCCCAGATACTTTGCCACCTTGCGCGCGAAAAAAAGAAAGCAAGTAGTAAACAAAAAAATACTGGTTAGTTCAGCAAACGTATCGAATAGGTTCACAATGGATGTTCTCAACATATGTTAGTCAAAGAAGTATAACCATGATGGCATCAAGCCAGAAGGCATAAAGCATACCTCTTGCGACCCATTTGTTTATTATTCAAGCTATTAATATTTTTACTGTGCGAATTATCTCATTCTCGCACCGACCGGTCAAAATTGGGAGTGTATGGTAATAGCGTATAGTCCATAAATAAAAAACGCCACGTAAAAACGTGGCGTTTACTGGGATTATTTGCGTTACGAGCGTTTCATCATGTCGAAGAAATCGTCGTTCGTTTTGGTCATCGCCAGTTTGTTAATGAGGAATTCCATTGCGTCGATTTCGCCCATTGGATGGATGATTTTACGCAGGATCCACATTTTCTGAAGCTCTTCCTGAGTGGTAAGCAGCTCTTCTTTACGGGTACCGGAACGGTTGTAGTCGATCGCCGGGAAGACGCGTTTTTCTGCGATTTTACGAGAAAGGTGCAGTTCCATGTTGCCTGTACCTTTGAACTCTTCGTAGATAACCTCGTCCATTTTGGAGCCGGTATCGATCAGCGCCGTCGCGATAATGGTCAGGCTACCGCCCTCTTCCACGTTACGCGCCGCACCGAAGAAACGCTTCGGACGATGCAGGGCGTTGGCATCCACACCACCGGTCAGTACTTTACCGGAAGCTGGCACCACGGTGTTGTAGGCACGCGCCAGACGGGTGATGGAGTCGAGCAGGATGATCACGTCTTTCTTGTGCTCAACCAGGCGTTTCGCCTTCTCGATAACCATTTCCGCAACCTGAACGTGGCGAGAAGCAGGCTCGTCGAAGGTAGACGCAACCACTTCCCCTTTCACCAGACGCTGCATCTCGGTCACTTCTTCCGGACGTTCGTCAATCAGCAGCACCATCAGCACACAGTCTGGATGGTTGTAAGCAATGCTCTGCGCGATGTTTTGCAGCAGCATGGTTTTACCGGCTTTTGGCGGCGCCACAATCAGACCACGCTGGCCACGACCAATTGGCGATGCCAGATCCAGCACACGCGCAGTTAAGTCTTCAGTAGACCCGTTACCACGCTCCATGCGCAGACGAGAGTTCGCGTGCAGCGGCGTTAAGTTCTCGAACAGGATCTTATTGCGGGAGTTTTCCGGTTTGTCGTAGTTAACTTCGTTAACCTTCAACAGCGCAAAGTAGCGTTCACCCTCTTTTGGAGGACGAATCTTACCTGAAATGGTGTCACCAGTGCGGAGGTTGAAACGGCGGATTTGGCTAGGGGATACGTAGATGTCGTCAGGGCCGGCGAGGTAGGAGCTGTCTGCGGAGCGGAGGAAACCAAATCCGTCTTGCAGTATCTCCAGCACACCGTCGCCAAAGATATCTTCGCCACTCTTAGCGTGCTGCTTCAGGATGGCGAAAATGATGTCCTGCTTGCGCATACGAGCCTGGTTTTCCAGTCCCATATTTTCGCCGAGAGTGATCAGCTCAGAAACCGGCGTATTCTTTAATTCGGTAAGATTCATAATGGTGTGGGTTCTTAAACTCGGGGTGATTCTCGAACTTAATGTTGTGAATGGTATGGCAGGGTCATCCATGCCTGTTTAGCGGCCATCACCTCATGTCTGTTCGCTGTCTGGTCACAGGGAAAGAACGCAGAACTGAAACGACAAGACGGATTGAGTGACAAGCCCGGAATCTAGCAACTTCACGCACTGTTTAAGTTAACAACGGGAAGTATCGGGTAAAACAAGATTCAAACAACAAGATATGTTTAAAACGTAGTCATAGCTAACTTAGCACGACTAAAGCCGGGCGTCCAGATCTCGCCGTTAATTAGGCGCTCTGGACGCTCAGCTGAGAAACCTTACGCCAGGTTAGCGTCCAGGAACTCTTTCAGTTGACCTTTGGACAGTGCGCCCACTTTGGTCGCCGCCACGTCACCGTTCTTGAACAGCAGCAGGGTCGGGATGCCACGGATACCGTATTTTGGCGCGGTGCCCGGGTTCTGGTCGATGTTCAGCTTGGCAACGGTCAGTTTGCCCTGATATTCGTCAGCGATTTCATCCAGAATCGGAGCGATCATTTTGCAAGGACCACACCATTCAGCCCAGAAATCAACGAGGATCAGCCCGTCAGCTTTAAGTACGTCCGTGTCAAAACTGTCGTCAGTCAGGTGAATAATTTTATCGCTCATATATAACTCCACAGGAATAAGCCTGGTACGTTGGTTTTGTCTCCACCAACGACGTGTTGATGTCGCATTAACCAACTAAAGGTTGACTTTATTTCACCGGATACGCTTTCGTAAAGCAATAGTAAGCTGATATTCTACCACACTATGAGCAAAACACATTTAACAGAACAGAAGTTTTCCGACTTCGCCCTGCACCCAAAGGTGATCGAAGCCCTTGAAACTAAAGGGTTTCATAACTGCACGCCCATTCAGGCTCTCGCCCTGCCGCTGACGCTGGCCGGTCGCGACGTTGCAGGGCAGGCGCAAACCGGTACTGGCAAAACGATGGCGTTTTTAACGTCAACGTTTCATTATTTACTTTCTCACCCGGCGATTGCAGACCGCAAAGTTAACCAGCCGCGCGCGCTAATTATGGCCCCGACGCGAGAACTGGCGGTACAGATCCACGCAGACGCTGAGCCCCTGGCGCAAGCCACCGGCCTGAAACTTGGCCTGGCCTATGGCGGCGACGGCTACGATAAACAGCTGAAAGTGCTGGAAAGCGGCGTCGATATCCTGATTGGGACCACTGGCCGTCTTATCGACTACGCCAAACAGAACCATATCAACCTCGGCGCAATCCAGGTCGTGGTGCTGGATGAAGCAGACCGCATGTACGATCTGGGCTTCATTAAAGACATCCGCTGGCTGTTCCGCCGTATGCCTGCGGCAAACCAGCGTCTGAACATGCTGTTCTCCGCAACCCTGTCATACCGCGTACGTGAACTCGCATTCGAGCAGATGAACAATGCGGAATATGTGGAAGTAGAACCGGAGCAGAAAACCGGGCACCGCATTAAAGAAGAGCTTTTCTATCCTTCTAATGAAGAGAAAATGCGCCTGCTGCAAACCCTGATCGAAGAAGAGTGGCCGGATCGCGCGATTATCTTCGCGAACACCAAACACCGCTGTGAAGATATCTGGGGTCACCTGGCGGCAGATGGGCACCGTGTGGGCCTGCTGACCGGCGACGTGGCGCAGAAAAAACGCCTGCGCATTCTCGACGAATTTACTCGTGGCGACCTTGATATTCTGGTCGCGACCGACGTGGCGGCCCGTGGCCTGCACATTCCAGCCGTGACGCACGTCTTTAACTATGACCTGCCAGATGACTGTGAAGACTACGTACACCGTATCGGTCGTACCGGTCGTGCCGGCGCAAGCGGTCACTCCATCAGCCTTGCGTGTGAAGAGTATGCGCTGAATCTTCCGGCCATTGAGACCTACATCGGTCACTCTATTCCACAGAGCAAATACAATCCGGACGCGCTGTTGAGCGAGCTGCCGCCACCTAAGCGCCTTACCCGTCCACGCTCCGGCAATGGTCCGCGTCGTTCCGGCGGTGCACCGCGTAATCGTCGTCGTTCAGGTTAAAAAATATGCTCAGCTCCACCTCGCTTTATGCGGCAATTGATCTCGGTTCGAATAGTTTTCATATGCTGGTTGTGCGCGAGGTGGCGGGAAGCATACAAACGCTGACGCGCATTAAGCGCAAGGTCCGCCTCGCGGCGGGCCTGAGCAGCGACAATCACCTCTCCCCGGAAGCCATGGAACGTGGCTGGCAGTGTCTGCGTCTGTTTGCAGAACGTTTGCAGGATATCCCGCTCAGTCAAATTCGCGTTGTTGCCACGGCGACCCTTCGTCTGGCGGTTAACGCTGGCGATTTCATTGCCAGAGCACAGGAAATTCTGGGCTGTCCGGTGCAGGTCATCAGCGGTGAAGAAGAAGCGCGTCTGATTTATCAGGGTGTGGCGCACACGACCGGCGGCGACGATCGCCGTCTGGTGGTCGATATCGGTGGTGCCAGTACCGAACTGGTCACGGGTACAGGCGCGCAGGCGACGTCGCTCTTCAGCCTGTCGATGGGCTGTGTGACCTGGCTGGAACGCTACTTTACCGATCGAAACCTTGCCAAAGAGAATTTTGACGAGGCGGAAAACGCGGCGCGCGCGGTCCTGCGCCCGGTCATGGACGAACTGCGCTATCACGGCTGGAAAGTGTGTGTCGGCGCGTCCGGGACCGTTCAGGCGTTGCAGGAAATCATGATGGCACAGGGAATGGACGAGCGGATCACGCTTGCCAAACTCCAGCAGCTTAAACAGCGCGCCATCCAGTGTGGTCGTCTGGAAGAGCTTGAAATAGAAGGGCTGACGCTCGAACGCGCTCTGGTTTTCCCCAGTGGGCTCGCCATTCTGATCGCCATTTTTACTGAACTGAATATCCAGTGTATGACTCTGGCAGGCG
This sequence comes from Enterobacter cloacae complex sp. IR5403, assembly GCF_049238705.1. Lineage (NCBI taxonomy): Bacteria > Pseudomonadati > Pseudomonadota > Gammaproteobacteria > Enterobacterales > Enterobacteriaceae > Enterobacter > Enterobacter cloacae complex sp. IR5403. The sequence continues at coordinate 211,894 of NZ_JBMKHP010000005.1, read as the reverse complement.
GTGCGCTGCGCGAAGGTCTGGTCTACGGAATGCTGCACCAGTCGGTCGATCAGGACATCCGTAGCCGTACGCTGCGTAACGTTCAGCGCCGCTTTATTGTGGATATCGACCAGGCACAGAGAGTGAGTCAACTCGCCTCACTGTTTGCCGATCAGGTGAAAAAAAGCTGGGATATTGAACCGTTAAGCCGCGATCTGTTGCTAAGCGCCTGTGCGCTACATGAAATTGGTCTCAGCGTGGAGTACAAGCAGGCACCGCTGCACGCGGCCTGGCTGGTGCGTAATCTCGATTTGCCGGGCTATACGCCCGCCCAGAAGAAGCTGCTGGCCACCCTGCTGCTGAATCAGACTAACGCCGTCGATCTCTCTTCCCTTCACCAGCAGAACGCTGTGCCGCCGCGCGTGGCGGAGCATCTGTGTCGTCTGCTTCGGCTGGCGATCCTGTTTGCCAGTCGGCGTCGTGATGATTTGCTGCCCGCCATTACGCTGGCGGCAGACGATGAGAAACTGACGCTGACGCTGCCGGAAAACTGGCTTGAGGATCATCCGCTTGGGGCGGAACTGATTGAGCAGGAGTACCAGTGGCAGAGCTATGTGCACTGGGCGCTTGATGTGAAGTGACCCTTTGAAGCGTGCCGGGTGGCGGCTTTGCCTTACCCGGCCTGCAAATAGTTATCCCTTCTCTTTGGCTTTTGCCAGCATCGCGCGAATGTTTGCCACGTTTGCCTGCCCTTTGTGCATACGCTCTTCAGCGGTTATGACTTTACGCTCCTGCTCCCAGATAAGATCGTCCTGAGGCAACTCCAGCAGAAAACGGCTCGGCTCCGGGCGCACCAGCTCACCATACTGACGGCGCTCTTTGCACAGCGTAAACGTCAGCTCTTTCTGCGCACGGGTGATCCCCACGTAGGCCAGACGGCGCTCTTCGTCGACGTTATCTTCATCAATGCTGCTCTGGTGCGGCAATAAGCCCTCTTCCATCCCCACCAGATAGACATACGGGAACTCCAGCCCTTTCGAGGCATGTAACGTCATCAGCTGAACCTGATCGGCCTCTTCTTCGCTTTCGCCGCGCTCCATCATATCGCGCAGCGTGAAGCGGGTGACCACCTGCGTCAGGGTCATGGGCTCGTCAATCTCAGAGCCTTCAAGCATTTCGGTCATCCAGCTGAAGAGCTGGTTAACGTTTTTCATCCGCATCTCTGCCGCTTTCGGGCTGGCGGAGGTTTCATACAACCAGGATTCGTAATCAATGCCGTGGATCAGATCGCGCACAGCTGCCACCGGCTCGCGCTCTGCCAGACGCTGCACCTCACCCAGCCAGTGGGTAAAGCGGGTTAAGGCGTCATAGCCGCGCCCGGTCAGGGTCTGGCTCAGCCCCATATCAAAGCTGGCGGTGAACAGGCTTTTGTTGCGGGTCATCGCCCATTCACCCAGCTTTTGCAGCGTCGCAGAGCCGATCTCGCGTTTCGGCGTATTCACGATGCGCAGGAAAGCGCTGTCGTCATCCGGGTTGGTCAGCACGCGCAGATAGGCCAGCAGATCCTTGATTTCCGGACGCGAAAAGAACGACGTACCGCCGGAGATTTTGTAGGGAATGCGGTTCTGCATCAGCATCTTTTCAAAGACGCGCGACTGGTGGTTTCCGCGATAGAGGATCGCGTAATCCTTGTATTCAGTTTTGTTGACGAAGTGATGGGCAATCAGCTCGCCCGTTACGCGCTCCGCTTCGTGCTCTTCGTTGTTGGCGCTTAGCACTTTCAGCTCGGTGCCGTAACCCAGTTCGGAGAACAGGCGCTTCTCAAAGACGTGCGGGTTATTGGCAATCAGGATGTTCGCCGCCTTCAGGATACGCCCGGAGGAACGGTAGTTCTGCTCCAGTTTAATTACCTGCAACGCCGGGAAGTCTTTGCTCAGTAGCACCAGGTTTTGCGGACGTGCGCCACGCCAGGAGTAAATCGACTGATCGTCATCGCCTACGACGGTAAAGCGTGCACGCTGCCCTACCAGCAGCTTCACCAGCTCGTACTGGCTGGTGTTGGTATCCTGGTATTCATCCACCAGCAGGTAACGAATTTTGTTCTGCCAGCGCTCGCGCACCTCTTCATTCCGCTGAAGCAGTAGCGTCGGCAGCAGGATCAGATCGTCGAAATCCAGGACGTTGCAGGCTTTCATATGCGCGTCGTACAGACCGTAGCAGTGGGCAAAGATGCGGTCGCGCTCGCCTTTAGCGCTTGCCGCTGCCTGGGCCGGCGTCATCAGATCGTTTTTCCAGTTCGAGATCGTCGAGATCAGCTGTTGCAACAGCACTTTGTCATCTTCGATCAGCCCTTCCGTCAGCTCTTTAAGCAGCGCCACCTGGTCGGTGTCATCAAAGAGAGAAAAGTTGGACTTCATGCCCAGCGCCGCGTATTCGCGCTTGATGATATCCAGACCCAGCGTGTGGAAGGTGGAGATCATCAGCCCGCGCGCCTCTTTACGGCCCAGCGTCTGGCCGACGCGCTCTTTCATCTCACGCGCCGCTTTGTTGGTAAAGGTGACCGCCGCGATATGGCGCGCCTGGTATCCACAACCCCGAATTAAGTGGGCGATTTTGTTGGTGATCACGCGTGTTTTACCGGAGCCCGCTCCCGCCAGCACCAGGCAGGGTCCGGTGACGAATTCGACAGCTTGTTGTTGTCCGGGGTTTAAACGCATAAATGGTCACTCAATGAAAGTCGGGAGAGGAGGAAAAACGCGTGGTAGTATACCGATCGTAAACTAGTCGACTCAAGGCACGATCATGGCAAAAACAGCAGCAGCACTGCATATCCTTGTTAAAGAAGAGAAACTGGCACAGGATCTGCTCGAACAGATTAAAAACGGCGCCGACTTCGGCAAACTGGCGAAGAAACACTCGATTTGCCCGTCAGGCAAACGCGGTGGTGACTTAGGCGAGTTCCGCCAGGGCCAGATGGTCCCGGCGTTTGATAAAGTGGTCTTCTCCTGCCCGGTGCTGGAGCCAACTGGCCCACTGCACACACAATTCGGCTATCACATTATCAAAGTGTTATACCGCAACTAATCAAAAGCCCGGTGCATTGACTCACCGGGCTTTTTTATTTAGGTGTTCCGGCGTTCAGATACCGTCGCCGTATTCGAAGGTGTGGTGAATACCGTTGAAGTGCTGATCCATATCCATCGACGGCTTATCACTGTCTGGCTTACCGACGATGCGCGCCGGGACGCCAGCGGCGGTGGTGTGCGGCGGTACAGGCTGGAGCACAACCGACCCCGCGCCAATCTTCGCGCCGCGTCCGACTTCAATATTGCCGAGGATTTTAGCACCCGCGCCAATCATCACCCCTTCACGAATTTTCGGATGGCGATCGCCGCTGGTTTTACCGGTACCGCCCAGCGTAACGGATTGCAGGATCGACACGTCATCTTCGATCACCGCCGTTTCCCCGACAACAATGCCGGTGGCGTGATCGAGCATGATCCCGCGGCCAATTTTCGCCGCCGGGTGAATATCGACCTGGAAGGTCACGGACACCTGGTTTTGCAGGAAGATGGCCAGCGCGCGGCGTCCCTCATTCCATAACCAGTGGCCGATGCGGTACGCCTGTAAGGCATGGAAGCCTTTGAGATACAGCAGCGGCGTGGAATATTTATCCACCGCCGGGTCACGCGTGCGCACGGCCTGGATGTCGCAGGCGGCAGAAGCAATCATCTCCGGATCTGCGGCGTAGGCCTCTTCCACCACCTCGCGAATGGCAATAGCAGGCATGATAGGGGAAGCCAGTTTATTGGCGAGCATATAGCTCAGGGCGCTGCCGAGATTTTCGTGCTTGAGTAGCGTCGCGTGATAGAAACTGGCCAGCATGGGCTCACAGTCGGCCAAAGCTCGGGCTTCGGCTTTAATATTATTCCAGACGATATCCAGTTCTTCACACGGCATTGCTTGCTCCAGACGATAGTTAATGACCAGCCAGTTCTGCGCTGGCTGGGTCATTCAGGTGACGATACTTCCCGGCTAATTGCTGCTGCGCTCGTCCTTGCGCGCACGACCTAATAAGGTCAATGCTGCCTCGCGCGCATTTTTTCCGCAATACAATACCTGATAAATTTCCTCGGTTATTGGCATTTCAACACCGAAACGGTGCGCCAGTTCGCGAACTTCCTTGGTATTGCGATAGCCTTCAACCACCTGACCAATCTTCTCCTGCGCGCTTTTTACATCGCTGCCCTGTCCGAGCATCATGCCAAAGCGGCGGTTACGCGACTGGTTATCGGTGCAGGTCAGCACCAGGTCGCCCAGCCCTGCCATTCCCATAAAGGTGGCCGGATCGGCACCCAGCGCTTCGCCCAGGCGGGACATTTCGGTCAGGCCACGGGTGATCAGCGCAGTACGCGCATTCGCGCCGAAACCGATGCCGTCAGACATCCCGGCCCCGATGGCAATGACGTTCTTCACCGCGCCGCCCAGCTGCACGCCGATAAAATCGGGGTTGCTGTACACGCGGAAGCTTTTGCCGCAGTGCAGCAGTTGCTGAAGATCGTCGGAAAATGCCTGGTCGGTGGACGCCAGCGAAATCGCCGTCGGCAAGCCCGCAGCCAGCTCTTTGGCAAACGTCGGCCCCGAGATCACCGCCAGCGGGATCGCGGTTCCCAGCGCTTCGCGGGCAACGTCCTGCAACAGACGTCCGGTTTCCGCTTCCAGCCCCTTCGTCGCCCATACAATACGCGCATCCGCACGCATCAGCGGCTTAATCTGACGCAGGACTTCGCCAAACACGTGGCTTGGCACCACAATCAAAATATTGCGGCTGGCCGCCAGCGCGGTCGCGAGGTCGCTTTCCAGATACAGAGAGTCAGGGAACGGAACGTCCGGGAGAAACGCCACGTTGCAGCGGTCGTGTTGCAACGTCGCGATATGTTTTGGATCGTGGCCCCACAGGACCACGTCGTGACCATTTCTTGCCAGCGTGATGGCAAGAGCGGTGCCGTAAGAGCCGGCACCGATCACAGTCATTGACGCATTAACAGTGCTCATCAGGCATCCTGATGTTGTTCGGCACCTTCGCCAGCCTGCTGCTGTAGATAGTTCATGAACAGCGCATCAAAGTTTACTGGCGCAAGGTTCAGTTGCGGGAATGTACCGCGAGAAACCAGGCTGGTAATGCATTCACGCGCATACGGGAACAGGATGTTCGGGCAGTATGCACCCAGGCAATGTGCCATCTGGTTGCCTTCGATGCCGCCGATGGAGAAGATACCGCCCTGCTGAACTTCGCACAGGAATGCAGTTTCTTCGCCCAGAGAGGCAGTCACGGTGACACGCAGTACGACTTCATACACATCATCCGCCAGCTGGGTGGATGCGGTATCCAGATCAAGTTTAACCTCTGGCTGCCAGTCTTTCTGGAAAACGTGCGGCGCATTTGGCGCTTCGAAAGAGACATCCTTGGTGTAGATGCGCTGGATCTGGAAAGTCATCTCGGTGTTATTTTGTTCTGACATGGAAAAACCCTTTTTAATTGTCCTAAAGTCTCTAGCTCAGCAGCGGATCGAGTCCACCACGGGCGTCGAGCGCATACAAGTCATCACAGCCGCCAATGTGCTGCGCATCAATAAAAATCTGTGGAACCGTTGTGCGACCACTGCGTTGGATCATCTCTTCGCGTTTAATCGCGTCACCATCGATCGGCAGTTCCTTGAACGTTACGCCTTTGCTGGACAGCAGCGCTTTCGCTCGGTGGCAGAACGGGCACGTTGCTTTGGTGTAGATCTCAATATTGGCCATCACTTAACTCCTTATTTACCGCGCACTAAAGGAAGATTCTCCCCGCTCCATCCGGAGATGCCTTCTTTCAGCACCATTACGTTTTCAAAGCCTGCTTTATGCAGTGCGTTGGCAGATTCCTGCGCCTGCATGCCAGTGCCGTCAACAACAATAATCGGCTGGGCTTTATGCTTCTCCAGCTCACCAATGTTGTTCGCTTTAATTTCCGCTGGCAGCAGGTTGATAGCACCTGCGATGTGGCCCTTGCGGAAATCGTCGCGCTGACGCAGATCGACAACCACGGCGTCCTCTTTGTTGATCAGACGTGTCGCTTCACCGCGGGTGATCACCTTAATTTTAGACGTCAGTCCCTTAAATGTGGTGAACAGTACAGCGACCAGCAGGCCAATCCACGCGATGCTCAGAACCGGGTGGCGGCTAACGAATTGCATAATTTCTTGCATGGGGGGTAACAACTCCCGACTAAGTGATTAAAAAAACCAGGACAGGAGTATACCTGTGCGCTGTGGCAAATACAGCCAGCGACATAAAGCTAATCTATTTTCTGCGGCATGCCACGTAAAAAAAGCCTCAAAATGGCCTGAGAACAGCCTTGCCCCCGCGCTTTCTTTGATCTTCTGCGGCTATTTTATCGATTCAGCTGTAGTAAAATTACGCAAATTTTTTGTCTCTTGAGCATGAGGTTGTCGCAATGTCGGTTTCTAAAAAACCTATGGTACTGGTGATTCTGGATGGCTATGGCTACCGTGAAGATCAACAGGATAACGCCATTTTCAACGCCAAAACCCCGGTTATGGATGCGCTATGGGCAAAACGTCCCCACACCCTGATTGATGCGTCTGGCCTGGAAGTGGGTCTGCCGGATCGTCAGATGGGCAACTCTGAAGTGGGTCACGTTAACCTGGGTGCGGGCCGTATCGTTTATCAGGACCTGACGCGCCTGGACGTTGAAATCAAAGAACGTACATTCTTTGCCAACCCAACGCTCACCGGAGCGGTTGATAAAGCCGTTGCCGCAGGCAAGGCCGTTCACATTATGGGTCTGCTCTCTGCGGGCGGCGTTCACAGCCACGAAGATCACATCATGGCGATGGTAGAACTGGCCGCCGAGCGCGGTGCGGAAAAAATCTATCTGCACGCCTTCCTGGATGGTCGAGATACGCCGCCACGCAGCGCAAAAGGTTCTCTTGAAGCGTTTGAAGATAAATTTGCCGCAATGGGCAAAGGCCGCGTGGCGTCCATCATTGGCCGTTACTATGCCATGGACCGTGACAACCGCTGGGACCGCGTTGAGCAAGCCTATGATCTGCTGACCCTGGCAAAAGGCGAGTTCCAGTTCCCGACCGCCGTTGAAGGCCTGGAAGCGGCTTACGCGCGTGATGAAAACGACGAATTTGTGAAGGCAACCGTGATCCGCGCTGAAGGCCAGGCCGATGCCGCCATGGAAGATGGCGATGCGCTGATCTTCATGAACTTCCGTGCTGACCGCGCGCGCGAAATCACCCGCGCCTTCGTCAACAGCGATTTCGACGGTTTCGCCCGTAAGAAAGTGGCGAAGATCGATTTCATCCAGTTGACCGAATATGCAGCGGATATCAAAGCGCCATGCGCGTATCCACCCGCTTCCCTGGAAAATACCTTCGGCGAGTGGATGGCGAAAAACGATAAAACGCAGCTGCGCATCTCCGAAACTGAGAAGTATGCGCACGTGACCTTCTTCTTTAACGGTGGCGTAGAAGAGCCGTTTGAAGGCGAAGACCGCATCCTGATTAACTCGCCGAAAGTCGCCACTTACGATCTCCAGCCAGAAATGAGCTCTGCGGAGCTGACCGAAAAACTGGTGGCCGCGATCGAAAGCGGTAAATACGACACCATCATCTGTAACTATCCGAATGGCGACATGGTGGGCCACACCGGCGTGATGGAAGCAGCCGTTAAAGCGGTTGAAGCGCTGGACCACTGCGTTGAGCAGGTTGCGAAGGCGGTTGAATCCGTAGGCGGCCAACTGCTGATCACCGCTGACCACGGTAACGCAGAACAGATGCGTGACCCGGCAACCGGTCAGGCGCATACCGCCCATACCAACCTGCCTGTTCCACTGATTTATGTGGGTGATAAATCAGTGAAAGCTGTGGAAGGCGGCAAGCTTTCCGACATCGCGCCAACCATGTTGTCGCTGATGGGTATGGAAATCCCTGAAGAGATGACTGGCAAGCCGCTGTTCATCGTGGAATAATCGCTCCCCATGAGGGGAAAGGCGATTTTTTCAATCACATGGGTCGTGAAGCCGCTTCGGTTATCAGTCAGACCTCTGCTTTGCGCCAGCGCACTCAGCGCTGGCGTATTGCTGTGCGCCGCATCCGCCCACGCGGATGACCGCGATCAGCTTAAATCCATTCAGGCCGATATCGCCGCCAAAGAGCGTGCGGTGCGTCAGCAGCAACAGCAGCGCGCCACCCTGCTCGCCCAGCTTAAAAAGCAGGAAGAGGCCATTTCCGCCGCCGCGCGTAAGCTGCGTGAAACACAAAACACCCTTGCCCAGCTCAATAAGCAAATCGATGAAATGAACGCGTCGATTGCGAAACTGGAGCGTCAGCGCGATGCCCAGGAGCGGAACCTTGCTGCACAGCTTGATGCCGCTTTCCGTCAGGGTGAGCACACAGGCCTTCAGCTGATCCTCAGCGGTGAAGAGAGCCAGCGAGGTCAGCGTTTACAGGCCTATTTCGGCTATCTTAACCAGGCGCGACAGGAGACCATTGCGCAGCTGAAACAGACGCGCGAAGAAGTCACCACGCAAAAAGCCGAGCTGGAAGAGAAGCAGAGCCAGCAGCAAACGCTGCTCTACGATCAGCAGGCGCAGCAGGAGAAGCTTGAGCAGGCGCGCAATGAGCGTAAGAAGACGCTCGCCGGGCTGGAGTCCTCTATCCAGGAAGGACAAAGCCAGCTGAGCGAAATGCGCGCCAACGAATCCAGACTGCGTAACAGCATTGCCCGGGCAGAAGCCGCGGCCAAAGCGCGCGCCGAAAAAGAAGCGCGCGAAGCGCAGGCGGTGCGTAATAAGCAGCAGGAAGCCTCCCGGAAAGGCACCACCTACAAACCGACTGAAAATGAACGTTCCCTGATGTCGCGTACCGGCGGCCTCGGCTCCCCGCGTGGTCAGGCTTACTGGCCCGTTCGCGGTACGATCCTGCATCGCTATGGCGAACAGTTGCAGGGTGAGCTACGTTGGAAGGGGATCGTTATCGGTGCGTCTGAAGGTAGCGAAGTGAAAGCCATCGCCGATGGCCGCGTGATCCTGGCCGACTGGCTACAGGGTTACGGGCTCGTGGTGGTGGTTGAACACGGTAAAGGCGACATGAGTCTTTACGGCTACAACCAGAGCGCGCTGGTCAGCGTGGGCACTCAGGTGCGCGCGGGTCAACCCATTGCCCTTGTGGGCAGCAGTGGCGGTCAGGGCCGCCCGTCACTCTATTTCGAAATTCGTCGTCAGGGTCAGGCGGTCAATCCACAGCCGTGGTTGGGAAGATAGGTTTTGCTTCAATTTCGTCGAATTGTTTTTTCCGTAGTCAGCGCACTGGCGCTGGCTGTACCGGTTTATGCAGGCAAACTCGCGATTGTGATTGATGACTTCGGTTACCGACCACACTATGAAAATCAGGTGCTGGCGATGCCGCCAGCCATCTCTGTCGCCGTCCTGCCTAATGCGCCTCACGCGCATGAAATGGCGACCAAAGCGCACAATGGCGGCCATCAGGTCCTCATCCATCTGCCGATGGCCCCCCTCAGCAAGCAGCCGCTGGAAAAAGATACTCTGCGCCCGGACATGAGCAGCGACGAGATCGATCGCATCATCCGCGATGCGTACAATAAAGTGCCGTATGCCGTGGGTCTGAATAACCATATGGGCAGCGCGATGACCTCCAGCCTGTACGGTATGCTGAAAGTGATGCAGGCGCTGGAGCGTTACAATCTCTATTTCCTCGACAGCATGACCATCGGCAACAGCCAGGCGATGCGTGCCGCTCAGGGGACGGGCGTGAAAGTCATCAAGCGCAAAGTATTCCTGGACGACTCCCAGAACGAAGCGGATATCCGCGTGCAGTTCAACCGCGCGGTACAGCTGGCGCGCCGTAACGGTTCGGCGATTGCCATTGGGCATCCGCATCCGTCTACCGTTCGCGTTTTGCAGCAAATGTTGCCGGGCTTACCCGCCGATATCACGCTGGTGCGTCCGAGCGATCTGCTCAATGAACCTCAGGTGGATACTTCTCGTCCGGGTAGCGCGCAACCACCCGCAACGCAGCCGCGCAATCCATTCCGCGGCGTGAAGAACTGCACGCTGAAAAAGCCGCCTGAACCGGTCTATGCTACCCGCTTCTTCACGGTGATTGGCGAAAGCATCAGCAGCAGTACGCTGGTTAAATACGTCCAGCAACAGTGGCAGGGTTGGGGAAAAAAAGCCTGATCGGCTAACGCCTATTCTGCTATGTAAGAGTCCGACTGCTCTTTTGCAACGGACTCTCTCTTTTCCCGATCCTGATACCAGGCTTTGAAATACTTCAAAAAACTGTACGCCGTGGCATAAAACCCTGTCACCACACCCACTTTTCCCTGACGCCAGGCACCGCTAAACAGATACCATTTGAAAAATGCGCCGATAGCGCTGATCGCTCCGCGGCCAAGAGAAGGACGTATCGTCTGATATTGAACCAGGCGAGTGGTATATCCGTTTAATTTATTAAAAAGTTCATGCAGCGAATGAAACGTATCATGTCTGACATAACCTGGAATACGTTCAGAGCGGAGAAAACCTTCAACCTGATCGTCTACTGGCCGGTTATTAAATCGCGACTGCGTACGGTTAAAAAGACGCACAGGATAATCCGGTGATGAGACGGGATAAATCGTTCGTACATTTTCTCCCAGAACAAACCAGTGACGACATATCCGCCACGCCATATCCGGTTCGGGTTCATCGCCCATTTTTAATTTTAAAATAGCATCAACGGTTTCTTGATCGAGTATTTCGTCGCTGTCCATGCACAGCACCCAGTCGTTGTGCGCATGGGATACGGCATGGTTCATCTGCTCGCCGTGCCAGCTATATTTTTTGAATACGGGCGACAATCCATAACTCTGGCAAATATATATCGTTGAGTCTGTACTTCCGGAATCAACTACAACGAATTCATCCGCTATTTTTAAAAGAGGAGGAATAACATCGTGCAACGTTCTTTCGGAGTTAAACGTTAATAAGCAGACCGTTATTTTAAACATATTCTCACTCTCTCAATAACAACATAAATTTTTGCGCTAATAGTATCTAATTGAGAAGAGGCGATTAAAGTCTTAAATCACACTTTTAAAATAAGCGTGTTTAAAATGTTTTCTTATAAAAAGACAAAGAAATACAAAAAATCTATTTTATTTCAACAAATTCTCTATAATGCGGTCAGATGAAGGGTAGCATACGGATTCAGACATGCCGCAAAAACGTAAAATCCTCCTCCTGGACACGGGCAAAGAATGGGGGGGAGGTACCAACAGTATGCTTGAGCTTCTGAAGCGAATCAACCGCGACAAATTCGACATTACTTGTTGTTTTTACAGTGATTATAGTCGTGCTGAAGGTGAAACGATAGGCCAGGTGCTCAATAGCATTGGGATCCCGCTACTGGTTATCCCTCAACGTAAGCAACCGGCATGGGCAAAACTCCTGAAAGAAGCGGGACGTGGTCTGCTGTTTTTCTCGCGTTCGGCGCGCAAAGCATTTACGCGGCATATCGATACCCTGTGGCGCATTCGCCCCAACGTCAGCAAGATCGAGACTATTTTTAGAGAAGGTGGTTTCGATACGCTGTATATGAACAACCAGCCAGGCTCTAACGAAGAAGGGTATCTGGCGGGCGCAAACCTGCATGCGCGGATAATCCAGCACTGCCGGATTGAACCGGTGCTGACCCCGCCGCTGGTGAAGCTGGTGAATACCCATGCCACAAAAATTATCGCCGTCTCGCACGGCGTTGAACGCGTGCTACTTCAGCATGGCGTCCGGCCCGAGCTGTGTACCACGGTCAACAACGCCATCGACATCCACCAGCCTTTGCCCGACCGACGCGCGATGCGCCAGCGCCTGAACATTGATGACGACACGTTTGTGTTCGGCAGCATTGGCTCGCTAATCCCTCGCAAGGCCAACCACCACACGCTGGAGGCGCTGGCCCAGTTCAGCCAGAGGCACCCGCAGGCAAAATGGAAGATGGTGCTGGTCGGTGAAGGGGCGGAGCGCGGCGCACTGGCGGCACAGGCTGATGCGTCAGGTATTGCTGAACACGTCATTTTTACCGGTTTCCAGAACACGCCTTTTGACTATCTCGCCACCTTTGACGCATTTATTCTGGCCTCGAAGAGCGAAGGCCTGCCGCGCGTCGTGCTGGAGGCGATGCTGCTGAATATTCCCGTGATTGGTTCAAAAGTGACCGGCACGGCAGAATTGATCGTTCATGAGTCAACCGGCCTGCTGTTCCCCTGGAGCGACGTGTCGCAACTTGCTCAACATCTGGATAATATCTGGCAGGATCCTGCTCTGCGCGCCCGGCTCGCCGCTGCCGCACACCAGAATGTCTGCAACATGTATGCCATTGAAAGCTATGTTAACGGTGTCGAGGCCGTTCTTGGCGCGCAATAACCAAACGAGAAGAACATGTTTAAATTCCTGAATGCTCGCTACCGCCACATTACCGGGCGTCATAACATTCCTTACGCTTCCCTTCCGGTCACGCGCGATCTCGTTGCGGTGGATTCCATTGTGATCCCGTGTACGGGCGCGGATTTCGTCGAAGAGGCGTTATTGTCAGCGACCTTTGCAGAGCGTTATGCCACCGACGTCAGCGAGATTGTTATTGTCAGCGATCAGCCAGAATCCGCTTTCGGCGAGCTGCCGCCAAAAACCCGCGTTGTTACCCTCACGCTTCCAAAACGTGAAGAAGGTTACCGCTATAAGCAGATCTACCTCAGTCGTCTGGTGAAGCTTAACGCTCCGTTGCAGGCGCGCGGTGAAGGTGTGCTGATGATCGACTCCGATCTCAACCTGCTTAAAATGCCAGAGATCAACATGGCGGATATGCACATCTACTCCAGCTTCCGTCAGGGCAAAATGATTGCCAAGCTGGACGGCGCGCCAGCGGAGAAAGTGCCGGCATATTATAAAGAAACGGTGCGTCCGTATCTGGTCGATCACGTTAACGGCGCGTTTCTTGCCGCCACCAAAAAGACCTGGCGCCGTATCTGCCCGCTGTGGCTGACGCTGTTCCAGGATACCTGGGAGCTGATGGACGATACGCAGCCGCCGACCGATCAGCTGCCGCTCGCTGCGCTGCTGGACATGCTGGATGTAAAAACGGTTAACCTGGGCGACTGGATGAACTGGCCGGTCTCCAAGAAGATCGGCGGTCAGGAAGCCGTTGTGCCGAAAGAGGTGATTGGCGCGCACGGTGGTTTCCCGCTTTCCGAATGGCAGAAGTATCTGGAATCGCCGGATAACAAACTGCTGTTCAAAGGGCAGGACTACACCCGCAAGGTGCGTTACCTGACGGACGAAGAGAAAAAGAATCAGTAAAAAAAGGGGCCGCTGGCCCCTTTTTAATTACTTATCCCAGCTCAGGATCACTTTCCCTGACTGGCCGGACCGCATTGCGTCAAAGCCCTGCTGGAATTCATCGATGGAGAAACGGTGAGTGATAATCGGGGACAGATCCAGACCGGACTGGATCAGCGCGGCCATCTTGTACCAGGTTTCGAACATCTCACGGCCATAGATGCCCTTAATGAACAGCCCCTTGAAGATGACTTTGTTCCAGTCAATGGACATATCTGACGGCGGAATACCCAGCATCGCGATACGGCCACCGTGGTTCATGGTGTCGAGCATGGTGCGGAACGCCGGTGGCGCGCCGGACATCTCCAGACCCACGTCAAAGCCTTCGGTCATGCCCAGCTCTTCCATCACGTCGGTCAGGCTCTCTTTCGAGACATCCACCGCGCGGGTGACGCCCATTTTGCGCGCCAGCGACAGGCGGTATTCGTTCACGTCGGTGATCACTACGTTGCGCGCACCCACGTGCTTCGCCACGGCTGCCGCCATAATGCCGATTGGGCCCGCGCCGGAAACCAGCACGTCTTCACCCACCAGGTCGAAGGAGAGCGCCGTGTGTACCGCGTTGCCGAACGGATCGAAGATGGAGGCCAGATCGTCAGAGATATTGTCCGGGATTTTGAACGCGTTAAACGCCGGGATCACCAGGTATTCCGCGAAGCAGCCCGGACGGTTCACGCCCACGCCGACGGTGTTGCGGCACAGGTGGGTGCGCCCACCGCGACAGTTACGGCAGTGACCGCAGGTAATGTGGCCTTCACCGGAGACGCGATCGCCAATGTTGAAGCCTTTCACTTCCTGACCAATGCCAACCACTTCGCCGACATATTCGTGACCGACAACCATCGGTACCGGAATGGTTTTCTGTGACCACTGGTCCCAGTTGTAGATGTGAACGTCAGTACCGCAGATGGCGGTTTTACGAATTTTGATCAGCAGATCGTTATGACCGACTTCCGGCTCCGGCACGTCGGTCATCCAAATCCCTTCTTCCGCTTTCAGTTTGGATAACGCTTTCATCACACGTCCTCAGGCAATTACGCCCAGCTGTTTGCCGATGCGGGTAAAGGCTTCCACCGCACGTTCAATTTGTTCAGGCGAGTGCGCCGCAGACATCTGGGTGCGGATACGCGCCTGACCTTTTGGTACCACCGGGAAGAAGAACCCGGTCACGTAAATCCCTTCTTTTTGCAGTTCGCGGGCAAAGTTCTGCGCGATAACCGCATCCCCCAGCATCACCGGAATGATGGCGTGGTCAGCACCGGCGAGGGTGAAGCCTGCGGCGCTCATTTTTTCACGGAACAGACGGGCGTTGGACCACAGGCGGTCGCGCAGTTCAGCGCCGGACTCCACCATCTCCAGCACTTTGATGGAGGCAGACACAATCGCCGGCGCCAGGGAGTTGGAGAACAGATACGGGCGGGAGCGCTGGCGCAGCCACTCGACCACCTCTTTACGCGCGGCGGTGTAGCCGCCAGACGCGCCGCCGAGCGCTTTGCCCAGCGTACCGGTGATGATATCCACGCGGCCCATTACGTCGCAGTATTCGTGGGAGCCACGACCGTTTTCGCCGACAAAACCGACCGCGTGAGAGTCATCCACCATCACCAGCGCGTCGTATTTATCCGCCAGATCGCACACGCCCTTCAGGTTGGCGATCACACCGTCCATGGAGAACACGCCGTCGGTGGCGATCAGGACGTGGCGAGCCCCTGCTTCACGGGCCTCTTTCAGGCGCGCTTCCAGCTCCACCATGTCGTTGTTGGCGTAGCGGAAACGCTTCGCTTTGCACAGGCGTACGCCGTCGATGATGGAGGCGTGGTTCAGGGCGTCGGAGATAATCGCGTCTTCTGCGCCGAGCAGGGTCTCAAACAGACCGCCGTTGGCGTCGAAGCAGGAGGAGTACAGAATCGCGTCTTCCATTCCGAGGAAGTTCGCCAACTTTTGCTCAAGCTGCTTGTGGCTGTCCTGCGTACCGCAGATAAAGCGAACGGAGGCCATACCGAAACCGTGGGTGTCCATGCCGTTTTTCGCCGCGGCAATTAGCTCAGGGTGATTCGCAAGACCTAAATAGTTGTTCGCGCAAAAGTTGATCACATGGCTGCCGTCGGCAACGGTGATGTCCGCCTGCTGCGCAGACGTGATAATACGCTCTTCTTTGAACAACCCTTCCGCACGTGCGGTGTCGAGGTCGCTGTTTAACTGTTTGTAAAAATCACCACGCATTGCAATTCTCCAGACTCGGCAAATTTTGGCACATATTACCCAAACCAATAGTTCATGACGAGATGACGCAGTAACTCTTCTCGTTTTTGCAGCATAAATCACGCGTACCCCTGCTGCATATCGGTGAATGGCTGAAGCCTGAGCATTGTGATGATATGATAAAGAGATTAGCGTTCGGGATATTCCCCGACTCATACTTCAAAGGTTACAGTTATGATCATCGTTACTGGCGGCGCGGGCTTTATCGGCAGCAATATTGTTAAGGCCCTCAATGACAAAGGCATCACCGACATTCTGGTGGTGGACAACCTGAAAGACGGCACCAAGTTCGTTAACCTGGTGGATCTGAACATCGCTGACTACATGGATAAAGAAGACTTCCTTATCCAGATTATGGCGGGTGAAGAGTTCGGCGAGATCGAAGCCATCTTCCACGAAGGTGCGTGCTCCTCCACCACCGAGTGGGACGGCAAGTACATGATGGATAACAACTATCAGTACTCCAAAGAGCTCCTGCACTACTGCCTGGAGCGTGAAATTCCGTTCCTGTACGCCTCTTCCGCGGCAACCTATGGTGGGCGCACTTCAGATTTTATCGAATCCCGCGAATATGAGCAGCCGCTGAACGTTTACGGTTACTCCAAGTTCCTGTTTGACGAGTACGTGCGTCAGATCCTGCCAGAAGCAAACTCCCAGGTTGTTGGCTTCCGCTACTTCAACGTCTACGGGCCGCGCGAAGGCCACAAAGGCAGCATGGCGAGCGTGGCGTTCCACCTGAACACCCAGTTAAATAACGGCGAAAGCCCGAAACTGTTCGAAGGCAGCGACGGCTTTAAGCGTGACTTCGTCTACGTGGGCGATGTGGCGGCAGTAAACCTGTGGTTCCTGGAAAATGGCGTGTCCGGCATTTTCAACCTGGGCACCGGCCGCGCGGAATCTTTCCAGGCGGTGGCAGACGCGACGCTGGCGTACCATAAAAAAGGCAGCATTGAGTACATTCCGTTCCCGGATAAGCTGAAAGGCCGCTACCAGGCATTCACCCAGGCGGACCTGACTAACCTGCGCGCCGCAGGCTACGACAAGCCGTTCAAGACCGTTGCCGAAGGCGTAACGGAATATATGGCCTGGCTGAACCGCGACGCATAAGTATGAAAATTCTGGTGATCGGCCCGTCATGGGTGGGCGACATGATGATGTCGCAAAGTCTCTATCGCACGCTCAAGGCGCGTTATCCCCAGGCGATAATCGACGTGATGGCACCCGCATGGTGCCGTCCGCTGTTATCGCGTATGCCGGAAGTGAACGAGGCGATCCCGATGCCGCTCGGCCACGGGGCGCTGGAAATCGGTGAACGCCGCAAACTCGGTCACAGCCTGCGTGAGAAGCGCTATGACCGCGCGTACGTGCTGCCAAACTCCTTCAAATCCGCCCTCGTGCCCTTCTTTGCGGGCATCCCGCATCGTACCGGCTGGCGCGGTGAAATGCGCTACGGCCTGCTGAACGACGCCCGGGTGCTGGATAAAGAGGCCTGGCCGCTGATGGTGGAGCGCTACGTGGCGCTGGCCTACGACAAAGGCGTGATGCGCAGCGCGAAAGATCTGCCGCAGCCGCTGCTGTGGCCGCAACTCCAGGTAAGCGATGGGGAGAAATCCCACACCTGCAACGCGTTTGGCATTTCGTCCGAACGCCCGATGATTGGCTTCTGCCCCGGCGCAGAGTTTGGCCCGGCAAAACGCTGGCCGCACTATCACTACGCAGAGCTGGCGAAACAACTTATCGACGAAGGCTATCAAATTGTGCTGTTTGGCTCGGCGAAAGATCATGAGGCGGGCAATGAAATTCTCGCCACGCTGAGCACTGAGCAACAGGCCTGGTGTCGCAACCTGGCAGGGGAAACGCAGCTCGAGCAGGCGGTTATCCTGATTGCCGCCTGTAAGGCCGTGGTCAGCAACGACTCAGGTCTGATGCACGTCGCCGCCGCGCTGGATCGTCCGCTGGTCGCGCTGTATGGCCCAAGCAGCCCGGACTTCACGCCGCCGCTGTCGCACAAAGCGCGCGTGATCCGTTTGATCACCGGCTACCACAAGGTGCGCAAAGGCGATGCCGCAGAAGGTTACCATCAGAGCCTGATCGACATTACCCCGCAGCGTGTTCTCGAAGAACTCAACGCACTGCTGTTGAGCGAAGAAGGATAACGGATGCGGGTATTGATCGTTAAAACCTCCTCAATGGGTGATGTTCTGCATACGCTGCCGTCGCTGACGGACGCCATGCGGGCCATTCCCGGCATCCGTTTTGACTGGGTGGTGGAAGAAGGCTTCGCGCAGATCCCCACCTGGCATGAAGCGGTTGATCGCGTGATCCCGGTGGCCATTCGCCGCTGGCGCAAAGCGTGGTTCTCCGCACAGATTAAAGCCGAACGCAAAGCCTTCCGCGAAGCGGTGCAGGCCCGGCGTTACGACGCGATCGTCGACGCCCAGGGGCTGGTGAAAAGCGCCGCGCTGGTCACGCGTCTGGCGCACGGCGTAAAGCACGGCATGGACTGGCAAACCGCCCGCGAACCGCTGGCGAGCCTGTTCTATAATCGTCGCCACCATATTGCGAAGCAGCAGCACGCCGTGGAACGTACCCGCGAGCTGTTCGCTAAGAGTCTCGGCTATGCAAAACCCGACCTCCAGGGTGACTACGCCATCGCACAGCATTTTCTGCGCGAAACGGACAGGGATATCGCGCCGTATCTGGTCTTCCTGCATGCCACAACGCGCGATGATAAGCACTGGCCGGAAACGCACTGGAGAAGGCTGATTGAACTAATGCAACCTTGCGGTATCCATATTAAACTCCCGTGGGGCGCTGAACATGAGCGGCAGCGTGCGGAGCGTCTGGCAGCCGGTTTTTCCCATGTCGAGGTGTTACCCAAACTCACACTGGCGCAGGTTGCCGCACAGCTGGCGGGCGCTAACGCCGTCGTTTCTGTGGATACAGGGTTAAGCCATTTAACCGCCGCACTGGATCGTCCTAATATCACGATTTTCGGCCCGACCGATCCGGGGTTGATCGGGGGTTACGGTAAAAACCAGCATCAGATGGTCAGCCCTACGCACCAAACGAAGGATATTAGCGCAGATGCTATTTTTTCATATTTACAGGGCAGCCATCGGCTTTCCAACAGGGATATTTAACCCATGAGTTATGTATTTCTGCTGATTTTACTCTTTCCGGTGAAACTCATCCGGAAGCTGTTTCGAAAGGACACGGGCAAGAACCTTGTCATTCAGACAGCCAAAATCGGTGACTTTATTAATGCGACGCCTCTTCTGGCCTGGCTGCAAAAAAGCGATGTGTTGATCAGTCGCAGCGTTGGCGCGCTGGCGAAGCATGATGAGACTATTGAGCAGATCTATTTTATCGAGCAGCATAAGCGCAACCTGTGGCGTAAACTGTGCTTCGCGTGCAGGATCATGAACCGCTACGACAACGTCTACCTGCTACAGCCCAACAGCGTGAACCTCTTTTTTGCCGCCGTCTGTAATGCAAAAAACAAACAATTTTTAAGCATTTACACGCGCAGGTGGTACCACGGGATTTTCTATCTCGCGGCTGACGGTACCGTTGAGCATGGCAAAAAAACGCTTTCGGTGACGAACTACCTGAAACTGGCCGACCGCTCGCTCACGTGGCAAGACTCTCCCAAGCACGCCACAAAGCCGCTCTTCAAGCCGACGACCTGGCCGGCCATTCTTGATAAACCTGGCGTTATCCGCATCGGCATCAGTATTGCGGCGGGCAATAAAGCCAAAACCGTCCCTCCGGTTATCTGGAAGCGGATTGTTGATCAACTCGCTGATTTACCCTGCGAGTTTTATGTCTTCGGCGCGCCAAACGAACAGTCGTGGATGGACGATATCACCCGTCTTTACGGTGAAATCCCCAATTTTATCAATCTTATTGGCAAAATTTCGCTGGAAGAGCTTCCCTGGGCCATTTCTAAGATGGACTGCTATATCGCGTCTGACTCAGGGAATGTCTACATCGCAGACGCCGTCGGCGTGCCGGTGGTCCTGCTGTTTGGACCGTGTTGTCACTATGAACAGCGTCCGCTTGGCAATGTGATGCTGATCGGGAATGACGATAACATTTGTTCTTATGTGTTTGAAACGCGCTATTACTTCCCGCAAGAACGGGAAGCGCTATTCTCTGTCACTGACTCCGCGTTACACGATCTTCAGCAGTTTATCCGTACATTACCAAAAGCCCGCTCACTGGCTAGCGCTACCGACGCTCAAGGAAACTAATTTTTATGGCTTTTTTAAGCGTCATTATTGCTGCGCATAACGCTGAAGCTACGCTGCACGCCACGCTTTCAAGCCTGCTGGCAGCAACCGTTCAGGATACTGAAGTCATTATTTTCAATGACAGTTCTGAGGATGCCACGCAGGCAATAATTGATGAGTGGTCGCCGAAATTTCCTCAGATCATAACGCGCACCGTGAACTTTCGTAACGTAGGCCGGGTAAGAAACAGCGCTGTCGCACTGGCATCGGGTGAGTATATTACGATGCTCGACAGTGACGATTGCTTAAAGCCGGGCAGCCTGAGGGACGCAATAGCCTTCCTGAAAGCGCAACGTCCGGATATGTTACTGACACGTTTGCTTGAGATTCGCGATCCCCGGAAAATGACTTCAGACTGGCAGGGATTTAATCCTGTGCCATTGTTACAACATGAAGCAGTCGCTCGCTTCTTACGTCATAAAGACTTTCAGGCACATCTCATTGGCCAGTTTATTCATCGTAGCCTGTACGAGAGTAACCCTATTCCTCCGATGTTATGTTATGAGGATTTCGCTGTCTTCCCGGGAATGTTGATGCAATCGAGCAAAATAGCCTATCAACGCCAGGGGCATTATTATTACATCAAGCGTCGCGACAGTTTGTCGAGCAGTCTGGACGCCAGCAAAATTTCAACGCTTGTCGAATGCACGTTACAGATGGAAAGAACATTTCCGTCACGCTACAAACATCTCGTCAATTGCCACTGGTTTGATATTTACAGCAACCATCGGTCCTGTCTTACAGACCAACAATTGCAGCTCGTGAAACAACGCGTAAAGGCCATGTATACATTGTCTTTTTTCCTGTCCACCGATGTTCGTTTTAGCTACAAAAAAAGGGTTATTGAGGCGTTATGGAAAAAATAAAACCACGGCTCTATCAACTGACGATCGCTTTGAGCCTCATCTCTTTGATGCTGGCATTGGTCAGTTCAGGGAAGCAAAGAGAGTTTTTCTATATTGCTATTTACGTCAGTATTATTGGCCTGGCTTTCGAATATAAAAAAATCACTCTGCGACCTTTTACTATAGCGCTGCCCATTCTGCTGATTGGGTTACTTAACCTCGGCTGGTACTTAGTCTATGAGTATCATAACGAGGGCCTCAACCTTTACAGCGACTATCTCGGTGCCAGCAAAAAGTTAATTTTAGCGAGTGTCCTGATTTTCTATATTGACCGCTTTAAGATTTATATCGATAAGGACACCTTCAGGAAATTGTTCTTCTTCGCAACGGCCTTGGGGTTTGTGCTCGCCACAGGGTATGGCTTGTGGCAGGCCTCGCAAGGTATGACTCGCGTTGAGATGGCAATTAACCGTGCCACCGTTTCAGCTTACGTTTATTCTGTCCTGTCACTGGCTTTCGTATACAGTCTTTACCTTCAACAGAACGTGAAGCTGTATGTTGTTGCGGGCTTCACTATATTAATTTCTTACTTCGTCATACTGTTGACGGGGACCCGTGCTGCGATGGGTTTATATCTGCTTCTGGCGGTTGTGCTCACGCTGTATCATTTCAGAAAGATTCATCTCAAATCCACTCTCATCTTTTTATGTATTGTGGCCGGGATTGTCATCGTGAGCTACAAGCCGTTAATTTCCCCGAAAATAACGCAAACCCAAATTGAATTTGAGAATTATCAGAAAGGCTATGACCGCACGTCACTTGGCGCACGTTTTTCGATGTGGACTGTCGGGATCGCGAATGGTCTTGCACATCCGTTGGGGCAATCACTTGAAGACCGTGAAACGTGGACACGGCAGTATATAAAAGACGGCCATCCTCACCTTGGCAGTGCACTCGAATACATCAAAGTCCACCTGCATAATGAATTTATTGAGAAATACTCTTTGCAGGGGATCCCCGGCGTGGCGGTAATGCTCTTTTTCTTCGTTTCGATGATTGTGTATGCCCTACGAAACAGAAACGCGCTGCTGCTGACGTCGATGCTTCTTTTGCTTTTGTATGGACTGACGGATGTCATACTGCTCAGTTCAGAAGCCTTAATCTTCTTTATGATTTTGTTTGCGCTAAGTACACCTTTCTCACAAACAAAACAGCAATAACAAATATGCCCGCCTGGCGGGCATAACTATTTTTTGTACTGGTAAAACTCCGCCAGCGTCATCCCCACGGTCTTATCTGATAACCAGGTAAAGAGCTGCTCCAGATCCTGATACAGCCCTTCAATCGCGGCCTCGTCTTTAAAAGTAGGGCTGCCGCCAGGCATAAATTCCGACGAATGCAGCATGAACTCCACGTAGTCATTCCCCTGAGCCAGGCACTGCTGCGCCACCTTAATCATCTCCGCCGCATTTCCTCCGGACGGGCGTAACCAGTTAACTGACGGAGAACGGTATTTACCGCGCAGACGATCATAACCCTGCTTCAGGGAATTCAGCCATGCCGGGTGTTTATACTGGATGCTCATCGGCACTTCGAGGAGAGGGCTGTTTCCCGGCCGGGAAATGTCGTCTACGTCCAAAAAGTAGGCACGATCGGGAAAATGCTGGTAATTCGTTCCGCCCTTACCCTGCGGGGCACCTTTCGCGTTGCGCCAGTTCACACGCGGCGTAACGGAACAATCAACCTGATACCCCAGCTCAATCAGCAACTGGGCGTAACGGCTGTCGAATGCCCAGCGCCCGGCGCGATGGCTGAGCATTTTTGTCTGGAAAGTCTCTTCCAGTAAGTGGGTCATGAAGAGCACTTTCTCACGCATGACCTCGTCTGAAAACTCAATCAGATAAGGCTGCCAGCGCCAGTCATCACCGGTCAGATCGTGCTCCGGAGGGCTGTTCCAGGCATGGAGATGCATTCCCACCTCACCCTGACCGCGGGCTATGACCTCTTTCGCGAACTCAATGAATACCGGTTCGACGGCCATCTCGTAGTTGGTCAGCCAGACGGGCTTAAAGCCGAAGCGTTCACAAAGCGCCTGAAACCGCGCCAGGTAGCGCGCGTTTTCCGTTTTGATCACCCGGTGGTTCTGCCAGAGATTATCCCCTTCGGTATCGATCGTGATGATAAACGCTGGTTTTTTCATAATGAGCCCGCAAGACAAAATAGTTAGCGCTATGTTACGCACGCCCGAAAGCAGGAGTAAACCCTTCCAGGGAAATTCCTGACATTATGGAGAAAGAGTGCAAGTCGTTACCAGGTCTATTAGAATTGCCAATAGTACAACGCCGATAAGATGATGATGAATAACTTACCTGACACGCCTGATTTGCGCATTTTACTGATCAAACTTCGCCATCATGGTGACATGTTACTCACCACCCCCGTCATCAATTCATTACGCCAGAAATGGCCTGAAGCCCAAATCGACGTGCTTCTCTATGAAGAGACGCGAGACATGCTCGCCGCGCATCCGGCAATCGGGACGATCTATGGTATCGATCGTAAATGGAAGCAGCTGGGGACGCTGAAGCACCTGCAAAAAGAGTGGCAGTTGCTTCGTGCTTTACGCGCTCAGCATTATCATCTGGTGATCAATCTTGCCGATCAATGGCGCAGCGCGATTGTTACCCGCTTCACCGGCGCACCGGTTCGGCTCGGGTTCGCCTTTAACAAGCGCAATAATGCCTTCTGGCGTTTTTGTCACAGTGAACTGGTCTCGGTCGCCAGCCATCAGTCGCTGCACACCGTTGAACAAAATCTCTCCATACTGTCAGCGCTGCCGGTAATGGCCAACCCTACCGTGACCATGGCTTATAGCGCGGATGACTGGCGCCATGCTCACCAAAAGCTGACGCAAAATGGCGTGGGAGACCGCTACATCGTTATTCAACCCACTTCACGCTGGTTCTTTAAGTGCTGGGACGAAGGCAAAATGGCGCAAACTATCGCCGCGTTGCAGCAGGACGGCCACACTATCGTCCTTACGGCGGGACCGGATAAGAAAGAGCTGGCGATGATTGACCGTATTCTTGCCGCCTCCCCGCAGACGGGTGTTGTATCGCTGGCAGGGCAGTTAACCCTGCGCCAGCTGGCTTCGCTTATCGATCACGCGATCCTTTTCATTGGCGTTGACTCCGTACCCATGCACATGGCCGCCGCCCTTCAGACGCCCTGCGTGGCGCTGTTTGGCCCGTCAAAATTGACGTTCTGGTCGCCATGGCAGGTTAACGGCGAGGTCATCTGGGCAGGCGACTACGGCCCGCTTCCCAACCCTGACGCCATTGATACAAAAACGACGGAACGTTATCTCGACGCCATCCCCGTTGATGCTGTCGTCTCCGCCGCAAGGAGAAACCTGCAATGAAGCTTCATCGTCTGGCCATTGTGCGCCAAAAATATCGTCCGGATGGCGGAGCAGAACGTTTTGTCTCCAGGGCACTTACCGCGCTGAGCAATCAAAATCTTGAGCTCAACGTCATCACCCGTGAGTGGCAGGGCGAAAAGCAGGACGACTGGCATATTCATATTTGCGATCCCCGAAAGTGGGGCCGCATCAGCCGTGAGCGCGGCTTTGCACACGCCGCGCGCGCGCTGTGGCAGCAACAGCAGTTTGATATTGTCCAGAGCCATGAACGTATTCCGGGCTGCGATATTTACCGCGCCGGGGATGGTGTACATCGACGCTGGCTGCTACAGCGTACGCGTATTCTTCCCGCCTGGCGCGCGAAGCTGCTTATGCACGATCGCTATCACCGCTACGTGATGCACGCAGAACGTGAAATGTACCAGGCGCCCGAGTTGAAAGCCGTTATCTGTAATGCGGAGATGATCAAGCGCGAAATCGTCGAAGACTTTGATATTGACGCAAAAAAGATACATGTGATTTATAATTCAATAGATTCCAGCCGCTTCGTTCCGGCAGAAGAGCGTCAGCGTGCTGTACTGCGTCAGCAATTTGGCTTACCCGCTGATACCGTCATTTTCTGCTTCGTGGGTTCAGGGTTTGAACGCAAGGGGCTGGCAAGCGCTATTCGGGCTATAGCAGGAACTTCGGCGTGGCTGGTTGTGGTCGGTCAGGATAAAGCGGAAAGCCGTTATCGCGACCTCGCCCGCTCATTAGGCTGTGAGGGGCAAATCCGTTTCCTGGGGATGCAAAAAGAGACGCTGCCATTTTATCAGCTTTCTGATGGTTTACTGCTGCCGACGCTGTATGATCCTTTCCCTAACGTCATACTTGAAGCAATGGCCTGTGGATTGCCCGTCATTACGTCAGAGAGTTGCGGTGGTTCAGAATTTATTGAGCAAGGCCAGAACGGGTTTTACTGTGATGCACTTGATATCCACACATTGAAGGAGGCCGTCATGTCCATCCCTTCATTGGAAAAAAATAACAATATGGGGCTTGCGGCGCGTGAACGCGTCAGAGAAGCAACCCCTGAAAAACTATCAAGTCAGCTTATTTCGCTTTATCAAAAATTACTGGATTAATAATGCGCATCCTAATGATTATTGATGGTTTACCCGGTGGAGGAGCCGAAAAAACGGTTCTCACCCTCTCCAGCGGACTGACAGAACTGGGGCATCAGGTCACCCTTTTCTCCTTACGGAAGGTGTGCGACTACGCCATTCCGGAAGGTATCGATTTTCAGGTTGTGCAGGATACCTGTAAAAAACCCTGGCGGAAGCTGACCGAGATCCCGCGTCGCGCCCGTTTGCTGGATCGCGCCATCGAGCAGGCAGAACGCAGCGGTAAATTTGACGTCGTGTTCTCGCATCTGCATAAAACCGACCGTATCGTAGCGCACAGCCGCGTGCTGGATCGGGATAAGGTCTGGTTCTGCATACACGGGATGTTCTCCTTTTCCTATTTGCGCCATCGCAGCGGGCTTTCTCGCTGGTTTAAGCATTATAAAATTCGTCATACCTATGAAAACCGCAACGTGGTGGCGGTATCCGGCGCCGTGCTGCACGATCTGTCTGAGGTACTCGCGATCCCCCTGCGGCGCAAAGCGGTTATCCATAACCCCTTTGATATCCCTGAAATTCAGCGTCTGGCGGAAGCGCCCTTTGAGATGCAGGGGCAGGATTACATTATCCACGTTGGCCGTTTTCATGAACACAAACGTCACGACCGGCTGCTGCGGGCGTTCGCGCTGAGCAAGATCGACGCATCGCTGGTGTTGATGGGTAAAGGTTCTGACGCGAAAATAAACCAGCTCAAACAGCTTGCCGCTAAGCTGGGAATTGAAAACAAGATCGTCTTCCGCCCGTTCGAAACTAACCCCTACCCGTGGATCAAAGGGGCACGCCTTTTAGTGTTAAGTTCCGACTGCGAAGGTTTTGGTAACGTACTGGTAGAGTCCATTATCTGTCAGACCCCACCGGTGAGTACAAACTGCCCTGGCGGCCCTGCTGAGATCCTTACTGGCCCCCTGGCGCGTGGTCTGACCGCGTTAACCGACGAATCACTGGCGAAAACACTGGCAGAACTGTATGCCTCTCCGCCGGTTGTTGATCGCGAAACGATCGCCTCGTTCGGTATCAACGCCATTTGCCAGCAATACATTGCTTTGGTCGACAACCAAAAATAATCAGGTTTCATATGCAAAATTCAGCGCCTTTATTAAGCGTGGTGGTTGCCGTTTATAACGGTGAAGCTTTTCTCGATCAGTTCTTTACCTGCCTTGTAAATCAACACATCGACAGTGTGGAAGTCATCATCGTGAATGACGGCTCCACTGACCGCTCGATGCAGATTGTCGAAAAATGGCGCGAAAAGCTGCCACAGATGCAGGTTATTGAACAACCTAATCAGGGCGTGTCCATCGCGCGTAATACTGGCCTGGCCGTTGCGACCGGGCAGTATCTCTCTTTCCCGGATATTGATGATGTCTTCAAACCCGGCATGTACCAGCGTCTGCTGGATATGGCCGTCACGCAGAATCTGGATGTCGCCACCTGCAATGGCAACTACGTCTGGGAAAATAACAAAAAACCGTCTCGCCCTATCTTCCCTGAAGATAAGCTCGCCTCAACGGGCGTCATGAATGGCGCGGCATGGTTAAAAAAGGCGCTGGATTCACGTAAGTTCCTGCATGTGACCTGGCTGAATATCTATCGTCACGATTTTATTCGTCAGCACGGCTTCCGTTTCGAGCCAGGCCTGCGCCATCAGGATATCCCGTGGACGACTGAGGTGCTGCTTGCCGCGGAACGCGTTCAGTACACCAGCGAACGCTTTTACGACTACTACATTCACTCCGCCTCGGTATCGCACACCCCGGATAATGACGACACGCTGATTCGCTCTGCGCGCCATTACATGAAGATCCTGAAGATGCTTGATGCCATTAACCAGCGCTACCCGGATAAAGTGAAAAATATCCCGGCCTGTTACTGGCAAATCGCTAAAGAGGGTCTGGGAATTATTCATACCTTCGACAACATGAAGGATGAGGCGAAGAAATCAATGATAATCAAAGAGTTCTTCGACACCGGGATCTGGAAGCTCATCTGGAAAAGTGCCAAAAGCCCGCGTTTGCGCTGGCGCCTGGGCCGACGCTACTTCCGTTTAAAACGGTATCTGGCATAAGAGATAGCTTTAGCACGCTTAAATGCTTAGAATTTCCCGGCCGAAACTAAAAAAACGGATAATCGCTTGGAATTGTTGTATACCGCCCTGCTCTACATCATTCAGCCACTGGTGTGGCTGCGACTGTTGCTTCGTAGCCGTAAAGCGCCTGCGTACCGTAAACGCTGGGCCGAACGTTATGGCTACTGCCGCAATAAAGTG
Organism: Enterobacter cloacae complex sp. IR5403; assembly: GCF_049238705.1. Classification (NCBI taxonomy): domain Bacteria; kingdom Pseudomonadati; phylum Pseudomonadota; class Gammaproteobacteria; order Enterobacterales; family Enterobacteriaceae; genus Enterobacter; species Enterobacter cloacae complex sp. IR5403. The sequence goes on along the minus strand of NZ_JBMKHP010000005.1, from coordinate 184,201 downwards.
GCGCCGGACGGTATTCTGCTGCATTCCGTGTCAGTCGGGGAAACGCTGGCCGCCATTCCACTGGTGCGTGCCTTGCGCCACCGTTATCCGTCACTGCCCATCACCGTCACCACGATGACGCCAACCGGCTCAGAGCGCGTGATGTCTGCCTTCGGTAAAGACGTGCATCACGTCTACCTGCCGTACGATCTCCCCTGCGCCATGAACCGTTTCCTGAATACCGTGCGCCCTAAACTGGTGATCGTCATGGAAACCGAGCTCTGGCCGAATATGATTTCCGCCCTGCATGCCCGTAAAATTCCTTTGGTTATCGCCAACGCGCGTCTGTCGGAACGCTCGGCGAAAGGGTACGGCAAGCTGGGTAAATTTATGCGTCGCCTGCTCAGCAAAATCACGCTGATCGCCGCGCAGAACGAAGAAGATGCCGCGCGCTTTATCGCCCTCGGCCTGAAGCGCAACCAGCTTGCGGTCACGGGTAGCCTGAAGTTCGATATTTCCGTCACCCCTGAACTCGCCGCCCGTGCGGTAACACTGCGTCGTCAGTGGGCGCCGCGTCGCCAGGTCTGGATTGCCACCAGCACCCATGACGGCGAAGAAGCCATTATTCTTCAGGCTCACCGTCAGCTGCTGGAAAAATTCCCTGATTTACTGCTGATTCTGGTTCCTCGCCATCCTGAGCGTTTTAAAGATGCCCGCGAGATGGTGCAAAAAGGCGGTTTCAGCTTCACCCTGCGCAGCAGCGGCGAAATTCCCTCTGGCAGCACGCAGGTGGTGATTGGCGATACGATGGGCGAACTGATGCTGCTGTACGGGATCGCCGATCTTGCTTTCGTTGGCGGAAGCCTGGTGGAGCGCGGTGGTCATAACCCGCTGGAGCCGGCAGCCCACGCCATTCCCGTGCTGATGGGGCCACACACGTTTAACTTCAAAGATATCTGCGCGAAATTGCAGCAAGCCGATGGCTTAATCACCGTGACCGACGCGGATTCGGTGGTCAAAGAGGTCTCTACCCTTCTGACTGACGAAGATTACCGCCTGTGGTACGGTCGTCACGCCGTTGAAGTCCTGCATCAGAACCAGGGGGCGCTGACCCGTCTGCTGCAACTTCTGCAACCTTACCTGCCGCAGCGGAGCCACTAATGTCAACGCGTCTGTCGGTCGTGATGATCGCCAAAAACGCCGCCGACCTGCTTCCGGATTGCCTGGCCTCTGTTGCCTGGGCTGACGAAATCGTCATTCTCGACTCCGGAAGTACGGACAATACGGCGGACGTTGCCCGTGCAGCCGGGGCAAAAGTCTTTACCGACACCGACTGGCAGGGCTACGGTATTCAGCGTCAGCGTGCGCAGGGTTACGCCACGGGCGATTACGTGTTGATGATCGACACCGATGAGCGCGTCACCCCGGAACTCCGACAGGCCATTCAAACGGTGCTTGCCGCGCCACAGCCTGGCGCGGTCTACAGTATCGCGCGTCGTAACTATTTCCTGGGCCGCTTTATGCGCCACAGCGGCTGGTACCCCGACCGCGTGATGCGCCTCTATGTGCGCGAGCGTTATCAGTACAACGATAACCTGGTCCATGAATCTCTGGCCTGCGATGGCGCTCAGATCATCCCCCTGACGGGCGATCTGCTTCATCTGACCTGCCGCGATTTCGCCAGCTTCCAGCGCAAACAGCTGAACTATGCCACCGCCTGGGCGCAGGAGCGGCATGCGCGCGGCAAGAAGGCCACGCTGACCGGCATCTTCACCCACACGCTGGGCGCGTTTCTGAAAACGCTGCTGCTGCGTGGCGGCGTGCTGGACGGCAAACAGGGCTGGTTACTGGCCGTAGTGAATGCCCAGTATACTTTCAACAAATACACCGAGCTGTGGGCGCTGAACCGCGGCTACTCAGAGAAAACGTGAGCCATGAGCACAAAAGCGATTTATCCGGGTACCTTCGATCCGATCACTAACGGTCATCTTGATATCATCACCCGTGCGGCCTGTATGTTCGACAAGGTGATTCTGGCCATTGCCGCCAGCCCGAGCAAAAAGCCGATGTTCGACCTGAACGAACGCGTGCAGCTTGCCACCGATGCGATTTCGCATCTGTCGAATGTTGAGGTCGTCGGATTCAGCGACTTGATGGCAAACTTTGCCCGTGACCGGCAGGCCAATATCCTGATCCGCGGTCTTCGCGCGGTAGCAGACTTCGAATATGAAATGCAGCTGGCACACATGAACCGCCATCTTATGCCGGAGCTGGAGAGCGTATTCCTGATGCCCTCCAAAGAGTGGTCCTTCATCTCTTCTTCGCTGGTGAAAGAGGTGGCGCGCCATCACGGGGACGTTACCCACTTTCTGCCGGTTAACGTCCACCAGGCGTTGATGGAAAAGCTAAAGTAACCCTACTTCTGGCACTGACGGCAGTAAAACGTGGCGCGCTGAGCGTGCTTCGTGGCAATAATCGGCGTCCCGCAGGCTCTGCACGGCTCACCCTTACGGCCATAAACCTGCAACTCCTGCGCAAAATAGCCCGGCTTCCCGTCGCTTTGCAGGAAATCCTTCAGCGTCGTCCCGCCCTGCTCAATTGAGCGCAGCAGTACCGCTTTAATTACTCTGACCAGCAGCTCGCACTCCTGCGCCGACAGCGAGGAGGCCAGCCGATCGGGATGGATCCCGGCGGCAAACAACGATTCGCTGGCATAGATATTCCCCACCCCCACCACCAGCTTGTTATCCATCAGCCAGGGTTTAATCGGGGTTTTCTTTTTCGCGCACTTCTCTTTGAGATAATCCGCGTTAAACGCCTCTGACAGCGGCTCAGGTCCGAGATGCGCCAGCACGTTGTGTCCTTCCAGCTCTTTGGTCCACAGCCATGCGCCAAAGCGACGCGGGTCGGTGTAACGCAGCACTTTGCCGTTACTCATCACCAGATCAACGTGGTCGTGCTTTTCCGCAGGCAACTCTTCGGTGAGGATGCGCAGGCTTCCCGACATGCCCAGATGGATAATGATCCAGCCGTCAGGTAGCTCCAGCAGCAGGTATTTCGCGCGGCGCTGTACGCTCAGGACAGGTTTGTCGCTTAACGCGTGGATCTCATCGGACACCGGCCAGCGCAGACGCCCGTTGCGAACGACAGCATGAAGAATAGTCGCGCCAACCAGATGGGGCTCAATGCCGCGGCGGCTGGTCTCTACCTCAGGTAATTCAGGCATGGTTCCTCCGTTGAGATGCAGAATGCAAAAAACCCCGCAGTTGCGGGGTTTTTCAATACAAGGAGACTAAAATTATTTGATTTTAGCTTCTTTGTACAGTACGTGCTGGCGTACAACTGGATCGAATTTTTTCAGTTCCAGTTTTTCCGGCTTAGTACGTTTGTTCTTCGTGGTGGTGTAGAAGTGACCTGTACCAGCAGAAGAAACCAGCTTGATTTTCTCGCGAATACCTTTAGCCATGATTTATTTCCTCTTTAAGTACTTAGTACTTTTCGCCACGGGCACGCAGTTCGGACAGAACTGTATCGATGCCTTTCTTATCGATTACACGCATACCTTTAGCAGATACGCGCAGGGTGACAAAACGCTTCTCGCTCTCAACCCAGAAACGGTGAGAGTGCAGGTTCGGCAGGAAACGGCGTTTAGTCGCGTTCAGTGCGTGGGAACGGTTGTTACCGGTCACCGGACGCTTGCCAGTAACTTGGCAGACTCGGGACATGTCTATTCTCCAAAAATCAAATTAGCTCGAGCTTCGTATGGGGTATCGGCGCCTCGTCAGGCTTTACAGCCCGGTCATCGCATAGTTCTATTGAACTCTCGATTGCCAGGCCCAAATGCCAAACCCGAGATTCTCAAAGGTGGCGTAGTATACGCTGACTCGGCGGTGTGCTCAAGTCCCGAACAGACAAAGATCCCGATGGATCGCGAGAAAAGGCCTAAATCCAGCCACGTTCGGCAAAAGAAATGTACTCTCCGCGGCCAATTATCAGATGGTCCAGCACACGAATGTCCATGAATTGACAGCATTTGATAATACGTTCGGTAATTGCTTTGTCAGCTCTGCTTGGTTCTGCACAGCCAGAGGGGTGATTATGCGCGAGGATCACGCCGGCTGCATTCACTTTTATCGCTTCCCGCACAATTTCACGCGGATGCACCTCAACGTGGCTCAATGTTCCCGAAAAAAGGCGGGTATGTTTCAGTACCCGGTTTTTGTTGTCGAGAAAGATCACCATAAAGATCTCCCGCTCCAGATCGGAGAGCTGGCTTTGCAGAAATTCGCGAGTCATGTCGGGGGTGAGGATCGGGTCTTCCTCCTCCATACGCACGTTGTAAAATCGCCGGGCTAGCTCGGCAATGCCCCGTAACTGGGCATATTTCGCCACGCCAATGCCCTCAACGTGCGTAAACGCCTCCAGCTCAGCGGTCAGCAATCCATACAGTGAACCGAAATGGTCTATCAGCTCTTTCGCCAGCGTAAATACCGTTTTCCCCGGCGTGCCTGTGCGTAAAAAGAGCGCCAGCAGCTCGTCGTCCTTTAACAACGTGACGCCATGACGCAGCATTTTTTCACGCGGTAGCAGCAGTTCAGTCTCTTCCATGCCCGGCCTCCTTCTGTTTGCCATTATGCTGCCACAGGCAAATTCGGGGCTCGACGCTGACGTTTCGTTCTTGCGTAACGCCTCGCAAAGTGAATTAAGGACATCATCACCCCGTTTTAGGGATTGTGATAAAATGCCCGCTCTCTGGTGAAACCCAACAGGAAAGAATCATGATGAGCCTGGCCGGTAAAAAAATCGTTCTTGGCGTCAGCGGCGGTATTGCTGCCTATAAAACGCCAGACCTGGTGCGCCGTTTGCGCGAGCGCGGGGCCGACGTACGGGTCGCGATCACCGAAGGCGGCAAAGCCTTTATCACCCCGCTGAGCCTGCAAGCCGTCTCGGGATACCCGGTATCCGACAGCCTGCTCGACCCGGCAGCCGAAGCCGCAATGGGCCACATTGAGCTGGGGAAATGGGCCGATCTGGTTATCCTTGCACCCGCCACGGCAGATTTAATTGCCCGCGTGGCAGCCGGTATGGCGAACGATCTGGTAACGACCATTTGCCTCGCTACGCCTGCGCCCGTCGCGGTTGTGCCCGCAATGAACCAGCAGATGTACCGCAACGCCGCTACCCAGCATAATCTGGACACGCTGGCCTCGCGCGGCCTGCTGATTTGGGGACCGGACAGCGGCAGCCAGGCCTGCGGCGACGTTGGGCCAGGGCGTATGCTCGACCCATTGACGATTGTTGATATGGCCGCCGCCCATTTCTCGCCTGTCAACGATCTGCAACATCTCAACATCATGATTACTGCGGGCCCCACGCGCGAGCCGCTGGATCCGGTGCGTTACATCACCAACCACAGCTCCGGCAAAATGGGCTTTGCGATTGCTGCCGCGGCAGCCAAACGCGGCGCGAACGTCACGCTGGTGAGCGGCCCGGTGTCGCTTACCACCCCTGCGTTTGTGCAGCGTATTGATGTAACGACCGCGCTGGAAATGGAAGCCGCCGTACAGGCACATGCTCAACAGCAGCATATTTTTATCGGCTGTGCGGCCGTCGCTGATTACCGCGCCGAAACCATTGCCGACGCCAAAATTAAAAAGCAAGGCGATGAATTAACAATAAAAATGGTGAAGAACCCGGATATCGTTGCCGGTGTCGCCGCATTGAAAACTCATCGTCCTTACGTTGTTGGGTTTGCCGCAGAAACGAATAATGTGGAAGAATATGCCCGGCAAAAACGTACCCGCAAAAACCTCGATTTGATTTGCGCGAACGACGTATCGCTGTCCACGCAAGGATTTAACAGCGACAGCAACGCATTGCACCTTTTCTGGCAGGATGGAGATAAAGTCTTACCGCTTGAGCACAAAGAACTCCTGGGCCAACAATTACTGGACGAGATCGTTACCCGTTATGATGAAAAAAATCGACGTTAAGATTCTGGACCCGCGCGTTGGCGAGCAATTTCCGCTGCCAACGTATGCCACCTCCGGCTCTGCCGGTCTTGACCTGCGCGCCTGTCTCGATGACGCCGTAGAACTGGCGCCGGGTGCAACGACCCTGATCCCGACCGGGCTGGCGATTCACATTGCTGACCCGTCACTGGCAGCGGTGATCCTGCCGCGCTCTGGCCTGGGCCATAAGCATGGCATCGTGCTGGGTAACCTGGTAGGCCTGATCGACTCTGACTATCAGGGTCAGCTGATGGTATCCGTCTGGAACCGTGGCCAGGACAGCTTCACCATTGAGCCGGGCGAGCGTATCGCGCAGATGGTGTTTGTACCGGTGGTGCAGGCAGAATTTAACCTGGTGGCAGACTTCGATGCTACCGACCGTGGCGAAGGCGGCTTCGGCCATTCCGGGCGCAAATAACTGCCCGACAAACACGCATCTCACAGCGCCATAATGCAATAACAAACCGCAAACGTCAGTTTGCGGGTCGCTGTGTGGTTGCCAGCCTGACAAGTGCTTATTTTCAGGGGTATTTTGTAACATGGCAGAAAAACAAACCGCGAAAAGGAATCGTCGCGAAGAAATACTTCAATCTCTGGCTCTGATGCTTGAATCCAGCGACGGCAGTCAACGCATCACCACCGCAAAGCTGGCGGCCTCTGTGGGCGTGTCAGAGGCGGCGCTGTATCGTCATTTCCCGAGCAAAACCCGGATGTTTGACAGCCTGATCGAGTTTATCGAAGACAGCCTGATCACGCGCATCAACCTGATTCTGAAGGATGAAAAAGATACCAGCACGCGTCTGCGTCTGATTGTGCTGCTGATTCTGGGCTTTGGTGAACGTAACCCGGGTCTGACCCGTATTCTGACCGGCCACGCGCTGATGTTTGAACAGGATCGTCTGCAAGGCCGTATAAACCAGCTTTTTGAGCGTATCGAAGCCCAGCTGCGTCAGGTTCTGCGCGAGAAGAAAATGCGGGAAGGCGAGGGATATAATACGGATGAGACCCTGCTGGCAAGCCAGATCCTGGCATTTTGCGAAGGGATGCTCTCCCGGTTTGTGCGCAGCGAGTTTAAATATCGACCAACAGACGATTTTGACGCCCGCTGGCCGTTAGTGGCTGCTCAGTTGCAGTAACGCCATCGCCGGATGGCGGCTTCGCCTTATCCGGCCTACGAACGGGTAGGCCCGGTAAGCGTAGCGCCACCAGGCAATTGAATTATACGCCAAACTCTTCGCGATACGCTTTTACCGCTGCCAGATGATCCGCCATCTCAGGCTTCTCTTCCAGATACGCAATCAGGTCTTTCAGCGTGATAATCGACGTGACCTTGCAGCCATAATCGCGCTCCACTTCCTGAATAGCAGAGATGTCGCCGCGCCCGCGCTCCTGACGATCAAGCGAAATCAGCACACCCGCAAGCGTTGCGCCGTTAGCCTGGATAATCTCCATCGATTCACGGATCGCGGTACCTGCGGTGATCACGTCATCCACCAGCATCACACGCCCCTGCAATGCACTGCCTACCAGATTGCCGCCTTCACCGTGGGTTTTGGCCTCTTTACGGTTAAAACAGTACGGTACGTCGCGGTCATGGTGTTCCGCCAGCGCCACCGCCGTGGTGGTTGCAATTGGAATGCCTTTGTACGCGGGGCCAAACAGCAGGTCGAAATCAATCCCGGAATCCACCAGCGCTTCGGCATAGAAACGGCCTAACAGTGCCAGGTCGCGCCCGGTATTAAACAGTCCGGCGTTGAAGAAATACGGACTTTTACGCCCGGATTTCAGCGTGAACTCGCCAAACTTAAGTACCTGCTTGTTAAGCGCAAACTCAATAAACTGGCGCTGATACGATTTCATGGATTTGCTCCTTTGTCTTTTCAGTCTTACAGGCAAAAAAAAGGCGACTCATTGGTCGCCTTAAAATCAATTTTCTAACGCCGCTTTCTGCGTCGCTACAATAGATTCGATACCCCCTCGGGCCAACGCCAGCAAGGTGAGCAGTTCTTCGTGGGTGAATGGCTCGCCTTCTGCCGTACCCTGCACTTCAATGATGCGACCATCTTCGGTCATCACCACGTTCATGTCGGTTTCTGCGGCAGAATCTTCAACGTATTCCAGATCGCAAAGCGCTTCGCCGTTAACGATACCAACGGAGACAGCAGCAACCATCCCTTTCATTGGGTTGGTTTTCAGCTTACCGGCGGCAACCAGCTTGTTCAGGGCGTCTGCCAGCGCCACACAGGCACCGGTAATAGAGGCCGTACGCGTGCCACCATCGGCCTGGATCACGTCGCAGTCCAGCGTGATGGTGAACTCACCCAGCGTTTTCAGGTCAACCGCGGCGCGGAGCGCACGCGCGATCAGGCGCTGGATCTCCATAGTACGGCCGCCCTGCTTACCTTTTGCCGCTTCACGGGCATTACGGGTATGGGTTGCGCGCGGCAACATACCGTATTCGGCGGTGATCCACCCCTGGCCCTGACCTTTCAGGAAGCGAGGCACGCCCTCTTCAATGGACGCGGTGCAAAGCACTTTGGTGTCACCAAACTCAACCAGCACGGAGCCTTCAGCGTGTTTTGTATAGTTACGGGTCAGGGTGACGGGACGCACCTGGTTGGCGCTACGACCTGCTGGACGCATGATGGATTCTCCGGCTTGAAACGAATGTGGCTGCGCATTATACGGATAAAGGACGCTTATTCCTATCCTGAGAAGCCCCTGAAAGCTATAATCCCCCCATCTCTCCTTTAAAAACGGGAATGTCTATGATCCGCAGTATGACCGCCTACGCCCGGCGTGAAATCAAGGGTAGCTGGGGTAGCGCTACCTGGGAAATGCGCTCGGTAAACCAGCGCTATCTGGAAACGTATTTCCGTATGCCGGAACAGTTCCGCAGCCTGGAGCCTGTGGTGCGTGAGCGTATCCGTACGCGTCTGACCCGCGGGAAAGTGGAATGTAATTTGCGTTTTGAGCCCGATGCCAGCGCACAGGGCGAACTGATCCTGAACGAAAAACTGGCGAAACAGCTGGTTAATGCGGCGAACTGGGTCAAAATGCAGAGCGATGAAGGCGAGATCAACCCGGTTGATATTCTGCGCTGGCCAGGCGTGATGGCCGCCGGAGAGCAGGATCTGGACGCGATTACCGCTGAAATCCTGGCTGCACTCGACGGCACGCTGGACGACTTTATCGTTGCCCGCGAAACCGAAGGCCAGTCGCTGAAAGCGATGATTGAGCAACGCCTTGAGGGCGTGAGCGCCGAAGTCGCTAAAGTGCGCGCTCATATGCCAGAAGTGCTGCAATGGCAGCGTGAGCGTCTTGTCGCCAAACTGGAAGAGGCGGAAGTTCAGCTGGAAAACAACCGTCTGGAACAAGAGCTGGTGCTGATGGCGCAGCGTGTGGACGTGGCTGAAGAGCTGGATCGTCTGGAAGCGCACGTTAAAGAGACCTACAACATTCTGAAGAAGAAAGAAGCGGTAGGCCGCCGTCTCGACTTTATGATGCAGGAGTTCAACCGCGAGTCGAACACGCTGGCGTCTAAGTCTATCAATGCAGAGGTAACCAATTCAGCGATTGAGCTGAAGGTCCTGATTGAGCAGATGCGCGAGCAGATCCAGAATATCGAGTAATTCCTTTCAGGGTGGTGTTGCCTCGCACCACCCATTACTTTTTCTAATCCTTATTTAGCCTTACTTTCTTTTCCTCCCGCCGTATCACAAGCCTGCCTGGCATGCGTTGATAAATTTCTGTAGGGCAAATCCCCTCGCCTTAGAAAATCTCAATCGTGATCTTCCGCACAAATCGCTAATCTCCTCCTCTTCATTCCGGAGGGTTTATGCTGCTTCACATTCTCTATCTTATTGGCATTACCGCAGAAGCCATGACCGGCGCGCTCGCTGCCGGACGTCGCCGTATGGACACCTTCGGCGTGATCATCATTGCCACAGCCACCGCGCTCGGCGGCGGGTCCGTGCGCGATATCCTGCTTGGCCATTATCCGCTCGGCTGGGTAAAAAACCCTGAGTACGTCATTATCGTGGCAACGGCAGCCGTGCTAACCACGATTGTGGCCCCGGTGATGCCTCATCTGCGCCGCGTGTTCCTGGTGCTGGATGCGCTTGGGCTGATTGTTTTTTCCATCATTGGCGCACAAATCGCTCTCGATATGGGTGAAGGCCCGGTTATCGCCACCATTGCTGCCGTGATCACGGGCGTGTTTGGCGGGGTGCTGCGGGATATGTTCTGCAAACGTATCCCGCTGGTTTTCCAGAAGGAACTGTATGCCGGCATCTCCTTTGCCGCGGCAGTGCTTTATGTCGCCTTGCAGCACTATGTCACCAGCCACGATGTGGTGGTTATCTCCACCCTGCTGTTTGGCTTCACCGCGCGTATGCTGGCATTGCGCCTGAAGCTGGGCCTGCCCGTTTTTCATTACAAACACAATGCGCATTAATGTCAGAGCGGGCAGGCGCCGGATAATCAGTTACTCGAATAGTTGTAACCGTAGTGATGATAGCCGTAGCCGTAAGCGTTGCTTGCCCGCTTAACGACGCCATTGAGAATCACCCCTTTGGTATTGACGCCACTCTGCTCCAGACGCTGTACGCAGACCAGCATCTCCTTCACGCTGTTCATCCCGAAGCGGGCGACCAGCAGCGTGGTGCCTGCGCGACGGCCGACAACCGCCGCGTCGGTGACCGCCAGGATCGGTGGCGTATCGATAATCACCAGATCGTAGCGTTCATTCGCCCAGTCCAGCAGCTGCTGGAAACGCGTATGCATCAGAAGCTCCGCCGGATTAGGGGGGATCTGCCCGCGCACGATGGTATCGAACCCGCCTTTATCGAAGGTCTGAACGCCCTGGGTATACTCCGCCTTACCGGACAACATCTCCGATAAGCCGCAGGTATTGTCGAGCTTAAACAGATCATGGGCATACCCGCGACGCATATCCGCATCAATATAGAGCACTTTCTGGCCCGCCTGCGCCACGACGGCCGCCAGGGTACTGCTGACAAAGGTTTTACCGCTGTCAGGCGTGGCGCCAGAGATCATCAGTATATTGTTCGCTGACTCCATCATCGCAAAATGCAGACTGGTGCGCAGGCCGCGAATCGCCTCCACGGAGAGATCGACCGGGTTATCCGCCGCCAGGAAGGGGATATGTTTGGTCTTATGGCGCAGCCCTGAGGACATAAAATCTTTTTTGCGCAAACGCATCTTTTTAGCCAGCCATTCCGACAGCGGTACGGTGGCATAGACGTTAATCCCGTGCTCCTCCAGCTGCTCCGGCGTTTCAATGCCCATACGCAGCATACTGCGCGCCAGGATCCAGCCCGCAGAGACGAACAGACCCAGGAGAACCCCCAGAACGACAACCAGCGCTTTTTTCGGCTTGACTGGCTGCGGCCGGGTCACGGCCGGATCGATAATGCGGACGTTACCAATTGCGCTCGACCGGGCGATGCTCAGCTCCTGTTCGCGGTTAAGCAGCTGCTGGTAGATAACGCGTCCCGACTCCACATCACGGCTCAGGCGCAACACCTCCTGCTGGGTTGACGGCATGGACGATACCCGTTTATTCAGGCGGTTTTTTTCCTGCTCCAGCGTCTGGCGTTTCTCAATCAGCGCCCGGTAGGTGGGGTGATCTTTTTTGTAGAGCTGCGAAATTTCCGCTTCCCGGAAGGTCAGTTCATTGAGCTGATTGTCCGCATTCACAATCTGCTCCAGCACCGCTTTTGCCTCCAGGTTAAGGTCAACGGAGTCGTTTTGCTGGCGATAGCGGTTGAGCTTCTCCTCGGCCTGGTCCAGCTCGCTGCGCACCTGCGGAAGCTGCTGCTTCAAAAATTGCAGGCTTTTCGCATCCTGCGCCGCCTGGCGAGCCACGTTCTGTTGTAAATAGTTATCGGCGATGCAGTTAAGCACGCGCGCCATCTCATCGGGATCTTCCCCCGTGATGGTCAGGCCAAGCATCCCACTGTCCTTGCTGCGCTCGCTCACGGAAAAACGCAGCTGTAGCGCGTCAATGGCCTCCAGCTCGCTCAGCTGTGTAATCGTAAATTGCGTACCCGGCTTCGCCTGGATATCGGCAATGGTAATGGCGATATTCGCCGCGCTCAGCGGCTGTCCCACGACGCCCTGTAAAGTCACGTTATCGCCTTCCAGCTGATAGTGGCCCTTCTCGCCGACGGTCAGCGTCAGCTTTTGCGCCCGACCCGCGACAGGGGGAAGATTGAGCATACTGACATCGACGATGCCAGGCTGTTGCCCGGTGAGCCGCGCCCAGCCGCGTCCGACAAGGGGAAAATAGTTTTCACTGACCTGCGTGCGCAGGTTCAGGTCATCAATCGTTTTACCGAGGATCATGCGCGACTGGAGAAGCTGAAGCTCCGGCGCCGACTCCGGCGAGGAGTCAGGGATGAACTCGCTAAGGTTACTGAGTAGCGCGTTGCCCTGCTTCTGTTCCACCTGTATCAGCGCATCGGCCTGATAAACCGGCGTGGCAAAGAGCGCATAAAGCAGTGCCGCCAGCGTGAACAGCGCGGTAAGGATGAGAATAAATTTTCGGTGGTCGAGCAGCTCACCCAACAGGCGCACCAGATCGATCTCGTTATTCGCGGCAGACGCATCATGGGCGTGAAGGTTATTTGTTGACATAAAACGTAACTATCCCGTGTGATTAACTGAGCCGTTTCGCCCATTCCAGACTGGCCTGCTCCAGCAGCCCATAAACATATTCAAATGCGTCCCGGTTTTTACGGTAGGGGTCCGGGATCTCTTTTCTGCCCGTCCAGTGACCAAAGAGCATCATTTTGCCGCGCGCCTCCGGTGCGATAGCCGTGACCTGCTCGATATGTTCCAGCTCCATCGCCAGAATCAGATCGTAATCGCGCACCATGGCGGGGGTGAGCCTGCGCGCCACGTGGCCCTCAAGCAGGGTGCCGCGTTCGGCGGCGATCTCTGTCGCCTGTGAATCGGCGGTGCGCCCTTCCAGGCCACAAATTCCCGCTGAATCGACCCGGGCGGTGGGAAGCAGCCGGCGCAGCAGCCGTTCCCCAATGGGAGAGCGGCAGATATTGCCGGTACAGATCACCAGGATGGCGTTAAACGTTAGTTTGGCCATGTTCTGATATATCTCCCTGTTTCAGTCAGGTCATGTACGCCGGTAATGGTCGGCACAAGCTGAGAGATCACGCGGTTCCAGCGCACCAGCGGCGCGGTGGTGACATAGACGATGTCGTAAGGATCAAGCTGAAATTCGGTGCTCAACACCATCGCGGTGGCATCCCGGGCGTTAAGCTGGTAGACGTTGGCGATTTTGCCGTTCTGCTTGCCCTGCAACGGACGAATCACAAAGATTCCGGTGGCGTCGGCCATATCCTGATTCACGCCCTGGGCATTACCCAGCGCTTCCGCCAGCGTCATGCCGCTACGGTCCATCTTCAGGGTGCTCTGTTTACCCACCTCGCCCATGACAAACACTTTCAGGTCGTCATTGCGGGGAATGAAGAGAATATCGCCCGGATAGAGGAGTTTGTTCTGGGTGAGATCGCCGCGCTGCATCAGCGCGTAGAGCGAAATGTGCGTGTCCTGGCCGTTGTGGGTCAGCACCACGTGGCGCCAGTCCGCCTCTGACGTCAGGCCGCCTGCCGCATTGATCGCATCCATTATCGTCAGCGGAATGTTGGTGATGGGCTGCTGGCCCGACTTAGCCACTTCGCCCGTCACGTAGGCTTTTTGCGAGCGGAACGCCGCGACGCTGACATCCACCTGCGGGCTCTCAATCACCGAGTCCAGCCGGGCGGCGATCTCATCGCGCACCTGGGCCAGCGTTTTGCCGACGACGCGAATTTTGCCGATATAGGGATAGAAGATCGTGCCATCGGCATTCACCCAGTTGCCCGTATCGCTGGCGCTACGGTACTGACCTGCGGGGGTGGTCAGCTCCGGGTGATCCCAGACGGTAACCATCAGCACGTCGCCGACGCCGATGCGATATTGGTAGTTCTGAAGCTGGCGATCCAGTTCAGGATTCGCGCGGGAGTCGACTTTGCCAGGCAGCAACTGCTCCACCAGCCCCGGCGTGAGCGGATAGACGTTGACCATCTTATTCAGATCGTAATTGCTGTCAGGCAGATCGATAATATCTTTGCCCTGGGTGCTAAGTCCCTGGCCCGGTACGATAGTACAACCGCTTAACGCCATCATAGCCAACGCAAGCACGGAAAATTTAACGTTTTTCATTCAGGAAAATCATCTGGTTAAGTAATGCCTGTTTCATCCGGTACTACTGCCCTACCGGGGTTTCGCGTTCTGACGTCATGTCATAGAGCTGATATTTGCGGCCTAACATCTGGCCGCCATCACGCGTGAGAGGCGTCCACGAGACCACCGCCCGGTTGCGATTTGGGCCGATCGTCATCAGATCAAGCGGGATCGAGATGTAGAAGCCTTTGCTAAAGCCACCTTCGCCATAATCCTCTTTCGAGACGTTGGTCAGCGCCGCCCAGACGCCTACCGTCACGCCGCTGTCAAATCGCTTCGCGACGTCGAGGGTGGCGCCTTTATCCTTCGCCAGGTACTGCCCGACGCTCAGCTTCATCAACACACTGTTGAGCTTCGCCGGGTTCCAGTAGGCGGTGATAAATCCGGTTGGCGCGCTGTAGTCGGTGAAGCGCATCATGTCGTCCCAGTCGCGCTGCTTGACGTAGTTCGCATCCACGCCCAGCGCCCAGTCGCTATCCAGCGGGCGCCAGAGCGCCTCTGCTCCCACGCCGCCGTACATGGTTTCGAGGTAGCCGCCATAAATCTGGGCATAGAAGCCGTGCCCCAGCGCATCGACATAGTTGGCCTGTAAGTTGTTGATGTAGACGTCATTGCTGACATAATCGCGAATATGGGTTCTGACGCGCGGCAGGCTGGAGTCGGCGGGAAGTAGCGAGGATTTGAACTTGTCATAGTTGTTATAGAGGTTGGCGAACACGCCGCCGTCGAGCAGCAGACGATCGGTCAGCCAGTAGCTGGCGCTGGCCATCACCCCCACCTGGAACATATAGAAATCTTCCGGACCGCCCAGCGACTGCGCCAGCGTCGGTTTGACGCTGTAGCTGAAGCGATCGGCGCGAATACGGTAGCCGTGCCCGAACGCTGTGGTATCCACAGGCTCGACGCGCTGCTGCCTGAGCGCCTCCTCCTGGCCGAGCGGCTGTCCCGCCAGCTGTTTGCGCAGGCTGGCGACATCGGTTTGCGTCGTGACCAGCGGCAGATGGTCACGCTGCTGGGTGATAGCGATCGTGTCGACCCCGTCGGGCAGGTTATTGATCAGAATACGGTTGGCGCGATCCACCGCTTCGCGCGGATCGCGATAGCGATACTGTTCGCCGGTCATGTATAAGGTATTGCCGTGCTGAAGGATCTCCGGCGCATCGAAGCCTGCGTTGTACTTAAGCGCGGTGAGCTGGTTTGCCGCCGAGGTATAGTCCAGCGTCTCGCCTGCCGATGCCGGTTGCCAGGCCGGTTTCGGGTTATCACGCAGCGCGGGGCGCAGATCGTTAAAGTTGGTCCGCAGGGTGAAGCCAAACATCAGCGTATTGCCGCGCTCGTAGCTGAGGTTGAGATCGGCCCAGTCGGCAACGCGATAGACCGCCCCCACGTTAATATGGCTCGACTGCTTAATGGAGCCGGCAAAATCATCGGCATAATTGTTGCCGTCATACTCGAGCTTCAGGCGCAGGGGCTGCCAGGGCGTCTGATACTGGAGGCCGCCAAACAGCGACGCCGGACCACGAAACATATCGCTAAAGCTGATATCTCCGGCATCATGCGACTCGCCGCGGGTGCAATACTTATTGTTGTCGTGGCAAAGCGGGTTGCCCACGTTGTCGCTATTACCGGGATATCCCCAGGCTATTCCAAAGGTAAAATCGACCGGTCCGGCCATTTTGCTGGCAACCAGATATTCACCGTCGAACAGGCCGGTACCCGCAATATCGCGCTTGCCGAGCGCCACCTGCGGCAGGCTATAGTCCTCTTCCCACAGACGAACCTTAAAGTCGAACGACTTATCCTTGTAGCTTTGATCGCCGCTGAAATCCTCGTCGCTGCTGTATTTACGGGTGCGGACGTCGGTATAACGAATTGTCCCTTCCAGCCACGGGAAGAGCACGACCGAAGAGGAGTAAAAACGGTACTGGTTGTTATCGCGGTAGTTGACGCTGAATTCCCCTTCCCGGCCAAAGCGCGCGTCAGGCATTTGCATCAGGCCGGTGCCGCCAAAGTCGGACTGTGAAGGTCCGGTCGGATCGGGCCAGGTACGCAGCTCCGCGTGGCAGGCAGAAGAGATCGCCAGAGCAAGGCCGCTCAGTAAAAAAAGTTTGTTCATCAGTCAGGTATCCGCCGCGTCAGGAGCGCAACGATTTGCTCATTCAGATCGGTAAAATCGTCCGGCACCGCCCGGGGATCAAACCCCACCCACAGAACAGCGCCCGGCTCTGCTTCAATATGGCGTGCATTCCAGTACGCCACTGGCGCAACAACCGTACTGCCATCAGGATCGATAACGGTCACGTGATTCCTGTCGGCGCCAGCCAGCCGCAGCTGCCCCTGTAAGTAATCCCTGATGCTTGCGCCCGGTCGCCAGGCCCGTTTCCCCGGCGTGGCGACCGCCCCCATCAGCGTGACGGTGCGGGGCGCAGGCGAGAGCCACAGATCGTAACGGCCCTCAAGGGAACGATCGCCGCGGGCGTCGGTACGCACGGCGTCTGGATCGAGGCTGACAAACTGCCGCCCGACGATCCGCAGGGAGCGGATCTGTGCAGCGACAGCGCGAATGGTCGCGATCCGCTCGTCATCGGCGCGATTCTGCCAGGCTGAAAGCGACGCCAGCACCTGCTGTTGCGTCTGTTGCGCGCGCCGCGTGGCGGAAGGGGTTGCGATGACAGCGCCCTGCCACCAGACGTTGCTCAGCTGCGGCTGGGTGACCAGCCGGGAGAGCGTATCAGCCGGTTCAGCAGACCACGTTTTGCCCGGCTGATGCACGGTAACGACGCTTGCGCATAAGGCGGGCAGGCTGAAGAGAGATAGCCCTACACCAGGTAACCATTTTCTGAGTCTGTTCATGGGGCGGGCTTCAACATCGTCATGGCGACAGGGAATACGCCCGCGCCGAGCATCTGTTCGCTCTGGCGTACCTGCCCGGTGGCGGAATCAATCCAGAAGGTGTTATGCCAGCGACGATCGAGGCCGTCGGCCTGCACCGTCTCCTGCCAGACCTGACAACGTAGCGTGTTTCCGGCAAGGGACAGGTTTTCAATCCCGCTCAGGGAGAAGCGCGAGGTCAGGTGTGCGGAGCGATACCGCCCCTCTTCCTGCCAGCGCACATCGCGCGACCACTGGCTGCCGTCGCGGAGCTGCGGCGTGTGGCGCAGCGGATCGTGCTCAAGGTTGGTTACCTCAAGCAGGTTATAAGGGAGCTTGAGCGTGTGGATAAGGCGACCGTTATGCGTGACGATCATTGCATTATCCTGCGATAACCATTTACTGTTTCCCTGTTCGATGTATCCGAGAACCACCAGGATCCTCGGGCCATTATCCAGACGCAGGTACATGGTTGAGTATGGGAGCGCCTGAATCTGCCCGTCCGTTACCGTCACATCCTGGCGCCCGTCCAGGCTGGCGTTAAAGGTCTCAATAATGCTCTGCTGGCTCGGCGTACACCCCTGGATCAGCAGAGTCATGATGAGCAGAATAAACAGTCTCACCAGAAATCCTTGATTAAATAACATTGAAATCAATTAAATACCCGGCTTTGCTGTCGCCACCGGGTCAAGTCGTTGCGCTGTTCAGCGCAAGGCGATATCGCCTTGCGCACCAGCCTTAGCGGGTAACTGTCGTCGTGGAAGTACCATTGCCTGAGTCATCGCCACTGTCGCTTGCCGCGACAACGGCTAACGTCGCTACGCCGGCAATCGCAGCGGTGGTGACAACAGCGGTTGTCCCAATCGCGCCTGCCGCCAGTCCTCCCGTAGTGCCAGCGGTAGTTCCCACCGTTGCTCCGGTTGTTGTACCGGTTGTTGCTGCGCTGGTGCTACCTGCTTCGGTGGTAGCGCCTATAGCAGGCAGGGCAGTCGCCAGCGTGAGTGCCGTCAGCACTGTACAAAGCGTCCTTTTCATTTTTGGTCCTCATTCAAATGAAGGAAAATATGAGCACCTGGAAACCAGGTCCCGGTTAACGGGCATAAAGCCCGGGGCTGAATTCCGGCCCGACAGGGACGGAAAATCATCCATGTAAAAGCCCTGGGCTCTGAACACCAGCGCATATAAACCGCCAGGATATATTTCGGTACCCTTAATTGCTTCAATTGGAGTTCAGATAGTTAACCCCCTCACGGGGCGCAAAAAGAAAGGAAAACGCAGAAGTGATGCGAAATGCACCCCAGCGGTAACTACCTTAAAAATTTTGGATAAGATAATTCTTATAATAATTTGACGCAATGATTTCCGGCAGAATAAATATGACCAATTGTTAACCAAGAAAAACTCAACATATTATTAATAAAACAGTTAAGTGACTGAAATTAAAAGTAACACCTCGTTCAGCATACAGGCTACATCACCTATAACCCCTTCATTCCTGGCTATTGCTCTCGATTAATAGTGATTGAGATCAATTAAGCCGATCTCTCAAAGAAAATAAAAACACAAGCAGAGCAAATCCTGAAATCGGGATCGGGAATAATATTTCCTCAAAATATATTCATCATGAATGATTCATTTATATTCATAATTATTGCGTATATAAACCGCGTCTCATAAATACGCTATTTCACGGCAGCGGAAGTGTTTGCCCCCTCACCAGTTTGTTCAGAAGCGCATGCCGATTAAAATCCACCGATGTGCTCTGCGGCCAGCCATTTTGCCTGGGCATCAATCTGAGGCTGATGTAGCCAGTTTACGATCTGGCGGGCCTTCTCCTGCCCGACGCCCGGCAGCATCCGCCACTCCGCTTCGCTTCGCTGACTCAGCGCCTGCCAGGTGCGATCCCCTGCCGCCCTGAGCGTCGACCGGGCCAGCGGTATTCCCATCGCGGTGATCCAGCGGATAAAAGGACGCTCCCGCGCCAGGTTAAACTGATGCCACAGCGCAGCGCCATGCGATGCCGGTATCCCCGGCGTCGCGGTGAGCTGCGCCTGCGTGAGCTGTAGCCAGGAGAAGAGGTGCTCAAACCGATGCGCCTGATAGAGGGTCCGCCATCCTGATTCGCCCACTCCTTCGATATCTAACGCCTGCCTGGAACTTAGCCACGTCAGCCGGGCAAAAAATTGCTCCATGCACTCCGGGGAGGCATAGAAACAGGTTAAGCCGTTATAGCGCGATGAGGGCGGCTGCGGTTTACTGCGATCCACATTGCGCCACACCACGTTATCCAGCCGGGGAATACCTTGTCCCGCCAGGCTTACCAGCACCTGATCGCCGGGGGCAATATCCAGCCTCTGCCAGCGGTTAACCGACCCTAAGCTGACGCGCTGTACACGTTTATCGTCGAGCATCAGCGGCTCAAGCTGCGCAATCGCGGTGATCCGCCCGGTACGGCCAACGGTAAAGTGAATCGCTTTGACTTCCGTCACCTGGGCCACAGGAAGGTATTTCCATGCGACGACCCAACTCCCTTCCCCCGGCAGCCAATGCTCACCAGGCGGCTCTGCCGAGGCGCGGACCACAATGCCATCCGTGGCGAAGGGCAACGAAGCCTTAAACCAGGCCGTCCGCTGCGCCTCCACGTCAGCCGCGTTTTTAACCGGCAGGGTATAGCGGGCCGTCAGGGTAAAACCTGCCTCCGCCAGCGCGGAAAGGCGTGCTTTCATCGCTTTTGGGCCGTTCGGCCAGGCCCAGATAAAAATGCCTGTCTGCTTCAGCGCTGCGCGATCGGTCGCGCGCATCATCGCTCCCGCTACCTTCGCACGCGCGTTCATCCCTCCCATCCGCTGCTGGATATGCCCCTCGCGCAGCAGAAAAAGTTCACCCTGCAACACGCTGTTGGCAAGCGGC
The DNA here is from genome assembly GCF_049238705.1 of Enterobacter cloacae complex sp. IR5403. Classification (NCBI taxonomy): domain Bacteria; kingdom Pseudomonadati; phylum Pseudomonadota; class Gammaproteobacteria; order Enterobacterales; family Enterobacteriaceae; genus Enterobacter; species Enterobacter cloacae complex sp. IR5403. Next base: position 164,162 of record NZ_JBMKHP010000005.1, on the reverse strand, counting down.
CCGGCCAGCGTTTGCGGAATAGCGGGGATCATTCGCGCCTGTGCCGTCCACTCTTCCCCCTGTAAGCCGTCGCCCCGGCTAATCGCCTGCACCAGCTTGCCGTTTTTGTAGACCAGGGTGACCGCAACACCATCCACCTTTGGCTGTACCCAGAGATCCTGCTTCGTCGCCATCCAGCGGCTAAGCGCCTGCTTGCTTTCTACCTTATGCACGCCGGTATGGGCGAAGGGATGTTTCACCGTCCCACTGGCAGCTGGAAGATCGTCGTGCAGCGGTTCATCGTGAAAACAGCGCTGCCACTGTTTTAAGCGGGCGTTAAGCCTGTCGTAAACGTCGTCGCTCACCTCGCTGCGGCCCTGTTTCCAGTAATCATCATTCCAGCGGGTCAGCTGCGCCTTCAGGGCCGCGATCTCCTGCCCGGCTTTAGCCGGTGACCAGACCGGGCAGATTGCCATCGCCCCGCTGCTTAAGAAGATCATCAGTATGCTTATCCATTTCACCATTATTACCCCTCCCTGTTTTGCGAAGGGTATACCCTGCCCGGGAGCCGCAGACCAGCTGCAAAATTGCATTTTACGAGCGCGCTTCAGCGCATTGTTTTTATTGCAGCAAAAGGAAGGTAAAAGCTGAAAACGGCACGCAAAATTTAATCATCCAGGGGAAAAAGTGTGACAAAGGCTACGTCACACAGCGGCGACGTGTATAATAAGCCCGTATGTAGGACTTTTTCGTTAACACATACAAAAGACTCTCATGGCTCAAGGCACGCTTTATATTGTTTCTGCCCCTAGTGGCGCGGGTAAATCCAGCCTTATTCAGGCACTGTTAAAAACCCAACCGTTGTACGATACGCAGGTTTCTGTTTCTCACACCACGCGAGCACCGCGTCCGGGTGAAGTGCACGGTGAACACTATTTCTTTGTGAATCACGACGAATTCAGAGCGATGATTGGCAGAGACGCGTTTCTTGAACACGCAGAAGTTTTCGGTAACTACTACGGTACTTCGCGTGAAACCATTGAGCAGGTTCTGGCGACCGGCGTGAACGTGTTCCTGGATATCGACTGGCAGGGCGCACAGCAAATTCGTAAGAAAATGCCGGATTCGCGCAGTATCTTTATTTTACCGCCATCGAAAGATGAACTGGATCGCCGCCTGCGTGGTCGCGGCCAGGACAGCGAAGAAGTTATCGCGAAGCGTATGGCGCAGGCAGTTGCAGAAATGAGCCATTACGCGGAATATGATTACCTTATTGTGAATGATGATTTTGATGCCGCGCTGAGCGATCTCAAAACTATCCTTCGCGCAGAACGTCTGCGTATGAGCCGCCAGAAGCAGCGACATGACGCATTAATCACCAAACTGTTGGCAGACTGAACCCACTTTCAGTATCATGCCCAGTCATTTCTTCACCTGTGGAGCATTTTAAGTATGGCACGCGTAACTGTTCAGGACGCTGTAGAGAAAATTGGTAACCGTTTTGACCTGGTGCTGGTCGCCGCGCGTCGCGCTCGTCAGATGCAGGTAGGCGGTAAAGATCCGCTGGTACCGGAAGAAAACGATAAAACCACCGTTATTGCACTTCGCGAAATCGAAGAAGGTCTGATCAACAACCAGATCCTCGACGTGCGTGAGCGCCAGGAGCAGCAAGAGCAGGAAGCCGCTGAATTACAAGCTGTTACCGCTATTGCTGAAGGTCGTCGTTAATTAAACCTGCGGGTCGCCCTTGTATCTGTTTGAAAGCCTGAATCAACTGATTCAAACCTACCTGCCTGAAGACCAGATTAAGCGTCTTCAGCAGGCGTATCTCGTTGCACGTGACGCTCACGAGGGCCAGACACGTTCAAGCGGTGAACCCTATATCACGCACCCGGTAGCGGTGGCCTGTATTCTGGCCGAGATGAAACTCGACTACGAAACGCTGATGGCCGCCCTGCTGCATGACGTGATTGAAGATACCCCTGCCACCTACCAGGACATGGAACAGCTGTTTGGCAAAAGCGTTGCCGAGCTGGTGGAAGGGGTCTCTAAGCTTGATAAGCTGAAATTCCGCGACAAGAAAGAGGCGCAGGCCGAAAACTTTCGCAAGATGATCATGGCGATGGTGCAGGATATCCGCGTCATTCTCATCAAACTGGCTGACCGCACCCACAATATGCGCACGCTGGGCTCACTTCGCCCGGATAAACGTCGCCGCATCGCCCGTGAAACCCTCGAAATCTACAGTCCGCTGGCGCACCGTTTAGGTATTCATCACATTAAAACCGAGCTGGAAGAGCTGGGTTTTGAAGCGTTGTACCCGAACCGCTATCGCGTGATTAAAGAGGTGGTGAAAGCCGCTCGCGGTAACCGTAAAGAGATGATTCAAAAGATCCTCTCTGAAATCGAAGGGCGTTTGCAGGAAGCGGGCATTCCGTGCCGCGTGAGCGGTCGCGAAAAGCATTTGTACTCTATCTACTGCAAAATGGTGCTCAAAGAGCAGCGTTTTCACTCGATCATGGATATCTACGCGTTCCGCGTGATCGTCCACGACTCAGACACCTGCTACCGCGTGCTGGGGCAGATGCACAGCCTGTACAAGCCGCGTCCGGGGCGCGTCAAAGATTACATAGCCATTCCTAAAGCGAACGGATACCAGTCTTTGCACACCTCCATGATTGGCCCGCACGGTGTCCCTGTTGAGGTGCAGATTCGTACCGAAGATATGGATCAAATGGCGGAGATGGGTGTCGCGGCGCACTGGGCTTATAAAGAGCACGGCGGTGAAAGCAGCACTACCGCGCAAATCCGCGCCCAGCGCTGGATGCAGAGCCTGCTGGAGCTGCAACAGAGCGCAGGTAGCTCGTTTGAATTTATCGAGAGCGTTAAATCCGATCTCTTCCCGGATGAGATTTACGTTTTCACACCGGAAGGACGCATTGTCGAACTGCCTGCGGGCGCGACACCGGTCGACTTCGCTTACGCCGTGCATACCGATATCGGCCATGCCTGCGTAGGTGCCCGCGTCGACAGGCAGCCTTATCCGCTGTCGCAGCCGCTTTTCAGCGGACAGACGGTGGAGATCATTACCGCGCCGGGGGCACGTCCTAACGCCGCCTGGCTGAACTTTGTCGTGAGCTCAAAAGCGCGCGCAAAAATCCGCCAGCTGCTGAAAAACCTCAAGCGCGACGACTCCGTTAGCCTGGGGCGTCGTCTGCTCAATCACGCGCTGGGTGGCAGCCGCAAACTGGCAGAGATCCCACCAGAAAACATTCAGCATGAGCTGGAGCGTATGAAGCTCGCCTCGCTGGATGACCTGCTGGCAGAGATTGGCCTCGGCAACGCCATGAGCGTGGTCGTGGCGAAGAACCTGCAACAAGGCGAAACGACAGCCGTTCCTGCCACCACGCAAAATCATGGTCACCTGCCGATCAAAGGCGCTGACGGGGTGCTCATCACCTTCGCCAAATGCTGCCGTCCTATCCCGGGCGACCCGATTATTGCGCACGTCAGCCCGGGTAAAGGGCTGGTGATCCACCACGAATCCTGCCGTAACATCCGTGGCTATCAGAAAGAGCCAGAGAAGTTCATGGCGGTCGAGTGGGATAAAGAGACGGCGCAGGAATTTATCACTGAAATCAAGGTGGATATGTTCAACCACCAGGGTGCACTGGCGAACCTGACGGCAGCGATCAACACGGCCTCATCCAACATTCAAAGCCTGAATACGGAAGAAAAAGATGGCCGCGTTTACAGCGCCTTTATTCGCCTGACCGCCCGTGACCGCGTGCATCTGGCGAATATTATGCGCAAGATCCGCGTGATGCCGGATGTCATTAAAGTCACCCGAAACCGAAACTAGCATTATGAATTCAAAACGTTACGAGCGAATCTGCGAAATGCTCGCCAGGCGTCAGCCTGATCTGACGGTCTGCATGGAGCAGGTCCATAAACCTCATAACGTCTCTGCTATCGTCCGCACCGCAGATGCCGTCGGCGTGCATGAAGTCCACGCCGTCTGGCCAGGCGCACGTATGCGTACCATGGCCTCCACCGCCGCAGGCAGCAACAGCTGGGTATCCGTGAAAACTCACCAGACTATTGGTGAAGCGGTCTCGCACCTGAAAGGGCGTGGCATGCAGGTTCTGGCAACCAACCTCTCTGCTAAAGCCGTGGATTTCCGTGAGATCGACTACACCCGTCCGACCTGCATTTTAATGGGCCAGGAGAAAACGGGGATCACGCAGGAAGCACTGGATTTGGCCGACCGGGACATCATCATTCCGATGATCGGCATGGTCCAGTCACTCAACGTGTCGGTCGCCTCGGCGCTGATCCTGTATGAAGCGCAGCGCCAGCGTCAGAATGCCGGAATGTACGAGCGCAGCAACAGCATGCTGCCGGAAGAGGAGCAGCAGCGCCTGCTGTTTGAAGGTGGCTATCCGGTGCTGGCTCGCGTTGCGAAGCAGAAGAAATTGCCTTACCCCCACGTCAACGCGCAGGGCGAAATTGAAGCCGATGCCGAGTGGTGGTCCACCATGCAGTACGCGGGGTAAATCATGAAAGGCCGCCTGCTGGACGCCATACCGCTCAACAGCCTGACGGGCGTGGGCGCGGCTCAAAGCAGTAAACTGGCGAAGATTGGCCTGCACACCGTGCAGGATCTCCTGCTCCACCTCCCCCTGCGTTACGAAGACCGTACCCAGCTTTATAAAATTGGCGATCTGCTGCCCGCTATTTACGCCACCGTTGAAGGGGAAGTGCTGAACTGCAACATCACCTTTGGCGGACGCAGAATGATGACCTGCCAGATCAGCGACGGCACCGGCATTCTCACCATGCGCTTTTTCAACTTCAATGCGGCAATGAAAAACAGCCTTGCCACTGGACGACGCGTACTTGCGTACGGTGAAGCCAAACGGGGCAAATACGGCGCGGAGATGATCCACCCGGAATACCGCGTGCAGGGCGATCTCAGCTCACCTGAGCTACAGGAGACGCTCACGCCGGTCTATCCAACCACTGAAGGCATTAAGCAGGCTACGCTGCGCAAGCTCACCGACCAGGCGCTGGAGCTGCTCGATACCTGCGCCATTAACGAGCTGCTGCCGCCGGAGCTGGCACAGGGCATGATGAGCCTGCCGGAGGCGTTGCGCACCCTGCACCGTCCACCGCCAACGCTTCAGCTTGTTGATTTAGAAAGCGGTAAACACCCCGCCCAACGGCGTCTTATCCTTGAGGAATTACTGGCTCACAACCTGAGCATGCTGGCTCTGCGCGCAGGTGCGCAGCGCTTCCACGCGCAGCCCTTAAGCCAGCGTGATGAGCTCAAAGATAAGCTGCTGGCCTCACTGCCGTTTAAACCCACCGGCGCCCAGGCGCGGGTGGCTGCCGAGATCGAACGCGATATGGCGCTGGATGTGCCAATGATGCGCCTGGTGCAGGGCGACGTGGGTTCCGGTAAAACGCTGGTTGCCGCGCTGGCCGCTTTGCGCGCCATCGCCCACGGTAAGCAGGTGGCGCTGATGGCGCCGACGGAACTGCTGGCCGAGCAGCACGCCAACAATTTCCGGAACTGGTTCGCCCCGCTGGGAATCGAAGTGGGCTGGCTGGCCGGGAAGCAAAAGGGCAAAGCGCGCCTTGCGCAGCAGGAAGCCATTGCCAGCGGGCAGGTGCAGATGATTGTCGGCACACACGCCATTTTCCAGGAACAGGTGCAGTTTAACGGCCTGGCGCTGGTCATTATCGACGAACAGCACCGCTTTGGTGTTCATCAGCGTCTGGCGCTGTGGGAGAAAGGTCTGCAACAGGGCTTCCACCCGCATCAGCTGATCATGACCGCCACGCCGATTCCGCGCACCCTGGCGATGACGGCCTATGCCGATCTGGATACCTCCACCATCGACGAACTCCCCCCGGGTCGTACGCCGGTGACAACGGTCGCCATTCCGGACACGCGCCGCAGCGACATCATTGACCGCGTGCGCAACGCCTGCACCCAGGAAGGGCGTCAGGCTTACTGGGTCTGTACCCTGATTGAAGAGTCTGAGCTACTGGAAGCGCAGGCTGCCGAAGCCACGTGGGAAGAGTTAAAGCTCGCCCTGCCGGAGCTGAACGTCGGTCTGGTTCACGGACGCATGAAGCCTGCCGAGAAGCAGGTGGTGATGCAGTCGTTCAAACAGGGCGAACTGCATTTACTCGTTGCGACCACGGTCATCGAAGTGGGCGTGGACGTGCCGAACTCCAGCCTGATGATTATTGAGAACCCGGAGCGTCTGGGCCTGGCGCAGCTCCACCAGCTACGAGGCCGCGTGGGCCGTGGCGCGATCGCCTCTCACTGCGTGCTGCTCTACAAAGCCCCGCTGTCGAAAACCGCGCAGATGCGTTTGCAGGTATTACGCGACAGCAATGACGGCTTCGTCATTGCGCAAAAAGATCTGGAGATCCGCGGCCCGGGCGAACTGCTGGGCACGCGTCAGACGGGTAACGCCGAATTTAAAGTGGCGGATTTGTTGCGCGATCAGGCCATGATCCCCGAAGTACAACGCCTTGCGCGTCATATTCATGAACGCTACCCCGAACAGGCGGCAGCGTTAATTGAACGCTGGATGCCGGAAACCGAGCGGTATTCCAACGCCTGACGGTCAGCCAAACATCGGCAGCATCAGGTAGAGCTTAATGACCAGCGCGTTGACGATATCAATAAAGAATGCCCCCACCATCGGCACCACCAGAAACGCCATGTGCGACGGACCGAACCGTTCGGTGATCGCCTGCATATTCGCGATGGCCGTTGGCGTCGCTCCCAGACCAAATCCACAGTGACCCGCAGCCAGTACCGCCGCATCATAGTTTTTACCCATCATGCGCCAGGTAACAAAGATGGCATACAGCGCCATGAACACGGCCTGCACCGCCAGGATCGCCACCATCGGCAGCGCCAGCGAGGCCAGTTCCCACAGCTTGAGGCTCATCAGCGCCATCGCCAGGAACAGCGACAGGCTGACGTTCCCCAGCACGGACACTGCGCGCTCAAAGACGCGGTAGAAGCCCATCTGCGCCAGACCGTTGCTCAGGATCACCCCGATAAACAGCACGCAGACAAAGGTTGGCAGTTCGAAAGCCGTTCCCGCCAGCCATTGCGCAACGATTTTGCCCACGGTTAGGCAGATGGCAATCATGGCGATGGTTTCAATCATCACCAGCGAGGTGATGCTGCGGCCAACGTCCGGTTTTTCAAATGCCGTCGGCACCATTTCATCGTCTGGCCTGCCTTCCGGCGTGGTGGAGTGTTTCACCAGATAGCGCGCTACCGGGCCGCCAATCAGCCCACCAAGCACCAGGCCAAAGGTCGCGCAGGCCATTGCCACTTCCGTTGCGTTTTCAAAGCCATAGCGTTCGATGAACAGCTTGCTCCACGCCGCGCCCGTTCCGTGGCCACCTGACAGGGTAATCGACCCCGCCAGCAGACCCATCAGCGGATCCAGCCCCAGCAGCGACGCCATACCGATGCCGATGGCGTTTTGCATCAGCAGCAGGCCCACCACAACAATCAGGAACACGCCCAGCACCTTGCCGCCCGAACGCAGGCTTGCGAGATTAGCATTCAGGCCGATAGTGGCAAAGAAGGCCAGCATCAACGGATCTTTCAGGGACATATCAAAATCGATTTCCCAGCCCATGCTTTTTTTCAGCACCAGCAGGGCCAGCGCCACCAGCAATCCACCGGCGACAGGTTCAGGAATGGTGTACTTTTTCAGAAAGGAAACACTGTGTACCAGCTTGCGACCAAGCAGAAGAACCAGCGTTGCGGCAACAAGGGTCGACAACGTATCGAGATGAATCATAAAAGGCTCCTGTTATGCGCGTATTCCATACACACGCGGCGTTATCCTGGGCCGGGTGATGCTCGTCATGAGCTGCCGGCGCGAAAAGTGTAATTTTTTTTTGCTGTTCGTTGTAGAAAACCTGCTCACACCGGCAGATTTTCTCTCTTTTTTTTGCTGGCAATCGTTTGCTTTTACCAGGTGGTCAGCTAAAATGCCCGCTTTTCCACCGTGGGATTGCCGCCGATGTCTGTTAACACTCTGGAGTCTGCTGATGCGCAACCGATTGCGCAGAAGCAAAACAGCGAACTGATTTACCGCCTTGAAGATCGTCCCCCGCTGCCTCAAACCCTGTTTGCCGCCTGCCAGCACCTGCTGGCGATGTTCGTTGCGGTCATCACGCCGGCTCTGCTGATTTGCCAGGCGCTGGGGTTACCGGCGCAGGATACGCAACACATCATCAGTATGTCTCTGTTCGCTTCCGGCGTGGCCTCCATCATTCAAATTAAAGCCTGGGGTCCGGTGGGCTCGGGTTTGCTGTCGATTCAGGGCACCAGCTTTAACTTTGTGGCGCCGCTGATCATGGGCGGTACGGCACTGAAAACCGGCGGCGCAGATGTCCCGACGATGATGGCGGCGCTTTTCGGCACCCTGATGCTGGCAAGCTGCACAGAGATGATCATCTCCCGCGTTCTGCATCTGGCGCGCCGGGTGATCACCCCGCTGGTCTCCGGCGTGGTGGTGATGATTATCGGCCTGTCACTGATCCAGGTGGGTCTGACCTCCATCGGGGGCGGCTACGCGGCAATGAGCGACCATACCTTCGGCGCGCCGAAAAACCTGCTGCTGGCAGGCGTCGTGCTAGCGATCATTATTCTGCTTAACCGCCAGCGTAACCCGTACCTGCGCGTGGCATCGCTGGTGATCGCCATGGCGGCCGGTTACCTGCTGGCGTGGGCGCTGGGCATGCTGCCGGAAAACACCGCGCCAACCAACAGCGCGTTGATTACCGTGCCAACGCCGCTCTACTACGGCCTGGGCATTGACTGGAGTCTGCTCCTGCCGCTGATGCTGGTCTTTATGATCACTTCGCTGGAAACCATTGGCGATATCACCGCCACCTCCGACGTGTCCGAGCAGCCGGTCTCCGGCCCGCTGTACATGAAACGTCTCAAAGGCGGCGTGCTGGCGAACGGACTGAACTCGTTTGTCTCGGCGGTGTTCAACACCTTCCCGAACTCCTGCTTCGGCCAGAACAACGGCGTGATCCAGCTGACCGGTGTGGCCAGCCGCTACGTGGGCTTCGTGGTGGCGCTGATGCTGGTGGTCCTCGGCCTGTTCCCGGCGGTAAGCGGGTTTGTACAGCACATCCCTGAGCCGGTCCTGGGCGGCGCGACGCTGGTCATGTTCGGTACCATCGCGGCCTCCGGCGTGCGTATCGTCTCCCGCGAGCCGCTGAACCGCCGCGCAATCATGATTATTGCGCTGTCTCTCGCCGTAGGGCTTGGCGTCTCCCAGCAGCCGATGATTTTGCAGTTTGCCCCGGACTGGGTGAAAAACCTGCTCTCTTCCGGCATCGCCGCGGGCGGTATTACCGCTATCGTGCTGAATCTCATTTTCCCGCCTGAAAAGAACTGATCCCCACACGGCAGGCTGTCAATGCCTGCCGTGACATCTCTTTACACCATTCCCGCCTTGAGCATTGCGCATAAATCGTGCATAACACCCTTATGTGCGTTTCGCGGGAAGGAAGACCATGAAATTTATTGGAAAGCTGCTTATCTATCTTCTGGTAGCCCTGCTCATTGTAGTGCTCGCCTTTTATTTTCTGCTCCAGACCCGCTGGGGCGCATCGCAGGTCAGCAGCTGGATCACGGTGAATACCGATTACGAGCTCAACTTTGACCTGATGGATCACCGCTTTTCATCCCCTTCTCACATCCTTCTGGAAAACGTTACCTTCGGACGAGATGGCAAACCGGCCACGCTGGTCGCTAAAAAAGTGGATATTGGCTTAAGCAGCCGCCAGATCACCGACCCGCTGCATATGGATGCCATCACCCTGTTCGATGGCACACTGAATTTATCGCCGCAGACGGCGCCGCTGCCGTTCCAGGCCGACCGTCTGCAACTGAATAACATGGCCTTTAACAGCCCGAATACGGAGTGGGATCTCAGTGCGCAAAAGGTGACCGGCGGCGTCAGCCCGTGGCAGCCCGAGGCGGGGAACGTACTGGGGAAAAATGCGCAAATCCAGATGAGCGCCGGGTCTCTCACCCTCAACGGCATACCGGCCAACAACGTGCTGATTCAGGGACAACTCAACGGCAAAGAGGTGGTGCTGAATACCATCGGTGCCGATATGGCGCGCGGCTCGCTGACGGGCTCGGCTCTGCGTAATGCCGACGGTGGCTGGGTTATCGACACCCTGCGTCTGAATGAGATCCGCCTGCAAAGCGACAAATCGCTGCTGGATTTCTTCGCCCCTCTCTCCACCCTGCCTTCGTTACAGATTGGGCGGCTGGAAGTGACCGATGCCCGTCTACAGGGGCCAGACTGGGCGGTAACCGACCTCGATCTCAGCCTGCGTAACCTCACCCTGAGTAAAGGGGACTGGCAAAGCCAGGAGGGACGGTTATCCATGAACGCCAGCGAATTTATCTACGGCTCGCTGCATCTGTTTGACCCTATCCTGAACGCGGAATTCTCCCCGCAGGGCATTGCGCTGCGTCAGTTCACCTCCCGCTGGGAAGGAGGCATGGTGCGCACCTCCGGCAACTGGCTGCGCGAGGGTCAGGCGCTGGTGCTGGACGACGTTGCCATTGCCGGGCTGGAATATACGCTTCCGGAAAACTGGAAAACGCTGTGGATGGACCCGCTCCCGGCATGGCTGAACAGCGTGACGCTGAAAAAATTCGGCCTGAGCCGCAACCTGGTGATCGACATCGATCCGGCATTCCCGTGGCAGATCACCTCCCTCGACGGTTATGGCGCTAATCTGCGGCTGGCGCAGGATCACAAGTGGGGCGTGTGGGGCGGTAACGCAACCCTCAACGGGGCGGCAGCAACCTTTAACCGCGTCGACGTGCGTCGCCCGTCGCTGGCGCTGAATGCCAACGCCGCAACGGTAAATATTACCGATCTGAGCGCCTTTACCGAGAAAGGTATTCTGGAAGCGACCGCCACCGTGTCACAGCTGCCACAGCGACAAACCACCGTGAGCCTGAACGGGCGCGGTGTACCATTCAACGTTTTGCAGCAGTGGGGCTGGCCAGCGCTGCCGATTGCGGGCGACGGCAATATTCAGCTCACCGCCAGCGGCAGCGTGCAGGCGAATGCGCCGCTGAAGCCGACGGTGAACGGGAAGCTGAGCGCGGTGAATATGGATAAACAGCAGGTGCAGCAGACGATGACGGGTGGTGTGGTGTCGACGGTGGCTCCGGCACAGTAAATAGCCGGGTGGCGGCTTCGCCTTACCCGGCCTACGATCTAATGTAGGCCCGGTAAGCGAAGCGCCACCGGGCATTTTTCCAGCTCAGAGGTGAACCACCACCTCATCCCCCTCGGCTTTCACCACCACACCCCACTCGCTGCCCACATGTGAACCGCCTTTTACGCCGCCGACCTTCTGCACGTTGCGCAAGCATACCGACCAGTTTTGCGCATCTCCCGCGCCGGTAAAGGTCACGACGTCGCCCTGACGTGACGCCTTCAGCGTAAACGCCACAGAACCGTCCGCCGCAGGCACTTCACATACCGCCGTTGCGCCATCGCTCAGGTTGAAGAGCTGGAAGGCTGTCCCCTCGTGCCACGCATAGTCTGGCTTCTGGTTATTGTTACCCAGCGCCAGCAGCGTGTTGTCGCGCACATAGACCGGCAGGCTCATGAAATCGTGCTGCTGCTTATGCCAGCGGCTACCCTCGATTTCATCGTTGTGCCACAGGTGCGTCCAGCGCCCTTCCGGCAGGTAAAACTGCACGTCACCCGCCTCGGAGAACACCGGCGCCACCATCATTGAATCCCCCAGCATGTACTGGCGGTCGAGGTAATCGCACGCCGGATCGTCCGGGAACTCCAGCATCATTGCCCGCAGCATCGGCGTGCCGGACTCGCGCGCCAGCGCCGCCTGACGATACAGGTAAGGCATCAGCTGACACTTCAGCTGCGTGAAGTGGCGCACCACGTCGCAGGACTCGTCATCGTACGCCCATGGCACGCGGTAGGATTTGCTGCCGTGCAGGCGGCTGTGGCTGGAGAACAGCCCGAACGCACACCAGCGTTTATAGACGTGCGCCGGAGCGGTGTTTTCGAACCCGCCGATATCGTGGCTCCAGAACCCGAAGCCGGACAGGCCAATCGACAGCCCGCCGCGCAGACTTTCGGCCATCGATTCGTAGTTGGCATAGCAGTCGCCGCCCCAGTGTACCGGGAACTGTTGCGCCCCGACGGAGGCAGAACGGGCAAACAGCACCGCCTCTTCTTCTCCCACCGTCTCTTTCAGCACGTTCCACACCAGCTCGTTATAGATGTAGGCGTAGTAGTTGTGCATCTTCTGCGGATCGGAGCCGTCAAACCACTGGACGTCCGTCGGGATACGCTCGCCGAAGTCGGTCTTGAAGCAGTCGACGCCGATCGCCACCAGGCCTTTCAGCTTGTCCGCATACCACCGGCACGCGTCCGGATTGGTGAAGTCGTAGATTGCCAGCCCCGGCTGCCATTTGTCCCACTGCCACAGAGAGCCGTCCGGGCGCTTCAGCAGGTAGCCCTTCTCTTTCAGCTCCCGGAATACCGGTGATTTCTGGCCGATATACGGGTTGATCCACACGCAGACCTTCAGCCCTTTCTCTTTCAGGCGGCGGATCATGCCTTCCGGATCCGGGAAGGTCACCGGGTCCCACTCGAAATCGCACCACTGGAAGGCCTTCATCCAGAAGCAGTCGAAGTGGAACACGTGCAGCGGCAGGTCGCGCTCGGCCATGCCGTCGATAAAGCTGTTCACCGTCGCTTCGTCATAGTTAGTGGTGAAGGAGGTGGTCAGCCACAGGCCGAACGACCACGCAGGCGGCAGCGCCGGACGGCCGGTGAAGCGGGTATAGCGGTTCAGCACTTCTTTCGGCGTCGGGCCGTCGATCACGAAGTACTCGAGATATTCCCCTTCCACGCTGAACTGCACTTTGGAGACCTTCTCGGAGCCGACTTCAAACGAGACGTTCTCGGGGTGATTCACCAGCACGCCGTAGCCGCGGTTGGTCAGGTAGAACGGGATGTTTTTGTAGGATTGCTCGGTGCTGGTGCCCCCGTCGCGGTTCCAGGTTTCGACCGTCTGACCGTTGCGCACCAGGGCGGTAAAGCGCTCGCCCAGGCCGTAGACCGTTTCCCCCACGCCCAGATCCAGACGTTCAAACACATAGTTGCGATCGGTGTTGCTGTCCTGCACGTAGCCGTTGTTTTTCAGCTGGCTGCCGGTAATGCGCTGGCCGTTGCGCAGGAAATCCAGCGCCCAGAACTCGCCTTTGGTGACGCGCACGCTGACGCTGCCGCTTTTCAGCTCGGCAAAATCGGCGTTGTTTTCAATCTCTACCTTCACGTCTTTCAGGACGTTCAGCGGATAGTGCGGGGCGTTATTCAGCGCGCCCTGGAAGTGCTCAATGCGCACCCCGACAATCCCCTCCTGCGGGGCAAACAGGCGCACCGTGAACATCAACGTGTCGAGCTGCCAGGTGCGTTCGCGCACGTCACGCGGCGCGACGTACACCACCAGGTCATTGCCCTGCTGCTCCACGTCGAACACCTGGACCGGATACGTCACGTTAAGGCCCGGTTGAATAAGCCAGTTTCCATCACTGATTTTCATGCATACGTCCTCTTAGTTCTGCAATTCTTTGCTGACCGGCAGGTTTTCAAACTCCTGCTGATTGCGGCGCGCGCCCTGCGCCAGCTCGCGCAGGATTTTGGTCAGGAAGGGGGTTTTCAGCGTGTAGTAGCGTTTGGCGATAATGGCGCTCAGCACGTAGCAGATCGCCGGAGCCAGCGTAAACAGGCCGATGATGATGCTGATGGTCGCGCTGTTCTGGGTTTTGGCTGCCGCGTCGTAGCCGCCGCCTGCCAGCATCCAGCCGATCATCGCCCCGCCCAGCGCCAGGCCGAGCTTCAGCACGAACAGCGTGCCCGCGAAGCTGATGCCGGTCAGACGTTTGCCGTTGGTCCATTCGCCGTAGTCGACGGTATCGGACATCATCACCCACTGAATCGGCGTCACCAGCTGATGCAGCACGCCGATAACGAAGATGAAGCCGAACATCAGCACGGTGGCATGCATCGGCACGAAGAACATCGCCACGCTGACCACCGCCAGCGCGGCGTTGGTCCACCAGAAGATGCTGACCTTGCACTTCCAGTCGGTGAGCGGTTTCGCCAGCGCGGAGCCAATCAGGTTGCCGACGCAGTAGGTGGTGAGGAACGCGACGAACACCTCCGGCGAGCCCATGATCCAGGTGCAGTAGTACATCATCGCGCCGCCGCGCACGCAGACGGCGAGAATGTTGAGGATTGTCAGCACGCCGACGATGCGCCACTGGTCGTTTTGCCAGATATCACGCAGATCTTCACGCATGGAGGTGGTGCTCGGCGGCACCTGGATGCGCTCTTTGGTGGTGAAGAAGCAGAACGCCAGCATCAGGAACGCGACCACCGACAGCACGGCGATCCCGCCCTGGAAGCCGAACGCCTTATCGTCGCCGCCAATCAGGTTCACCAGCGGCATCATCAGCACCGTGGAGAGCATGCCGCCCGCCGTCGCCAGCACAAAGCGCCAGGACTGAAGGGAGATACGCTGCGTCGGGTCGTTGGTGATCACGCCGCCCAGCGCGCAGTACGGGATGTTGACCACGGTATAGAGCAGGGTCAGCAGGGTGTAGGTAACGGCGGCGTAAACCATTTTACCGTTGAGGCTGAGGTCCGGCGTGGTGTACGCCAGCACGCAGACGATGCCGAATGGGATCGCGCCGAACAAAATCCACGGACGGAACTTGCCCCAGCGGCTGCGGGTGCGGTCGGCAATCAGCCCCATGCACGGGTCGGAGATCGCATCCAGCGCGCGGGCCAGCAAGAACATGGTGCCGACAAACCCGGCGGGAATACCAAAAATATCGGTGTAGAAAAACATCATATAAAGCATGACGTTATCAAAAATGATATGGCTGGCGGCGTCTCCCATGCCGTAGCCAATCTTCTCTTTTACTGACAATACTTCGCTCATCTTTTTTATCCTTCACGCTGTAGGGGGCGCTGAGACCGGTTGCATTGGTTTTAAACCATTGTTTCAGGAGCGGGTATTGCGTTTTCTGGTTAAGAGATTACGTTTCTTGTTTTTTGTGATCGGGATAAAAGTTGATGAGCACGAAATGCTAACCTGAGGATTTTCTTAAGAATTAGCTGAAACAGGGGGGTTAAGGTCAAAAGAGAGGTGAAAAAAGTGGTGTGGGGTATGTGGTAAATGCCTGAAAGTAGCTATAATGCGCCCCGCCTCCATGTAGCAATGCAGGCGCGGAAGATCGTCATCTCCGGTGAGGTGGCTGGACTTCAAATCCAGTTGGGGGCGCCAGCGTTCCCGGGCAGGTTCGACTCCTGTGATCTTCCGCCAAAAATGCACTATGTTCCCATAAAATTTTTAAGCAATTTGAGGGCAATGTTATGCGCTATCGTGGCATTCGAAAATGGGTCAATCCAAGCCAATCACAACATTTACTTTATTTCGCGCAAACTTTTGAGGAAATGTTTTTTACCTTCAGCCTAGACACATATAAACCATCCGCAATGAATGCCAGCTTGCTTTGTAATGAGGCATTAATCGTGATTGCCGCCGTTGAGTCTGGTGATATAAAAGAACCAAATATAAAACATGTTTTGAGTGAACTTTGCGAAAATCTTGAGAAAGATGAAATAGCTCAAAGTCTCATTGATGAGGAATTGAAAGATATAAATGCTATATTAAAAAATGACAAAGTAGATATCTCATCCAAGAAAACCACTATTGAGATTTTATCTAATTACCTTTCATTAAGAAAATACAAAGAAAAAAATGAAGAATTACTTT
The DNA here is from genome assembly GCF_049238705.1 of Enterobacter cloacae complex sp. IR5403. Classification (NCBI taxonomy): domain Bacteria; kingdom Pseudomonadati; phylum Pseudomonadota; class Gammaproteobacteria; order Enterobacterales; family Enterobacteriaceae; genus Enterobacter; species Enterobacter cloacae complex sp. IR5403. The sequence continues at coordinate 148,262 of NZ_JBMKHP010000005.1, read as the reverse complement.
CTGATGCTATAACAAAGAACTCGGATTTTAATAGAATAAGGAAACTTGCTCGTAGTTATGCCACTACGCTGTTAAATTTTGGCTTTAGCGACAAATATATATATTATGCGACACTATCATATTTCTACCATGACTCTGAAAGAATTGAAAACAACTCAAATATAAATGATTTTTTTAAAAAATTTCCAAGTAAAACAGACAAATACACCGTTATATATAAAGCATCTTTTCTTTTTGAAAAACTAAAAGACGCATGTGCAAATTTCAAAATTGTTATCGATAAAGAATTTCCGATAAAGGAAGGGATTTTTTCAGATAATAACACGCGAAATATATTATCGAAACATGACGGTGTATATTTATTATTAGATGATATACCTGCACGTGATTTCGACTCTGCAAAAGCAAAAGCAGATCATTTATTAAAAATCTTCGGCACTCTCTTTTCGTTATTTCATCACAAGGAGACTTTAGATTTCAAAGACGACTGTTTGATAATAAATAAAGAAAGTGAACAACTTACAAAAAGAGGAAAGCAAGTTAACGCAATGCATAAATGCGTTGATATGAAAGCACAAAAATCATCAAGAATCCTCAATGAATTCATTTCCAATTTCAGACTTGAAGAGGACTCTTTTGATAAATTTACCAATGCTGCACAACTACATTCACTTGCTTTAAATAGCGGCTCCGAACAAAATCAACTAATTAACCTCTGGATTGCACTTGAATCTATAATTCCAACAAATGGTAATGTAAGCAATATTGAAAATATAATTAATTCCACTTTACCATTTTTGAATATGATGTATTACAAAAGACTTATTAATAAATTAATAGCTGACATCCTTAATTGGAACAGACGAGCAGGGATTAATGCAGTAAAATCCATTTCTGGCGCAAATCTTTATATAAAATACATTAAACTTTTTGCTTTAGAAGAAAACAAACATATACTTACAACTCTGAAGGAAAAAACAAGAGATTTCCATTTACTTAAAGATAGAATTTGTTTTTTTGAAGAGTTATTTAAATCTCCAAAAAACATCTTAAATGGCTTAGACATACATGGTCAAAGAGTTGCACAACAGATAAGACGTATTTACAGAGCCAGGAACCTTATAGTTCATACAGGAAATCTCCCTAGTTACACATCCATACTTATTGAAAATTTACATGACTATTTAGATGTGGTTATAGGTACACTCATTGAGCTGAATATTTCTCAGAGAAGAATATCTACTATTTCACAAGGATTTAAAATGATGGAAATTAGATACTCTTCTTATCGAAGAAAACTCGAGGTTAAAAACCTACAATTTAAAGAAGATAATATTGATTCTTTGTTCCATTAATCTAACCTTTAGGCTCAATTCCTAATTTCGACAATTCTTTCCGACCTAGGTTTTTGAGCCAGTTTCCTAGACTCATATCAGCATCCTTAGCAGCTTCATCAAACTGCGCCTTCAACTCCGGCGTAATACGAATTTGAAAAGTTGGTGCTTTTCCGGATTTAGATTTATTAGGGTCGCGTTTAGCTGTTGACATGTACGTACCTACAAGAGCAATATATCTTCACTGAGGTACGTACCTTAACATACGAAAACCTCAAATTGAAACGCCCTCGCCAGGTGCTCGCAACACCGGACGAGAGCTAACCTCACCAACTATCAAGGAGTTGATTATGGCTGATTCGCATTCTACCCCAGACACTGACCAATCCGGAACCGAGCGTTCATTAATTGTGGGATACCGCCCGAATGTTTACGACAAATCCACGCCGAAAATCATCCTTTCCGGCAAGTGGCTGCGCGCGGCGGGGTTTGATACCGGGCAGCAGGTCACGGTAAAGGTCATGAAAGGATGCATCGTTCTGGTGGCGTATAACGAGCAGGAGCAGCGTTTGCAGGATGATTATAAACGGACGAAAGCAAAGCTTATTGAGATAGAGGACGCGCTTGCAGCGATCCAAATTCCACATGCTGGAAAGCGCCTCGCAAAATCAAATACAAACCACCTAGCTTAACGGCTGTTTCTGGCATACTACCTGCCAGGTGCATTAGATGTGGAGGCGACATGGCAGATAAAGACGTAATCCAATCCCCGGCAGGCGAATTTGTTATGTTTGCCAGTGATGATGGAACGGTTCGCATCACATGTCGCTTTGAACATGAAACACTCTGGCTGTCGCAAGCAGCCATTGCGTCTCTTTACCAGGTCACTCCTCAAGCTATTACTCAGCATATTAAAGCCATTTACGAAGAAGGTGAGCTTGAACAAAAAGCAACTTGTAAGGCTTACTTACAAGTTCAGCAAGAAGGTCAGCGCAAGGTCAATCGCAACACACTTCACTATAGCCTGCCCGTCATTCTCGCCATCGGCTATCGCGTCCGGTCTACGCGAGGTACACAGTTCCGCCAGTGGGCCACCCAAACGCTCCAGGAATACCTGGTTAAAGGCTTCGTTATGGACGACGAGCGCCTGAAAAATCCGCCTGTGGGATCTTCCGCCGTCCCTGACTATTTCGATGAAATGCTGGAACGCATTCGCGATATACGGGCCAGCGAACGCCGGGTCTATCTTCGCGTGAGGGAGATTTTCGCATTAGCTGCTGACTATCAGCCGTCGCTCAAAGAAACCACGCAATTCTTTCAGACCATCCAGAATAAACTGCATTTTGCCTGCACTGGGCACACCGCTGCTGAGTTGATTCACCAACGTGCGGACGCCACTCAACCGCATATGGGGTTGACCAGCTATAAAGGCGAAGAAGTCCGTAAAAGCGATGTCACCACCGCAAAAAATTATCTGTCTCAGGATGAGGTGAGCGAGCTTAATCGCGTCGTTAATATGTGGCTCGATTTTGCCGAAGATCAGGCCAAACGCCGCAAGCAGGTATTTTTACGAGACTGGCAAACCAAGCTCGATCAGTTCCTGCAATTCAACGACCGGGACGTTTTAGAAGGCGCAGGAAAAATCAGCAAGAAAGCGGCTGATGAAAAGGCGTGCTCAGAATACATTGAATATGAAAAAAAGCAGCGCCTGCTGAAAGAGGCCGAAGGTGAGAAAGATATTGTCGGCTTATTAAAATGGGATAAGCAGGCTAAGCGCTAATCCCGGTATTTCTGCTCAGCTTCATATGCAACAGCGGAAACGGATTCCCCTGCCCATCCAGTTCCGAACGCCCGACCTGCTCAAACCCCATATGACGATAAAACGCCACCCCCTGCGGATTCTGCTCGTTTACATCCACTTCATTTACGCCGAATTCTGCGATGGCATATTGCAGCAGCATTTTCCCGATACCCTTCCCCCGGCTCGCATCATCTACAAACAGCATTTCAATGCGATTTTTATCCACGCCCAGAAAGCCGTGAATAATACCCACGTCATCCCGGGCAATCACAACCCTGAGATTAGGCAAATATGCGTTGAGCAATAACGGACGCAGCGCCGCAATATCGCTTTCCTGCAAAAAGCGGTGCGTGGCGCGAACGGACGACTCCCAGACTGCGACGAGGCGTTCAAATTGCGAGGGGTGTGCGGCTTCTATTTTCATGGTGATATTCCGGTTGAGTAAAGTTTCAGGGCAGCAATGTAATGATATTCAGCTCTGCGACGTGCGCCACACCCCAGGCGTACAACCATACTCCGTCTGAAAATGACGAATAAAGTGCGCGCAGTCGCTGAACCCCATCCGCTGTGCAATATCCGTCACGCTCTGCTGCGAGTTCTTCAGCAGCCAGCAAGCATAGCGCAGTCTGGCGCTGCGGATAAATTCGCGGGCAGTTTTGCCGAATTCTGCGTGGAACAGTCGGTTGAGCTGGCGTTCACTCAATGCCACTTCTCGCGCAAGCCCGGCGGTGGTGAGCGGCCGGGTCAGGAACTGTTCTATCAGCATGACGGCGCGGCGCAGCCGCGAGTCAGGGATAAGCGCAAGATTGGCCGGACGCGGGGTGGCAATTTCATGCGGGACGAGCGACAAACGCTGGCAGGTGGTGCTGGCGATATCATCCCCGGCATGGGCGCGGATAAGCTCAGTTGCCAGCGTCAGGGTGGAAATACCGCCCGGGCAGGTCAGCACATCGCCATCGTCGATGAAATCATATCCTTGCTCAGCATAAACCTGCGGGAAAGACTGCCGAAATGCATCAAGGTGGAAAGGATGGATGGATGCTCGCCGTTCATTCAGCAATCCTTCCTGTGCGAGGACAAAACTGCCGGTGCCAATGCCAATGAGCGGAACCCCGGCATGGTGGGCATGTGCCAGATACGCTTTATCCCCCTGATACCCTAAGTCCAGATACTGCAATTCACCGCCGATAACAGCAAGGTAGTTAAAACTGTCCGGCGGCGCATGGGGGGAATCCGGTCTCATGATAATCCCCGCATTGCTGATAATCGGGATATCAGGAAATTCACTTATCAGGCTGATTTTAAATGCTAATTTATCCTGCGCTTTCGCTGCATAACGCAGCGCCTCCAGCAATCCGGAGACGGCCAGGAGTGAATAGCGGGGCCATAATATCAACCCAATATGCAGACACTTTTCCGGTACTGATTTCCCCCCATCGGAGGAGTCAAATACACTTTTCATTTACTTGCCAAATTTAAAATTAATTACATTATCGCAACATGATCTGTCGCACTTTATATTTCCAAGATAATCCTGATATTTTAAATCAAGCATAAATGAGACGGGAGGAAAATATAATGTTTTTCTCGTTTATATCATTCTTTTTTTGAACCACGACACACATATGTCGGTAATGTTCCTAAGGTAAAGATATAGTTACCATTATGTTGTTCATTGATCCGCATATAAATACTCTTGCCCGGATAGACAAAAAATTGCGGTTCATATTTTTCCAGCCAGCTGTCGTCGACATTATCGTCCGGGAACGTCATATTTTTTTCTGACGTCAGCAAATAGAGATGATCTTGTCTCTCCACCCGAAAGGAAATTTTCCTGTCGATGGTTTTACCCGGATCGCTCTTTGCCCGGCCATTCATGCTCAGGGTGCCGAATTTCCCGTCGAAGGTGTAATTCAGCCAGACCGTCAGCGTCTCATCCGGATGGTGCTGTACCAGATTGGCCTGGCATGAAAAAGGCTGAACGTAAGTTCGGTGCCACAGGTAATAGCCCGTCAGCACGCCTGCCGTGACGAGGCCCGTCACGATGATATACAGCATCTGCCGAAAACGAGTCATGCTAGCTATCCTTCAGGAAATAATCAGATATACAGCGGTTCGGTTCTTTCATTGGCCGGTCGCAGCGAATAACCGACGCACGAGGAAGTAGAGCGTACCAGCTGATGTAAACCCAGGGATATTGCGCGCATTCAGCCTTGAATTGTTCCACATAGGTCAGCGCGGAAGCGCGTTCTGCGTGAGTCTGAATGTCGTTCGCAAGATAAACGCGACAGGCTCCGACGGATGCCGCAAAACGGTAATCCTCAACAAAACGGTTTTCTGTGGCGTTCATATATCCCGTCACGCCTGCCCCGGCCAGGATGATCAACAGCCCCATGACGACAGCCAGCCAGCGCGTGGGCTTCCTGACAACGGGCGCTGCTGGCGCGGAAGTTGTAGATACCTCCTCGATCGCTGGCGCCTCCACACATTGTTCCTCTGCGGGTTGAGGCGCGACAGGTGAAGACTCTCTGACGGTTATTTGCGTGTCGCTTGCCAGCGTCAACCCAATCCGGGGAATGGTAACGATAGGGTCAGTTTCAAAACCAATCTTTTTGAGCCCTTTGCGCAGGATGGAGATGTTCTGGTAATAGGTATTGGAGGAGACAAGCATGCCGCGGCTTTGCCAGACAATATCCAGGAACTCTTGCTGAGTGACAATCGACCCCGCTCTGTCGATTAATAACAACAGGCATCGGCCTGCTGGCGAATTTAACACAACCACACGGTCAGGATTGTTGATATCACGTAACGTGCTGGCCGCAGGATGAAATTCGACGATATTATTTATTATGTAATGCTTATGCATAGGGGCAGTATGAATTCTCCGGTTAACAGATGTTGAACCTGAGTCACCGCATGTATGGGATGACATTCACGTCGGGATTAATGTGACTGATTAACGGCATGCTGTATATCTTCGCCGTTGGCGAAAAATCTTAATTTATATTTCATCCCTTAAGCTTCACTGAACCTGCATAAGAACTCAACCCTTGTAGAATGCGGCGTGCAGAGCCGTTTCATCCGCGATCAACCTCATTATGATGTTTTGTGAAGTGAATTTCCGCTCCACAGAAGTATCTGACTATCGGCAGCATCTCAATTATCAGAACCTCTCCTTTTGGCGCACTCCTCGCCTCTTGACATTGACAAATCTCTACATAAAAAAACATTGTATGCCACGGACATGCGTGTCTGAAATATTCAGCAACCTTAAGCCTTAAGTTTTCTTAACCTGACTCATATCAATAACTTAGATGGTTTTTGTATACTTTTAAGCCACCTTTCTATCAGTTTTTATCGATGATAACATTCGTAAATTGTTAATCCCCGTCAGCAACTTCACACCCGCGCTGACACCAGACGACAAACTCCTTACAAAACATTTATCAAAGCTAAATTTTCATTAAAAATAGCGGCTATCATAATTTACAGAAAGCGAAGCGGAATAAGACCAATCAGAGGGAAGCGTCGTAACCGGTCTCGATCTTAGTAATTAATACAATTTTAGATTAATTCAGATTACCTCTTTATTGGCCGACGTATAGTAGGCCTACACTATGCAATACGTCATTGCTTCGAGAATACTGGCGATAACCTTATAAATAATTCGCCTGATTACTATTATAAATCGAGGAATAACATGACGAACAACAGCCAAATAACACAGCATATTACTGTTGCATTGATGGGCGGCGATCATTATGCAAGAAACGGCATTAAAACGTTATTACGCAGCATCCGCGATGACCTTCACATCATTATCATCGAAGGAGGTTATCAGGAACTGGATAAGACGTTGTCGTCGATTCGTATCGATATCTTATTTATATCCGGCGCAGAGAAATACCATACAGGGTATGACTCACTGAAATATTTAAAAAAAATCAAAGCCACGCATCCTGAGGTGATTATCTGCCTGTACTCAACCTCTGCCCATTCCCTGTTATGGGTCCGGGAAGATATTGATGCCTATATCTCGCTACAGAACACGGTTTATCAGTGGCGGATAAAGCTAGCAAAAATGGTCGATAGCCATTATCGGCCCCAAAAGCAGCCAGCGGCGTTATCGCTGACGCCTGGAGAAAGGAGGGTACTAAAGGAACTCAGGAACGGACTGGATATACGTTACATCGCAGAACTGGAGAAACTTTCTTATCGTCGCGTGAGCGCCTTAAAAAGCTCAGCGATAAGGAAACTCGGGCTCAGGAATAAGACAGATTTGCTGGTCTTTTTAACCAGTTAGACCTGCCGCTTTCAGAGCAAATCTCGTAATAAAAAAACCAAGGAACTATGAAATGAAAGCACGCCTTACTTGCCATTCTCTGCTGGCATTAAGCATTGCCGCCCTGCTGCCAGCGGGCTCAGCACTGGCCGCCACCACCAGCGGCGGCACGGTTAACTTCAGCGGTAAAGTGGTGACCTCCGCCTGTGCCATCAGTGCCGGTAGCGCCAATATCGACGTCGACATGGGTGAAGTGCGTACCGCCACGCTGGCTGCCGCAGGCAGTGAAGCCAGTACCGCAAAAGCCTTTTCCATCACCCTGGAAGATTGCGAAATCGCCGATACCTCCGCGTCCACGGAAGAGAACCCCATTGCCGCAACGACCGTGGCTATCACCTTCACCGGTACGCCGGACAGTACCGATGTGAATAGCCTGGCCGCGGGCGTAAACGGCGGCGCGGGCTCGGCGCAGCATGTCGCTATCCGTCTTTATGACGAGCAGGGCAACGTCGTCAGGCTGGGTGAGCCGGCAGCAGCGATCCCCCTGCGTGCGGGAGCGAACACCCTGAACTTCAGCGCGAAATATTACTCCCCACTGGGCAACGCCACGGCGGGTGATGCCAGCGCGGTCGCCACCTACACCGTGACCTATTCGTAATCTTCAGGCCCGGTCTGCTGACCGGGTCTGACTCAGCTTTCAGGAGACGCACAATGCGCGTAAACACATGGATTTGTCTGGCTGGCACGTTATGTTCATCCGCCGTGTACGCAGGCGGCGTGGGGTTAGGCGCAACGCGGCTGATCTACACCGGCGCGGCAGCGCAGACGATGATGCAGGTAAGAAATACCCATCCTGATGCTACGTTCCTGATCCAGTCATGGATGGAAGACGAGAAAGGGAGCCGTACCAACGACTTCATCATCACGCCACCGCTGTACGTCATGAAGCCCGCCAGCGAAAGCGCGGTGAAAATCATGTTCAGCGGCAACGCCCTGCCAGAGGATCGCGAAACGCTGTACTGGATGACGGTCAAAGCTATCCCACAGCAGGTTAAAAACGGTTCCGGCAATTCGCTGCAATTCGCCTCTGCCAACCGCATCAAGGTCTTTTATCGCCCGGAGCGGCTCAGGGAAGGCGCAGGGGAGGCATGGAAAAACCTTGCTGGCGCCTACCGCGCGGGCAAGGTCACGCTGACCAACCCAACGCCGTATTACCTCACCACCATTAACGTGAAAATTGATGGCAGGCCGGTGTCGCCCGTCATGGTGCCGCCGAAATCCAGCGTGACGCTGGCAGACACCTTCAGCCATGCGAGCAGCATGAGCTACCAGACGATTAACGATTATGGGGCCTGGACGCCCGTCACCCGCACGTCATTGTCCCAATAATAAAAACAGTAAGGCGTGACCACATGAAAATTAAAATCCTGTGCGCCACGGCGATCGCCCTGGTGATTCGGCAAGCCGTGGCTGCCGAAAGCGAGCTGCAATTTAATCCTGCGTTTCTCAACGGCGAGCGCGCCAACAGCGCCGATCTCGCCTGGGTCAACGCCGGGAGCGCGCTGCCGCCGGGCGAGTACAATCTTAACGTGTATATCAACACCCAGTTCGCGTTCACAGGTAACGTCACGTTTCGCGTCGCTGAAAACACCGCCGGTGAAGCCCTGCCGTGCCTTACGCCTGCGCAATTCGCCGCACTTGGCATCGACAGCCGTCAGGCTAAAGGGGGTGAGCTGCCGCCTGCGCAACGCTGCATTTTTTTAACCCGGTCATTCGCCGATACCCGGTTTGATTTTGACCAGAGGACGCTTACCCTCAACTTCACCGTGCCGCAAAGCGCGATGCGCGCTCTGCCGCGCGGGTACGTCAGCCCGGAGAGCTGGGAGTCCGGCATCCCTGCCGCGTGGCTGAACTATGTGGTCAATGGCGCGAATAATGAATACCGGGGCGAGACGCGCACGCGGGAACAACAGCTGTTTGTGAGCCTGAACAGCGGCGCCAACCTGGGCGCATGGCGGCTGCGTGATTTCACCACGTGGACCAAAGAGAGTAACGAGCTCACCCACGTCCAGACCTGGCTACAGCGGGATATCCGCGCCCTGCGTGCCCAGGTTTACGCCGGTGAAACGTTCACCTCCTCGCAGGTGTTTGACGCCGTTGGCCTGCGTGGGATTGCCCTGAAGACCGATGACAATATGTTGCCCGCTAGCCTGAGCGGTTACGCGCCCGAAGTGCGCGGCATCGCGCGCGGCAATGCCACGGTGACGGTTCGCCAGAACGGTAACATCATCTATCAAACCTCCGTTCCGCCGGGAGCGTTTGTGCTGAAAGATCTCTATCCGACCTCTTCCGGCGGCGATCTCGCGGTTACCATTCAGGAGAGCGACGGCAGCCAGACGCAATACACCCTGCCCTTTGCCAGCGTGCCGAATCTGGTGCGTAACGGTCAGGTCAAATATGCTCTGGGGGCGGGGAAATACCGCCCTGCGGGCGATCAGATCTCGCCCTCCTTCGCGCAGGGCGAGCTGTTCCTGGGCTGGCGATACGGCCTCACGTTTTATGGCGGGGCGCAGTTTTCCGATCGCTACAACGGCCTGGCCTTCGGTATCGGGCAGAATCTCGGCCGCTTTGGCGCCTACTCCCTCGACCTCACCCATGCCCGCAGCCAGCTGGCTGATAATCAGCACTACACCGGTGATTCGGTGCGCCTGCGGTACAGCAAGCTGCTGAACAATATCGGTACACGGGTCAATTTCTTCTCGCTGCGTTACTCAACGGCAGGGTTTTATACCCTCAGCGATACCACTTACAAAGGCATGGCGGGCGGAGCGCCAAAACAGACCGTGGAAGACGATGGCACCATCACCACCCACTACGACACGGTTTACAACCTGCATATGTCGCGTAAGGCAAAAAATCAGCTGCTGTTGTCGCAGCCGATGGGCGAATACGGCGCGCTGTCGCTGTCCTGGGATCAACAAACCTACTGGAATACGTCAAAAACCACGCAAAGTTTGCAGTTCGCGTGGAACGCGACGTTTCGTAACCTGTCGCTTGGCATCAGCGCCCAGCGTAGCTCTGGCCTGTACGACAACAAGAAAGACAATATCCTCGCGTTGTCCCTGTCGGTGCCGCTGGGTAATCCGGCGCTGTCGACCCGTCTCCGTTTTACCGCTACCCATGCGGATCCCGCTGGCACCACCGCCAGTACCGGTGTCAGTGGTTATCTGCCGGGGCAGGAGAATCTTTTCTATAGCGTCAACCAGCGCTACAGCGCGCAGCAGCACTACGGCGGCGATGCCGCGCTGCAATACGAGGGCGCGTGGGGAGACTATAACCTGGGCTACAGCTACGCCGGTGACTCCCGCAACCTCAGCTACGGGATGAGCGGCGGAGCGGTGCTGCATGAGGATGGTCTGACGCTGAGCCAGCCGCTCGGGAACACCAATATCCTCGTGAAAGCTCCGGGCGCCAGCCATGTCGCCGTGCTCAACCACAAGGGCATCAAAACCGACAGCCGGGGCTATGCGGTGATCCCGTACGCCACGCCATATCGCGTTAATCAGGTTGCGCTGGATGTCACCACCGTGGGCAATGACGTGGAACTTGAGAACGCCATCGCCAATAAAATCCCCACCGACGGGGCACTGGTTCGCGCCACCCTCACCACGCGTCAGGGGGCAAAAGCGATGTTTATCGTACGCCACGCTAAAGACGTGCTCCCCTTCGGCACGCTGGTCTCGTCAGAGGATGACAAAGCCAGCGGTATCGTCGGCGATGGCGGCAGCGTGTATCTGACCGGCCTGTCAGCGCAGGGAACATTGCATGCCGTATGGGGACGCGACAGCGCCCAGCGCTGCACGATCCGCTATGCGCTGAACCCGCAGACTTATCACGCCCGCACCGGGCTTTATTCCCAGGAGGTCATATGTCAGTAACCGTCCGGTTCCTCCCCCTGATCCTGCTGATGGTCATCGCCGTTCCCGCACGCGGCTATGACGTGCTGGTTTCCGTGACCGGCAACGTGATCGGCAATACCTGCATTGTCTCGGAAGATTCGAAGGAGCAAAACGTGCCGCTGGGCACCCTCGGCGTGAAGCAATTTAGCGAGGCGGGCGCGGTCAGCAATATCAAAACGCCCTTCACGCTCACCCTTGAAGCGTGCGGCCCCACCTTTGCTGGCGTGAAAATCCGCTTCAGCGGTACGCCGGATGACGAGAACCCGCAGCTTCTGAAAGTCGCTGACGGCGGCGCGACCGGCGTGGCGGTGCAGATTCTGGATAAAGACAGCGTACTTATCCCGCTGGACACCCAAACCGCTGCTTACGGCGCGGCGGGGGATGACAGCGTAAAAATGACCTTCTATGCGCGACTGGCCGCCACGGGTGCGCCGGTCAATGCCGGAGACGTTTCGGCAGTGGCGACCTGGACGACGGAGTATCAATAATGCGTTTACTGTTTTTAGCCCTGTTTTTCATGTCCTCTCAGGCACTTGCCCTCTCCTGGACATCGGATATCACCCTTTCGCCAACCCCCATGTCGTGGTCCGGCCCGGCAGACTCCATCGTGCCTGGAAAGACAATCGGCTCTGAATGGAGCGCCACTGCGAGCGTCGCGGAAGTGTTCTGGTGCGGCCTGGTATTTACCTGCTCCAAAGGGACGCTGGAGCCGAGCAGCAGTATAACCGCCACCGGCATCACGGTTATTCTCGATGGCGCAAATTACATGGTATTTGAAACGGGCGTGCCCGGCATCGGCTTCATTCTTGGGCTTAAAGATTATAACGGCACCACCTATGTCCCGATGCAGACGGGCATTACGCAGAGCTATCCGGCCGATGGGACTAACGGTTACGCCACCGCACTGGGCTGGTCGGCAAAAGTGACGTTTATCAAGACCGGCGTTCCGCTGAAATCCGGCGTATACCAGACCCCGACCATTAACGCGGCGATCCTGACGGCCTATAACAACGAAGTGAAAACCGCGCAGGTGATCATCAACCCCACCACCATCACGGTGACGGCAAGCGGCTGCACGGTAGGCACGAAAAGCGCCAACGTCGACCTGGGCACCATTGATGTTCACACGCTGCCCAGCGTAGGCAGCACCTCGCCGTCGGGGGAGTTTAACGTCAGCCTGACCTGTGATGAGAACGTGGCGGTTAACGCAGTGATGACCGATCAGACCACGCCGTCAAATACCTCGTCGGTCGTCACGCTGACCGGGGACTCCACGGCCTCCGGCATTGGCGTGCAGTTTTTCTATAACGGTACCGGGCCGCTGATGATGGGGCCGGACAGCTCGGCCGCAGGCACGACGGGACAGTTTTTCATTCAGACCACCAGCTCGGCACAAACGCTGTCCCTGCCGTTCCAGGCGCAGTACATCCGAACCGGAGACCTGGTCCCCGGCTCGGCCAACGCCCTGGCAAGTATCACCTTTTCGTATCAGTAGGTTAGTGCTTCACCCACACCAGCTGATCGACCCGGAAGCCCAGACCGCGTGCGGTGTTCAGGTAGTCCTGTTTTACCGCATCCGGAATGGTCGGGGTGCGCGATAAAATCCACAGGTAGTCTCGGTTCGGGCCGCTGACCAGCGCGTACTGGTACTTATCATCCAGCTTGATCACGTTATAGCCGCCGTAGAACGGGCCGAAGAACGATACCTTCAGCGCAGCCGTGGTCGGTTCGCCGGTAAAGTACGCCTTTCCTTCGCTCTCATTCCATTTTTTCTTCACCGGATCGTAGCCGCGGTTCAGTACGCTGATACCGCCGTCGCTGCGCTTGCCATACGTCGCGGTGACCTGTTCCAGACCGCGCTCAAAGCGATTTTCCAGTCGGGCGACTTCATACCATTTGCCGAGATAGCGGCTGGCATCAAAGCCGGTAATGGGCTGCACGCCTTTCGGCGGCGTGGGAGATTTACAGGCAACCAGCGTCAGCGCAATGGCGACACCGGTAACGACAGGCCATAGCCTCATGAGAACTCCTTTCATTTACGCGGTTGGACGTTAAGTGTAGCGCACCCGTGCGGCGCTTCATCCCGTCGGGGAATATTCGTAGTATATTGAGACAACTCCTTCTCTTCGGATGCAGACATGGCTTACTCCATCGGCGAATTCGCCAGACTCAGCGGCATCACCGCCACCACGCTGCGGGCGTGGCAGCGACGCTATGGCTTGCTCAAACCCGAGCGTACGGACGGCGGTCACCGCCTGTACAGCGATGAGGACGTTCAGCAGGCGCTGAAAATCCTCGACTGGGTAAAAAAAGGCGTACCCATCGGTCAGGTTAAATCGCTGCTGGAACGCCCTGCGCCGCGCCGCGCCAATAACTGGCAAACCCTGCAACAGGCCATGCTGCAAAAGTTGCAGGAGGGGAAAATTGAATCCCTGCGTCAGATGATTTACGACGCCGGACGCGAATACCCAAGGCCAGAGCTGGTCACTAACGTGCTGCGTCCGTTGCGCAGCCAGATATCGGCCAACGTCGCCGCCGCCATGACGCTGCGTGAGATCCTCGACGGCATCCTCATCGCCTATACCTCGTTTTGCCTTGAGGGCGATAAAAAAGCGCCGGGCGATAACATCCTCATCAGCGGCTGGCATCTGAACGACCCGTGTGAGATCTGGCTTGAAGCTCTGACGCGCACCGGCCAGGGCCACCGCATCGACATACTGCCGGTTCCCCCTGCCGCGCTGGCCCCGGAAATTTTCCCGGACCGCAAATGGCTGCTGGTCACCAGCGGTAAACTTACCGCCGCGCGGAAAAAGCAGGTTGCGCAGTGGCAGCAGCAGGTTTCCCTTGAGGTGATTATCCTCTGATTATTTTCTGCTGAGGCAATCTTCACGAAAAGTTGAATATTTTTTCGCGCAGCGAGTGCTAACGTTTTCCTGTCACCGACAACTCAACAGGAAAACACGATGAAAAAGACACTCCCTCTGATGATGCTGGCTGCAATGGCTTTCGCGCCTGCCGCGTTCAGCGCCCCGGCAGGCACCCTGAGCGTTCACGTTCTGGACCAGCAAACCGGTATGCCGCCAGCGGATGTGACCGTCACGCTGGAGAAGCAGGAGCAGGACAAGTGGACCCCGATTGCCAGCGGTAAAACCGACCATGACGGGCGCATTAAATCGCTCTATCCGCAGGATCAGGATATGGCGCCTGGCGTGTATAAAGTGACCTTCAAAACCGCCGATTACTTCCACGGTAAAAAGCTGGACTCCTTCTTCCCGGAAGTACCGGTGCTGTTCACCGTCACCCGCACCAATGAAAAACTGCACATCCCGCTTCTGCTCAGCCAGTACGGTTACTCAACCTACAAGGGCAGCTGATTGCTCTTGATTTTAAAGACGATTAAAAAATAACTCCGCCAATACTTGGACAAATACGCATTGTTGTGTAACTTTTAGATATGAGATCGGGAGGTGCACACCATGACAACAAAACCTGTGCTGGGTATTAGCGGATGTTTGACCGGTTCCGCCGTTCGCTTTGACGGCGGGCATAAGCGTATGGGCTTTGTGATGGATGAGCTGGCGCAGTGGGTCGCTTTCCGTCCGGTATGCCCTGAAATGGCTATCGGCCTGCCCACGCCTCGTCCGGCGCTGCGCCTGGTGATGACCACCGGCGGCGAGACAGAAATGCGGTTCAGCAAAGCGCCGCACGATGACGTCACGCAGAAGATGGCCGCATTTACGGCAGATTATCTGCCGAAAATCGGCGATCTGTCGGGGTTTATCGTTTGTGCAAAATCCCCCAGCTGCGGCATGGAGCGCGTGCGGCTGTACGACGAAAACGGCAACCGGGGCCGCAAGGAGGGTGTCGGGCTGTTCACCGCCGCCCTCCTTGAAACTTTCCCCTGGCTGCCCGTCGAAGAAGACGGTCGCCTGCACGATCCGGTACTGCGGGAAAACTTTGTTGAGCGCGTTTTCGCTCTCCACGAACTGAACGTAATGCGTAAAAATGGCCTGACGCGCCGTGCCCTGCTGGACTTTCACAGCCGCTATAAGCTTCAGCTTCTGGCGCACCATCAGGCAGGCTACCGTGAAATTGGCCCGTTCGTGGCATCACTGCACGAGTGGGACGATCTGGACGCGTTTTTCGTGGCCTATCGCGACAAGCTGATGACCATCCTGAAAAAACCCGCTTCGCGGAAGAATCACACTAACGTGCTGATGCACATTCAGGGCTATTTCCGTAACCAGCTGAACAGCCGCCAGCGCGGAGAACTGCGGGATGTGATCCTGCATTACCGGGACGGGCTGCTGCCGATCCTCGCGCCGCTGACGCTGCTTAAGCATTATCTGGCTGAATACCCTGACCGGTATCTGATGACGCAAAACTACTTTGATCCCTATCCTGATGATTTGGGTCTGCGTCTGGCCGTTACCTGATAAGAAAGAAGCGAAGGCCCCATTGACCCACAGAGGCCCAAAGCTGTACCCCGTTTAGACGACACCCTCACTGTCGTCTTTTTTTTGCGCTCAGCGTAAAATACTGTAATTCTGTACAGGTTAAGCGTGCACAGCGGAGTACCCCGATGATCAAAAATTTGCATATTCAGAACTACCGCTCAATTCGCGATATGTCGCTTGAGCTGGAACAGCTCAACATCGTGTTCGGCCCCAACGGCACCGGAAAATCCAATATTTATAAAGCGATTTACCTGATGCACAGCGCGGCGCAAGGGCAATTCTCCCAGGCGCTGGCGAACGAGGGCGGCATTTTGAAAGTGTTCTGGGCGGGCAAAACCCGCAGCGACCAGCTGCGGCGCATGAACCTGGCGGTGGAAACGGAAACCTATGAATATGAGCTTCAGGTCGGGTTCGTGGAAAAGCTGCCCTACCCCTCACAGTTTCAGCTCGATCCGGTGATCAAAGAGGAATCTATCTGGCTCGGCGGACAGCACCGTCGCCCGTCGTCACAGCTGATGAAGCGTAAGAACCAGGCCGTATTCCTGAACAACGTGCATCACGAAAAAGTGACCCACAGCGGTACGCTGTATGAGAACGAGTCGGTGTTCGGGCAGCTCGGTGAACCGCACCTCTACCCCGAAGTGTCGCAGATGCGCGAGTCCCTGCGTAACTGGCGGTTTTATCATGAGTTTTCCGTTTCGTCCGGCTCGGCGATCCGTGCGCCGCAGGTGGGTTTCCGCTCCCCGGTGCTGGCCAGCGACGGCGCGAACCTGGCCGCCGCGTTTCAGACCATTGTCGAAATTGGCGACGAGCTGCTGCTGATGCGCATTCTCGACCAGGCCTTTCCCGGCTGCGTGTTTTACAGCGACAACACCGGCGGGCGCTTCCGCATGATGATGCAGCGCGAGGGGCTGAGCAGGCCGCTGGAACCGGCAGAGTTCTCCGACGGCACGCTGCGTTTTCTGTGCCTGGCGGTGGCGCTGTTAAGCCCGCGCCCTCCCGCATTCATCGCCCTCAACGAACCGGAAAACAGCCTGCATCCGCAGATGCTGCCCGCCCTGGCAAGCCTCATTGCCGAGGCCAGCCGCTACTCGCAGATCTGGCTCACCAGCCACTCGCCGGAGCTGGCGCAGTTGATTGAGAAGCACCGATCGTTTTCGCTGTATCAGCTGTCGATGGCGGAGGGGGAGACGAGGATGGAGAGGCTGGGGTAAGTCTATGTTTCTTACATTCATTTTAGCCAATCACCATCTCATGGTCGCCATCAACGACGAAGATGATTTCCGTCGGTATATACCTTCGGCGAATTCTGCGCTCGCGACAGATTATCCAATTTATTGTTGCCAGTTTCTGATGCCAGGATAATCTGTAAACGTTGGTTATCAGATGAGAAAATTAAAATGGATATTGCACTTTTCCCTGGTCAGAACGCCCGTGCATGGGCTGAAACAATGATAAATCTTGAAGCCCGCAAGCTCATCAATACTGCGAATATTGTCGGAGGGCAACATCTCAGCGACGGACTCGCACGGATTAAATTTATGGATGATATTCGGCAGTTTGTGATGCAACAATTTAGTGCTACCCGGGCGGCCAGAAGTGATGAGGAGTGCATGGAATGCCTGAAAAACATCCGAGCTGAGAACGAAAGTCTTCTTGAGCAAAGCAGAATGCTTCGCTCCCATACAGCTCAGCTTTTTGCTCAGATTGAACTGGTTAAAGAAAATAACAAAGTCGTCGGTTACGTTATCTCATCGATTAAGGTTGTGCTTTCAGGGTTACAGATTGTTGCAGGTGTTGGTGCAATGATGACAATGAATCCAGTGGGTGCGCTTGCAGGAGCGATTCTGGTTATTGATGGTGCAAATGCCATTTCAAAAGAAATTAACAGAACGCTTCAACATCAACCAAACTCCGAAGGTATGCTGGCAGATGGCGTCATGGATATCGCTCAGTTTATGGGATTTAAACGTGAATCAGCACTGGGAGTATTCAACAGCGTAAGCCTGGCAGCAAGCGTCTATACGGTATTTGGCGCCATCCGGAAACCCGAATCATGGCGTCTGTTTCGCTATCTCCCGCTGGATTTCTACCGCAAGGTCGACGGAATGAATCGCGCAGCGCTCACTATGAAAATTGTCGGCTGGGGTGTCTCTGCAAAAGTCTCGTTTGATTTAATTTCTAATGCGTCTGGACAGAACTAATGTATTTCTTTCTGAAGCGCCAGGCTTTGTAGGTAATGATCGGGGGTTGAAAAAACCAGGCAATAATCAATACGATGAAAAGAGAAATGCCTCCGGAAACAATATTATAATGTTCAGCGAAAAAAAGAAGCGCCAGGAAAATCAGGGCCACAGCCGCAGTAATACACAGAACCATGATAAATCGCTTACCTAACTCAAGCACCACCTCGAGCAGGGATGAACCATAACGGCTAATGTTTCGGTTCAGGTACGCTAATTCTTTTACGGTGAAACCTGATTCAAGTAACTGCGTTTCAATATTGCTCATGCCACTACCTTTTCTTCTGGAAAGTAACGTGGATTATCTTAACCGGAAGAGAAGTGCTTGTAACCCGTCTGATGCATACCCATTGCCGCCAGCTTTAAAGGCAAAGAAGCCGCCCACGTCTTTTTATTCCATCGCGCCAGCATTATTTTTCGCTGCAAACGGCTTAACGCGAAACGTCTTGCGCCACTCCGCCGGGCTGACGCCAAAGCGCGCCTTAAACTGCTGCCGATACGTCACCGCTGATAAAAACCCCACCTGCCCGGCGACATTTTCGATTGGCAGGTTGCCGGACTCCAGCAGGATCTGGCTGCGCCGCAGGCGCTCGGCGGTAAGCCAGTCGGCAACGCTCATGCCCGTCGCCTTGATAAAATGGCGGGTCAGCGTGCGCCGGCTCATCGACACCACTTCCGCAAGAGAGTCCAGGTTATGCGGTTCGGAAATATGCTGCTGAAGGTAGTCAATCAGACAGTTAATCCGCCCATCACGGGTATCTTTCGGCACAGGTTGCGCAATAAACTGCGCCTGCCCGCCCTCTCGGTGCGGCGGGACGATCATCCGGCGGGCAATCTGATTGGCGACGACGCTGCCAAAGCGCTGGCGGATGATATACAAACAGCAGTCGAGCGCGGCGGCGGTACCCGCCGAGGTAATCATATTGCCGTCATCCACGTAGAGGGCGTTGATATCCAGTCGGACGTCCGGAAATAGCGACTGGAACTGGCGTTCAAACTCCCAGTGGGTGGCGGCCCGTTTGCCGCTGAGTATGCCCGCATAGCCCAGCACAAACGATCCCAGACACAGCCCAACAATTTCCGCCCCGTTGTCTCTGGCCTGAACCAGGCTGTCGAGCAGCGTCTGAGGCGGGCGCTCCAGAACGTGCTGCCAGTAGGGTACAACCACAATTTCAGCCGATGCGATCGCGGAAAAATCCTGCGTCGCATGCAGGGTAAAACCGTCTGTCGAGTTCAGGAATCCCGGTTTTTCAGCGCAGATCGTGACGTTAAAGCGCTTTTCCCCGGATACCGTGTCGCCAAAGAGGATGCAGGGGACGGAGTAGTGGAACGGGCTAAACCCGTCCACCGCGACAATGGCAACGTTAATAAGCGGCATCTGTCTCTCCTGTCCCCTTTAACAGTCAGAATATAACAGTTTCGCCGTCCTGGGGAATGCTCACCGCGTCACCTGCCTCGTTGGCATCAACATACTCGCGCAGCGCGCGGCGGGTCAGCAGGCAGTGGTTGAGAGCTTCCATATGGGTCGCCACGATTTTCGCCTGCGGCAGCAGGAAATGCACGTTAAGCAGATCTTCTTCCCCCATGATAATCGGCCCAAACCCAATGACATGAGCGTAACCGGCGTTGAGCACGACGATATCCGGCTGGTGCTTTTGCAGATCGGCCGCCACCGCATCGCGCCAGATGGTATCCCCTGCGATATAAAGCGTCTTCTCATCGGGATGCCGGAACACCACGCCGCAGGCTTCCCCCAGAAACTCTGCCAGCTCCGGCACGGCGTAAGCGCGGTCAGTACCGTGCTGGCCGCCGTGGGTTTTCACTATCCGGATATCGCCGTACGTTGTTTCCCCGGTCATGATCGTCAGGTTGGTAAATCCCTGGCTGCGCAGCAGCGCGGCATCACTATCATTTTGCACGTAGATCGGCTTGCCTTTGGCGATCAGCTCAACGGCGTACTGATCCCAGTGATCGGCATGGGTATGGGTGACGATCACCGCGTCAGCATCCAGAAGCGTTTGAACGTCAACGGGAAGCTCGACCATCGGGTTGCGAATATCAGCCCGCGCCGTGCCGGGAAAACCCGGATAAGTGCCTTTTGGCGCCAGCATTGGGTCGATTAAAAAGCGTTTTCCCGCGTAAGTGATCAGCTGGGTGGCATTGCGAATTTGCGTAATTTTCATGGGCTATCCTCCGGTTGGTATGAGAAGGAGAATAGCCCCAGGGTGCCGTTAAGAATGTGGGCTAAAGGGCGATGATCGATGAAATCGGGTCAATCGATAAACCGCTTGCGCACCCTTTCCAGCGGCGCAATCAGCAGATTGATAAGCGGCTTACGATCGATAACGATATCGGCGTTCACCGTCATTCCGCCCATCAGCATGCGCTTTTTCTTGTCCGGGTCGGTAAACCAGGAGGGGACGCGCACTTTAGCCAGGTAGTAGTTCTGCCCTTCCTGGAGCGGGATCAGCGCCGAATGGGCATCAATGTTTACCTCATAGAAATCGGACAGCGTTGCCTCCACGGAACCGTATTTGTCTACGGGCCAGGAGTCGAAGCGCAGCTTGACCTTATCGCCTTTCGCCACGCGCCCCACCCCCGTTGCCGGAACATACAGGTATCCCTCCATCGTCGCCGCGGTATTTTTACGGATCACTACCACCACCTCGCTGTTTTGCGTAATGGCCCGGCCAGGCGGGAAGTTAATCGCCACCACGTAACCATCGGAAGGGGCCAGCATCGCCATGGTGGAACTTCCCCGGCTGGACAGGTTGCGCTCGATTTCGCTGATGCGGTTTTTCACGTACAGCTGCTCTTCGCTCAGAGAGTCAATTTGCGACTGGGTGCTGTCGGTCAGGCTGGTTTTTCGTGCCTCAAGCTCAAGAATAGTGCTCTCCTCCAGCGTCAGGTTGAGCTGCGCATTGAGCACATCGTTGTGGCTTTTATCGAGATCCACTCTGGAGACATAGCCCTTCCCGGAGACGGATTTCCACGCCTCGTAGGTGTCGGTGCTGTTTTTTAACAGCGCGCGCAGCTTCTTCACCTTATCGCGGGAAACGGCGATCTGCTTGTCGGTGAGAGCCAGCTGCTGCGCCAGATTTTTGCGATACGACGCAATCGAATCCTCAATGGCCTGGATGCGCTGCTCGCTGCGCTTCTTCTCCGCTTCCATCTGCTGGCGGTCAAACTGCACCACCGAGCCCTGCTTGCCGCCATAGTCCTGCGACACGGTGAACAGCGGATCGTTTTCCTTCACGTACTGGCCCGGCCGCACGGCAAAATCCACAAGCGTACCGGACTCTCTGGCGCGGACTTCCACATCGCCCTGCGCCGGGATCAGCACCCCGCGTGCCAGCGTGGTTTCCGAAAAGTTAAAGACAATCGCAAAGACCAGCAGGCAGAGAAAAAAGGCGATGAACAAGGTCAGCACGGCTTTCAGCCGTGGCGCGTTGATGTGATAGCTTTTTGAGAAGTGATGCGGGATCAGCGCCCGCCGCTGTCGGCTTCGGTTTTTTAATTTCACGATATGTCATCCATGATAAATCACTGAAAGATCGTCCCATGCACTCCAGAGCTTGGGGGTTTTGCGCAGCGCGTTCAGCGTGTCGGCGGCGGCCTGGCGGTAATCCTCTGGCGCATACGCCTGACTCTCCAGCCCAAACTCCGCCGCGTGCAGCGAACAGATCGGCAGCAGCGTTCGGACGCTGTAGCCATAGCGCGATAAAAACCGCGTTGAGACGTCCGTTAACCACGCCTTTTGATCCCCTGCCTGGGTGGAGAACAGCGGCGCATCCGGCAGGCGTTCGTCCATCAGCAGCACCGTCACCAGGCGGTGAGGGGCGAAAAACGAGCTGGCGCGTCGGCCTTCGTGCGCGGCCATCAGCTTATGCAGCGCAGGGTGACGGGTAATAAACTGAAAGCGCACATCGGCTGGCGCGGTGGCGAGCAGCGCATCCACGATCAGACCAAAGCCCGCCCAGCGCATGCCCAGAAGCAGGGTGCGCGGCGAGCGGTAAAATGCCTGCTCCTGCGTCCACTGCGCCACGTACCCGTGCAGATCGAAACGAACGTTGCGCGCCCAAAGCGCGGGCGGAAAGATCTGCTCCACGAAGTTAAACCCGCTCAGCTCATGGGCGTTCTGATGCAGAAAATCAGCCGGGACATCGGCCTCCGGGCAGCGCATAAACTGGCTGTAGTTTTGCGTGATCCGGTTTGCCAGCAGCGTGCGTCCGGCCTGGCGCGCGCAGAGGCGAGCATAGAGACGCGGCAGAAACATCATGGCGCATTCTCCCGCAGGGTGCCGTTTTCCATGGTATAGAGACGCCCCTGGCAGCCCACCACGTCCGGCGAGTGGGTGACAAACACCAGGCCAATCCCCAGGCTACGCAGGTTCGCCAGCACCTTCTGCGCGGTCGTTTTATCCAGGTTCGCCGTCACTTCGTCGCAGAGCAGCAGCTTAGGCTGGCTGTACAGGGCGCGCGCCAGAACCAGACGCTGCATCTCCCCGGCAGAGAAAAAGGTATTCCCCGGCAGCATCTCCGTTTCGTAGCCGTGCGGCAGCCGGGCGACGACGTGGTCCACCTCCGCCAGCCGACACGCGGCAATGACCTGCTCTTTATCCGGTGCGCTGTCAAAGCAGGCGATGTTGTCCAGAATCGAGCCGGTGAAGAGAATATCGTCCGCATGGACGATGCGGATGTGCTGACGCAGCGAGGAAAGATCGCACTCCTCAATGGGGATCTTATTGATCCGCAGCGTGCCAGACGATGCCAGCAGCATGCCGGAGATCAGACGCAGCAGCGTGGTTTTTCCCGACCCGCTCTGGCCCACAATCACCGCCTCTTCGCCCTGCTTCAGGGTCATGTTGATATGCTGTAGCGTGGCCTCCCGGCCAGGATAGGCAAATGAGACATCCTCAAATTGCAGACAGACCGGCGAGGTGACAATCCGCTTCCCAAACTGGCTGGTTTCCGAGGGGGCAAACAGCAGATCGCCCACGCGATCCAGCGGCCCCTTGAGGGCATTTTTGTCCAGCAGCTTCTGCGCCACCTGCACCATGGCATCGGAAAAATAGCGCTTATAGCTGATATAGGCGTAAAGCATCCCGATGCTCATCTGCCCTTCCAGGATCAGCCACGCGCCAAAGCAGACCACCAGCAGCTGCTCGGCATTGATCACCAGCAGTGAAGCCACGTCAAAACGGGCCAGCAGCCGCTCTTTACGCATCAGCCCGGCGATGTGTTCGCGCTGGGATTTGTCCATCACCGCGTCCCGGGCCTGCTCCATGTTGTTCGCCTTGAGCGTAATGATCCCTTTCTGTGTCTCTACCAGCAGAGATTCATACTGGGCGGTGCGCTCGATGGAGTCATCCACGGCGCGTTGATAGGGGCCGATCAGCGAAAAGCGGATCAGGAAGAACACGCCCATCAGCAGCATCGTCAGCAGCGCAATTTTGACGTTATACAGCAGCATAAACAGCAGGCTGGTGACGGCGATCAGGCTGGAAAAGAGAATTTGCACGTAACCATTGCTGATGAACTCCGCGCAGGCGTGGAGCGATTTCTCAATAGCCAGCACGATGCCCGGCGGGCGCGAGCGGAACCAGCTGGTCTGGGTGCGCAGCATGTAGTGGCGCACGGACTGGCTTAAATCGTCATAGGCAATGTTACGCATCAGGATCTCAAGCAGTTGCTTGAGAAATTTACCGATGACTTCAAAGATAAAGACGATAGCGAAGATCGCGGTGAGCAGGATCACCAGATCGCTGTCGCTGCGGGAAATGGCCTCATCCATAATCAGCTGCACGTAGGTGGGGCTCGCCAGCATGGTGATGAGGGTAAAAATACAGAGCACAAACAGCAGCAGCTGGCGCTGGAACAGGCTCGGGGATTTATTGGCTAACCGGCCAAGCGTGAGCTTTTCATCCGGGGATTTCTTTTCGAAACACGGCGTGGGCTTAAGCTCAAGCACATAGCCGGAAAAGAGTTTTTCCGCCTCTTTCAGACGGTAACGGCGCACGCCACTGGCCGGGTCGTGAACGGTCACGCTGCGGCTGTCGATCTTCACGATGACCACGAAATGGTTGCCGCGCCAGAAGGCGATGAGCGGCAGCTCAGACGTTTCTATTTCAGTGATTTCGCCTTTAAGCACCCGGCCAGACATATTTTTATCGCTGGCAAGGGTCATCAATTCCGCCATTGAGGTTCCCGCATCGGCGGAAACGGAAATCTCCCGGCGCAGCTGGCTGACGGAGACATGGTGGTCGTAGTGCCCCAACACCATCGCCAGGCAGGCCAGTCCACATTCGGTAAATTCATGCTGGCGAATAACAGGGGTCTTACCCTGTTTTTTATACTGAAAGAGCGAAAACATAATGATCCGTGGCTGAAATAAAAAAATGGCCCGGCAATGCGGGCCATGCGTACAACGTGCTTCTCGCTTAGGCGCTGAAGAAACCGCCGATGAAGCCGCCCACCAGGCCGAACACGCCGCCGATGGTGCCGCCCAGCGCGCCTAACATCTGGCTGCCCGCGTTATAGCCCGCGCTTGCGCCCTGAATAGCGGCAGCAAACGGATCCCAACCACCGATGATGGCCTGTGCTTTTTTGAAATCGATAACTTGCATGAGTCTTTTCCTGTTAACGTGAATTAGTTGTAGCTACCAACCAGCGCGCCCAGGAAGCCCATTGCGCCACCCAGAACTCCGCCAACCACACCGCCAACCATGCCCATGATGCTTGCGCCGGTGTCGTAACCCAGCTGTGCACCTTTAACCAGACCAGCGAACGGGTTTAACGCGCCGCCAATAATGTCTTTCGCTTCTGTGAATGAAATCGCTTTCATTTTTTTCTCCTGTAGTGATGGATCTTTAGCATGATGCTAAAGGCTAATTTCCTTTTATGAAGGAAAGCGGTTGCTACGGGCAGGTGGTCAGCGGAATGATTTTATTGCCATAAATAATCATTCGCCTTGCAGCCTGCCCGGCATTATCTATTTCCAGCCGTTGCCCCGGTGGAATATATTTTGAATTGTTGTATTGCGTACTGCACCCGACCGAGGAAACATATTTAAAATAGGTATTCCCGGTATTACTCACCACCCCGTTGCTAAACGCATAATCAAAATGTCGTGTCCATGGTCGGACAATCAAAATAGCCTCAAGCGAGACCACCACATCCGACTGGATGCGCTGGCCTTTGCGCGTGATAACCTTTGCCTGGAGCGGCGTCTCGGTGAATTTTACGCGATAGTATCGCTCTTTGTTGTCATGCGGGCCGGTATAATAAAATTTAAAACCCGCGCGTTCACCGCTCCCCAGCGTTAATTGCTTAGGCGAATACATGACTTCGCCGTCTTTTATTTCGGTTTCTTTTCCCTTCTCTTTAGGAACGTCTACCTGAATAAGCGAAACGGTATAATTCTGACGCTCGCTGGTATCGTTTTTTATCGGCTGAAAAACAACTTCTTTCTCAGGCAAAAAATCAATATTCAGACTTTCGATAATTAAAGCATTTGCCCCTGTGGAAATGAAGCAATTTATTGCAAAAATAGCCAGGAATTTTCCAGTCATGGTTGATTAATTCCAGGATGCGCTAACATCTATTCTTCCCTGCGCGGTCACTTCACCAAACCAGCTATTTCCGTCATAGGTGGTTTTCGATACCGGATTATCCATAACGAACTGGAGGATCAGCGGCGTTTTCCAGAGCCACATATCGGTCACGCCGGAACTCATTTTGTCCCACTCTTCCGCATGGGTGGCCGGCGCCGGGATCGACAGTACTTCGCCTTTACAGTTATGCGCCATCAGCGTCTGGCTTTTCCCCACCAGCACGTTGCCCGGAATCGGAACCGTGAAGCCGTTACCGCTAAAGGCGCAGTAGTCCACCCCATTCAGGCTTTGGGTAGGCCCGGTGACTTTTACCGTGACCGCAATCGCCGCATCTTTTTGCGCCCCGCTGTAGGTGATGGTGTAGGGGATCTCAATGGGCGCTTCGCCGATAATGCCTTTCCCGGAGCCGCCCAGACCGTCAGGATCGAGGGTGTAATCCGGGTTGTCTGGCACAATCTCCAGCCCGGGCTCGATAGGGTTAATCACCAGGCCGCCCCCCGGCTGGAAGCAGAAATCCGCCGCCAGCGAGCTGTTGCCGGGCGTCAGACACAGGCTGACGATATTGCCAATGCTGCTGCCGTCCCCCGCCTGCGCCACGCTCAGAATTAACGCTTTCGGCAAAAAGATTTTAAGGGACGCTTTGCCGCCATTTTTCTGCGGCGCTGCAAGGAAGGTGTTCGCCAGGACACGCGTATCGCTCAGGATACCGCCGGAGATACTGTACCAGGTGTTTTCATCGAAGGTCAGCTCGGCGGCAAGCCCGGTGCCGCCGCTCATGTGCGATTGCAGCACGCTGTTGACGCGGGAAGAGGTGAGCGCCAGCCCCCCGTTGTAACCGGAGATATCTTCCCCAACAAACGTGTATTCGAGCAGGTCGCACAGGACGCCAGAGACCGTGTTGCGGGTGTATTTGGTGCAGGTGGCCCCCGTTGATTCATCGACAATCGTCACCTCACCGCTGATCGGGTCAATCCCCAGGTTAAGCGCCCTGGCGTTGGTCATGGTCAGCGTGCCCACCTTGTGAAGCGTATTGGTGGTGGTCACTTTGTTGATGGAGCTGATTTGCGGCGTGGAGGTGATGGTCACTTCATCCCCTGGCGCGGCGTTGAGCAGATAGTTAAAGAACGGATCGCCCAGGACCCAGCGCCCGTATGACGTGCCGGGCTCCATCACCGGCGGCTTGACCACCATCGACGTGTCGGTATAACTGGTCGTCGGGGTGTACCCCGTGTTGCCACAGGACGAGGAACACGCCGTCCCTTTGAAGAACGGAGAGGCGCTGGAACCGGTCACCGAAAAGTCGATGGTCAGCGCGCTGCCTGCCGGACCGCTGTAGCTGTTGTCCGGGATGTAAGTGGCGATACCGTTATTCGTTTTCGCACTCAGGGTCGGCCACTCGCGCGAACCGTGTAAAAACGCGGTCGACGTGCTGTTCAGACTAAACAGCCCCGCGCTGTTTCCCGTCCCGTTATTGTCCGGGTTATTGATGGCGAAATAGGGTAGCTCCTGCGCCTGGACCGCCGCGCTCATCAGCAGTAAATTAAGAGCGAATATCTTTTTCATCGTCACGTTCCTGCGTTCCTTTTGCTTCCTGCCAGACGAAATCGCCTTTGTCGCAGGAGATGTCCCCGAGCCACAGCGCACCGCGGTTAGACTCAATGTCCAGGCGCACTTCGCAGACGCTGTCGTCCGGCGTGGCGATACTCAGGACAGGGTTGTTCTTATCAACGTCGATCACGAAGCGTCCGTCGCTTTCCGTCCGGGTCAGCCCGACGTGGTTTTTGATCTGCATGGCGCCAACCGGGGCCCCGTTTGCATCCACAAGACGACCAAACAGGGTGACGATTTTCTTCACCTGCGGCTTCATCACCACGGTATTGCCCGGATAAACCGTGATATGGCGACGCGCATTCGCGCCAATCTCATAGCTTTCCGTACCGGTTTCACTGTTCATCACTTCCAGGTCATAGGCCTGGTATGCCGGCAGCGACAGCCAGGTTTTATCCCCTTTGATGCGTTCCGCCCGACCGTTAAGCTTCAGGGTCAACGCTTCATCAGATTTGAGACCGGTACTGACAATCACCCCTGCGCTTTCAGTGCCTTTCCCGGCGGCGATGGCCTCTTTGGACCAGCCCACGCTGCCGTCACTGGTTAGCGTGGAGTTCCAGCCTTTGCTCATGCCGCTCTGGACGCTGAGGATGTTGCTGTTCCACGGCGTGTCGAAGTTCACGCTGCCGCCGCCGCTTACGCTGCGATCCTGGCGGCTGTTAAAGGCTTTCGAGACGTTGGCGGTAGCCGATTTCAGGTAATCGCCCTCAAACTGGCGGCTGGCGCTGACGTTCAACGCCGTGCCGGTATCGCGATTGTGGGAAACGCCAACCGACACGGTATTGCCGAGCGGTATGGCGAAATCGAGCATTACGTAACGATCTTTCTCTTCGTAATACCCGTCGTATTTGTTGCGCGACATCCCCACCCGCAGGCGCGCCGTACCGTAGCGACCGGCGTATAACCCCTGGGAGTAGTCCAGCTGATAGCGTTTATAGCGATAGAGGTCGTCTTCCTGACGCATCAGGCTCAGGTTGCCTGCCGAGGGCAGGCCGAATGACGGCAGGCTAAAGGAAGCGCCCCAGGTGTTGCCCTTGCTCTCATAGATATCCAGGAACTTGCCGCTGGAGAGCTGTTCATGGGAGTACCACACCGAGCCGATCTGCCACGGCAGGCTGAGATTCGCCCCATAGTTGGCGCGATACGTTCCGTCGGAGGCGGCCATGGTCTGGGTATTCACCGAGAAATAGCCCGTCAGGTTCAGGGAGGCCCACAGCTCGCTGACGATGTGTTCCCGCATCATGTAGGTAGAGGCGTTCCAGTCGACCATCCCGCTGCGCTTGCTGAACGAGGCTCCCACCAGCGACATGGTGTCTTTATGTTTGGTGTCGTAATCGTAGTAGTAGGTGTTATCCTGCTCGTTTTTGCGTTTCGCGTATTTTTTATAATTGACGACGGATTTATCGCGGCTATACATCCCGCCCCACATCTGCCAGCGCAGCGTTTCCGACACGTTGCTGGAGAACGGTTTATTTACGGTGTACATGCTGCGCGACACGGTGCGGCTTCCGCTCACCACTTCAACTTCGACGCTGTAGATCCCGTAGGGCAGGCTGCTGGTGTCAATTTCATGGTTGCCGACGTCAAAGCGCTGAATGCCGATAAGCTGCCCGTCACGACGAATACGGGCCTCGCCCGCCGTGGGGAAATAGACCACCACCGGCGTCAGAGAGAGGGTGTTATCGCGCTTGCGGGAGTTGGCCTGGTTGCCCATGGAAACGCCGTAGACTTCCCCGCCGGAAATCCCGCTGACGCTCGCCAGAGACTGCATCGCCCAGCCGTTCAGCATGCCCGCGGCGTAGCGCATCCCCTGATAGTCGCGCTCCCACATGACCGCGTTCATCTGGGTATCGCTGCTGCTCTCGTTGACGTAGCCAGAGCCGTCGATCAGCACATGATCGACGCCCATTGAGATCCAGTTTCTCGCGTTCAGATAACCCGACGACCAGCTGTCACCGTAGCCGCTCTCGGTATGATACGCCCCGAGGTTGTAGGAGAACGTGCCGCTCAGGTCGTCGGACGTCGGGGCATCAATATCCACCTCACGCGGGCGAATATTCACCCCGTAGTCGCTCTGCGACAGATTCAGCAACAGGCGCATTTTTTTCTGATCCAGCTCGAACGCCGAACCCGCACTTACGGGAATGCGCATCTGGTCATCGAACTGCTTGTCGTTAATGCTCTGCAATAACGTTCGCATCTCTTTTGACAGACGAATGCCGTTATCAGACTCCTGGACCTGAACATCTCTCAGCCCCAGCTTCAGATCTTTTGCAAAGAGCGTCACGTCACCGATACGAACATATTCGCTCGCCGTGCCTTCGTGGTTCCCTTGTTGTGCTGAGTGTGGACGCGTATTCACCAGATAGACGGGAATTTTGATCCCCTGCTCCAGCAGTGCATAAAGCGAGTCGGGAAAACGGTAATTAGCGATAACCACGGAGCTTGAGGCTGCATGCGCAAGCGCGGGCAGCGTGCCGGATGCGCAAGCCATCATCACCGGCAACACTAATTTATTTTTCACCATGCATCCTTACTTAACAGGAATGAACTGTTTCAGGTCCCATATTCCGAGATGAAAATGGTTATCCGTAACGTTGATATCCTCGATAGCGCGCGAGGTCTCTGGCATCAGGTAGAAGTTTTTGCTACACGGCGTGCCGGGGGATTCCGGATTCGGCTTCAGGCAGGTCCCGGTCGCATTGACGCGAAACGAGGTGTTCCCTTTATTGGTTATTTTTCCCGCCACATAGACGAAGTCGATCTTCTTATCCCGGGGCTGAACCACCAGAATGGTGCTCACCACCGCACGCGTCATCCCGGTACCGTTTTTTGGCGAACCGCTGTCCACCTCTTCGCTTACCCCTTCATCCGTGAAGGTAATGCGGTAGTAACGCTCTTTGTTATCGGCGTTCCCGTGATAGTAAAATTTGACGATATTGCTGGTACCGGCGGGCATTACCATGCGCGTGGGCGTCAGCAACAGTTCGTCCACTTTCTCCGGATTAATGACGATCCCTTCATCCATTGGGCTGCTGATCCGCTGTGCGCGAACAGAAACAATACGCACGCTGTCTGCTTCGTTTTTTATTTCCTTGGCGGTAGAGTCAGCATCCGCAGGAATAATGGTGGTGACTTTTCCCACATTAATGGCCAGCGCGGAGGAAGAGATAAATAATAAAAATAAGAAGGCGGATTTGAGGTTAAACATGCTATTTCCCTAAACAGGGGCTTGCGCCCCTGGATCGATCAGGCCTTAGCCCCAGGTTGCGCGGAACGCAACAGACACGGTCCCTTCCCACAGGCTGTTGGTCAGGTCTTTGAACTCTTTCGCCGTACCGGCGTTGTCCTGAGCGGAGTCAACGTAGAAGACGAATTTGTCCTGGCCGGTAATTTCGGTATCTGCCGCCGCGCCTGCGCTGGTGGTCAGGTTCCACAGGCCAGAAGAGACGCCGGTGTTAGAAGAGGAATCAACCAGCGTGGTCCATGCGGTTGATTTTGCCCCCACGGTGCCACCGATAGAGCCCAGGTCGTTACCGCCCCAGCGCGCGCCTACCTTCAGTTTGGTCGCTTCACCACCCACGCTGAACAGCGTGTTGTTTGAATCGTCGAGGATAGCTTCGAGTTTGAAGCTGGTCGCCGTAGAGTGATCGCCACGGATAGCCACATCAAACAGACCGGTATCGGTGTTGAAAGATTTGGTATTGGCGCTGTAAACGAAGTTCAAAGCACGCGTTGGCGTAACAACCAGATCGGATTCGCTGTCTTTGGTCGCGGTTGCCTGCCAGGTGGCAGAAGCCGTCGTTTCAGCTGCATTAACTGCGCTCAGGGCAGAAACAGACAGCAGGGAGCCCAGAACGATAGCGTTCAGTTTGTTCATTTATTTAGTCCTTCAAAAAAGAATCCACGTGTATAAAAAGGGGAGCCCCTTTTTCGAGGCGGAGTATAGACAGCCGCAAAATAACGAGGCAATACAGAAAAATTCACTCGACGGAGAGCAACAATAAAAATATAAATAAATTTCTCGTATCTTATTGTTACGTATTGAGTAAATTACTCAATTTCCCGAGTAATAGATAAATATCGATTTTTCAATAAAGAGAAATATCAGGACGTCGGGACAGCCACACACATCATTACAGGCAACACCAGCCCCTTAATTAACCACGCATGTTTTTTTACGCTGGTTATATAGAAGAAGTTGATATTATCAAGTAACATTTCGTTTACAACGCCATCCGGCGCCGCATCATCTTCAGATTTATTCAGCTTTTTATCCTTAATATAAAAGATATTGCTTCCGTCGACTTTTTCCACGCTGAGCGTGTAATTTCGGTCAATCAGGTAGCTTTTGCCCTCTTTCTTGAGTACGCCTTTATGAATAACCGTCACAACATCTTTGTTGTTAAACAAGAATAGCGTGGTTAGCGACATATCGGTTAACTCACCCGTGGAATAGGTTTTCCAGGAAACGGTATCTGACTGGCAGCCAAACCCCTCATCCTGCGTTCTGGTAAAATAGATCCACAACAACGCGATGACAGACAGCGCCAGTACGATACTGAACAGTACACTCATTTTAGTCCTTGACATATTTTAACTCCCGGTCAGGCTTCTGTAAGAAATGCAGTTCTTATAATCGTCGATACTGTCCTGCTGATAACAGATGGCCAGGAAATAATTTTCTATCTGCGACTTTTTAAACCTGGAATAGTAAGCATCTGCAACCTGGTGTTGACAGTCGATATGTTGACTGGCAATGACCTCTTTTACGTGATTAAAGTAGTGCTGTCGCGGCTGATACATATTCTTATCGATCAGGTATACCGTACACCGGTCCACTTTACCGAGCAGATGCATATCAGAATCTTTCAGGCTCTCGGCATAGGAATCCCTTTGGTGCAACAGTAAAACAGCGGTGCCGATAACGGTAATCAGTAATAACGTGCAGAGAGAAATAAAGAGTCTGTGCAGCGATATTATTTGTTTAGGCGGATCGGCATCTTTCTTATGCGCCAGCGTATCGAATGCGTCAGAGGCAGATTGTTCACTAACCGTTGAAACAACCGGCGGCCTGACCGTGTGATGTTCAATATGCGCGGCAAGGCTAAATCCCTTGCCACGTATCGTTTTTATCAGTAAAGGGTCGCATCCTAATGTACGAAATGCTTTTCTGATTTCACTTATGGCAACATTCAGACTCACCGAAGAACCAGAGAAACCATGATCCTCCCAGACCTTCTTTATCAGGTCATCTCTGTCGAGTGTTTTACCATTATTGATGATAAGTTCATAAATCAGACGACCCGCCTGGTTAGATAACTTAATGGATGACTCTTCCTCTCCATTAATCATGATCATACCGGTGTCGACTTCATAAAGCATTGTGAGATCAATGAGATACTTCATATTATTATTACGCCATTGTTAAAATTTTGTGCATTTGCCAGGCAATAATAAGTCTAAAGTTTGTGTGGTCAAGTCGCGTGATATTAATTAAGAGATGAATTCATAAAGCTTCATTAATTAACGATTATTAAATCATTAATAAAAATCTTCGAACTTCTGCATTTAGGTTAAAACATTAAAAAAAACGCCACCGCAAGATTATAATCTTAAACTTTCGAAGTTGTTGGAATAATGTTTTGTTATGTACTTTTTTAGTGCAACATAATATCGTCAAAGCATTCTCCCGAGTCGCCATGCATCTAGCCGGTACATCAGGGACATGTGTAGCCGTATAACATTCATTTTAAATAACACAAATCTTTATGGAGTTTATCATGTTCAAATCGATCATGACCGTATCACTGCTGGCCGCCGCTATTGCTTCTACCAGCGCAGTGGCCGCAGACAATTCGGCGGGTGGTATCATTAACTTTACCGGCGCAATTACCGATACAACCTGTACCATTAACGGCGGTAAAAGCGCGGACTTTACCGTTGCGCTTTCCCCTATTTCGGTAAAAGATGCAGGCACCACGGTTGGCCTGATCACTAAGAATAAAAAATCTATTGCGCTGACGTTCTCTGGTTGTTCACCAGCAGCCGGAACAACCGGTACTCCGCTGAAAGTGTATTTCTCCAGCGCGGATAATATTTCCACTGACGGTAAATACCTGCTGAATAACAGCGTGAACGAAAGCGATGCCAGCGTGGCACGTAATGTCGGCTTTGCGTTAGTGGAGCCAGGTTCGTCTACGCCTATTACCCTGAACCAGCCTTACACGACAAATATTATGGGTACAGCGACCGCGCCAGATTCCGAAACGCTGACGCTGGATGTTTATTACTATAAAACGAACGCCGCTGCCGCCACCGTGGGCGAGTTAAGCTCCAACGTAACGTATACCATTTCCTACCTGTAATAGTGATTATTCAGGCTCTGTTTTCGCAGAGCCTGTATTTAAGGTTGCAATCATGCGCAAGGCAATTTTGCTGGCAGGCTTACTGCTAAGCACGGGTCACTCATGGGCCAATATTGTCATTAATGGCACCCGTGTCCTTTATCCTGAAAATAACAAAGAGGTGATCGTCCAGTTAATGAATACGGGCGATGCGCCCGCTCTGGTGCAATCCTGGATAGATGACGGTGATATTAATTCCACGCCGGAAACAGCCAATGTGCCGTTTCTGCTGTCGCCGCCGGTGATAAAGGTTAACGAACATAATGGTCAACAGCTTCGTATTAAAAAGCTGCCGTCCAGCTTGCCTGCGGATCGCGAATCCGTCTTTTTCCTGAATGTCCTCGACATTCCGCCCAGACCTGAAAATCTGCAAAACCAGAATACCGTCCAGCTGGCGATTAAATCCCGTATCAAACTTTTTTACCGGCCCGCTGCGCTGAAAGGCACGCTGGATGACGCGGTGGCGAAACTGACGCTCGCCGCCGACGGCGATCGCTTTCGCATTACAAATAACAGTCCGTTCCATATTACGGTCGCCAATATTTCGCTGGGTAAAACGAAATTGCTCCAGGAGTCCCCGATGGTTTCCCCGTTTGGGCAGCTGACGGTCGCCGCCAAAAATACGGTTAAGCGCGGACAGACCTTCCAGCTGATGTATGTGGACGATCTTGGCGCGTATAAAACCCGGACTTTCACCAGTCAGTGATCGGAAAGACTCACCATGAAAATGAAACAAAACAGACTCTGTCTGCTGGCAGTCTGCACGCTTCTGCTTTCGCATAAATCAGGGGCCGTCTCGTTTGATCCCTCCCTGCTTGCTGGCGCATCCGGTGAGTCCGATCTGTCTCGCTTTTCCGAAAACAACGCCATGCCTGCCGGCAGTCAGGAGATGGATATCTACGTAAACGGCAGCTGGAAGGGACGTTATACCGTCATCTACGGCGAGCAGCGTGACGACATCCGCCTTGCCTGGAAAGATGCCCGGTCGCTGGGCATCAACACCACGTCCGTGCCTGCGCCCGCCATTGCGCACGGGCAGGTCCAGCTGCGCGATCTGGTTCAGGGCGGTGAAGTCAAAACCGATACCAGCACCCTGAGTCTGGCGCTTACCGTTCCGCAGGCGGCCGTGCTGCGTACTGAAGAAGGTTACATTGCCCCCCAGTTCTGGGACGAGGGGATACCGGCGCTGATGCTCTCGTGGAACACGACCTGGTATAACACCCGCGCGAAAGGCACTGCGAAAGACACAAATGATGATTTTTATGCCGGGCTGGATTCCGGCGCCAACCTGTTCGGCTGGCAGTTTCGCGACAGCAGCGCCTGGCGGAAAACCGCCAGCGGAGAGAGTAGCTGGCAGAATAATACCCGCTACCTGCGCCGTCCCCTGGCCTCGCTGAAATCCAACCTGACGCTGGGTGACTTTTATATTCCTGGCGATCTGTTTGATTCCCTGCGCGTGCGCGGCGTGTCGCTGGCGTCGGACATGAAGATGCGCCCAAATTCACAGCAGGGTTTTTCACCGGTGGTTCACGGCGTGGCGCGGACGAACGCCCTGGTGAAAGTTATCCAGAATGGCAACGTGATCTATCAGGAGAACGTGCCGCCGGGCCAGTTTACCCTCGACAGCATTCAGCCTACCGGCTCCGCGGGCGATTTGCTGGTGGTGGTGCGTGAAGCGGACGGTTCACAGCAGTCCTTCACGGTGCCGTTTTCCGCCGTGCCCGGGATGCTAAAAGAAGGGGTGAGTCAGTACAGCGTGGTGGCGGGTAAAGTGCACCAGAACACGCTCGATGCCGAACCCGCATTCATGCAGGCCACGCTGCGCTACGGGTTTAATAACCTCATCACCGGGTATACCGGGACGATTATTAGCGATAACTACCAGGCCGGGCTTGTCGGTACCGGGTGGAACCTTCCCTTTGGCGCGGTCTCGTTTGATGTCACCCACGCCAAAACCACCCTACAGGATCGCACCAGCAGCGGTCAGAGTTATCGCGTGTCGTACAGCAAATTTATCGATACCACCGCCACCAACTTCACCCTGGCAGCCTATCGCTATTCCACTAAAGGCTATTACAGCTTCAGCGACGCGCTCTATTCGCGCGAAGGGTATCAGCGCCTGAGAGCGCAGTACGACGACTATGAAGATCGGTTTGGCGTCGCGCCTGACATGTCGCTAAGCACCTGGGACGCCCTGCGCGCGGCGCAGCCCAAGAATACCTTTACGCTTAACCTTAATCAGCGCCTGCTCGATAACTGGGGCACGGTGTTTGTCTCCGGCACACAGCGCGATTACTGGAACTCACAGCAAACCACGCGCGAATATCAGATGGGCTATTCCAACGCCATCGGCCGCGCCAGCTATACCCTGTCGGCCAGCCGGGTACGGAACAGGGACAGTGAAGAAGAGACGCGCCTTTACCTCTCCCTCAGCCTGCCGTTCTCGCTGTTTGATAATAATGCGTGGATCACCTCCAGCCTGACGGCCAGCGATTCGCATTACGAACAGAGCAATATCAGCATGAGCGGAAACGCGCTGGCGTCGAACCGCCTGAGCTACACCCTCTCCGGCAGTAATGCGCGGGGGGGTAAAAATGCGGCAAGCGTTAACGCCGCGTACCGTTCGAACTTCGCGACACTCGGTGGCTCTTACAGCGAATCCTCCGACTACCGCCAGACCGGGCTCAGCGGACGCGGAAGCCTGGTGGCCTACCCGTGGCACGTTCTCGCCTCAAACGAAACCGGCACAACCATGACTATCGTCGATGCGCCAAAGGCGGAGGGGCTGATGGTGAACGGCGATGAAAGTATTATGACGAACCGCGATGGCGTGGCGCTGGTGCCTTACGCCACCCCGTATCGCAAAAACGCCATTACGTTAACCGAAACGGAAAACAGCGCAGGCGCGGAGGTGATCGGCAATATGGCTAACGTGGCGCCTTACGACGGGGCGGTGAGCTATATCCGCTTCGAAACCGACAAGCGCCAGTCATGGGTACTTCATGCGACGCGCGCCGACGGCAAACCGCTGCCCTTTGGCACCGAAGTGCTGGATGAACACGGTGGATCTGTCGGGTATGTCGGCCAGGCCAGCGTACTGTATATCCGCGCTGAACAGCCGCCACGCACGCTCAACGTGCATCTCCGCGGCGGGAAGTGCGAAATCTCCTCCCCGGCCTGGGGGCTGAACAGCCCCTCATCGGTTTGCCATTAATTACGGATTATCAAAATGTTACGATCATTCATGTTCCTGCTCCTCACCAGCGTTAGCGGGATGAGCTATGCCACCTGCTCCGGCAGCAGCATCGTTTATGGCACACCGATTACTATTGATTTATCGGATAAGCTGAGCCCGGCCACGCCCACATGGACCGGCAGCTTCACCACCCAGTACAGCGGCTCGTTCAACTGTACGACGGGTAACAGTGAATTTTCTTACACGCCGATCCTCTCGACCGACAGCAAATACGCCACCATCCTCGGGTTCAGCAACAACAAGTATATGGTGCGGGCGGAGATCACCAATCCCCCGGCCAATAAAACCCTGTCTGCCAGCGGTAGCCATACGGCGTCTGAGCTGAACACACCGTTTACGGTTCGCTTCACCCTCGTTAACCAGAGCGGCACCACCCTGACGGGGGATACGGCGAACATGAGCGACGTTCTGTTCGTCAGCGACATGAGCGGATTGTCGATTTTGGAAATCATCCTCTGGCCAATTAATCAGGTCATCAAAATCGCCCAGTGGTTATTCAGCGGGTTCAAGTGGCCTTACGACAACCGTGATATGTTTGGTCAGCCGATGATCATCAAATACGCGCCAAAACTGACTACCTGTTCCTTTGATAATGCGGGGCTGACCGTGGCGCTGCCGACGCTCGGCATTCCCCAGCTCAGTGCATCCTCACAGCCGGGGCTGACGCCTTTTTCACTGAATATGAGCTGTCAGAACGTCGGGGTTAACGGCAATTCCGATCGGTCAATTGAGATGTTTTTGTCCAGCACGCAGCTGCTTTCGACCGACAGCTCGGTGCTGATCGACAGCAGCAGTAGCGCGGCGCAGGGCGTGGGGCTACGCCTGATAAAACGTGACGCCCCGCAAACGCCGGTGACCTTCTCTACCTCGACCACCAGCCGTGGCAACGCCACAATGATTTTCAGCGTGGCGGCTGGCGCGGCGCTGGACGAACATTTCACCCTTCCGATGGCGGCGTACTATTACGTGTGGGCGCCCGCCCAGGTGAGCCAGGGTAAGATCAATACATCGGCTACGCTGAATATTATCTACCCCTGATGTGGACTATTCCTCCATCTTTCCAACCGTTTGCACATACTTAATCAGTTCGCTGTGGTTGGAAAGATTCAGCTTTTTCATCGCATTGTGTTTCTGTGTCGCAATGGTACTGACCGAACGGTTTCGATGACGGGCAATCTCCGTCGTTGAAAATCCTTCCACAATAAGATGAAGCACCTCCCACTCTCTGGCCGAGAGGATGGAGCGCGCCCGGGAGCCGGACCGCATTACCCGCCTGAGCCACGAAGAGATCGACGGTTTTTGCCCGTCCGCCATGAGCAACGCGGGTAATTCCTTTTTCAGTTCAGTCAATTCATCCTGCTGACTGATGGTTAATTCAAATTTCATCTCCAGAACTTTTTTTAACAGCCCGTAAGGCAGCTCGGGCACCAACAGAACACGCCTGACGTGATGGGTTTTACATAAAGATGTAAAACGGCTGCTGACCTCCGCACTCCACTCTTTATGATTAAGCAGATAATTAAATTCAGTGAAGAAAACATCCACGTTATTATCCGCCACCGCCGCCAGCGCCTGTTCAGTGGAATCGACCTGAGTAATGTTCAGTACGTAATCGGGTAAAAGATCATGGAGCGCCCGGAATATTATCTCTTTAAATATATTTATTTTGTAAAACACCATTACCCTTACGATACGTTCAGTATTATTCATGTCTTTTCTAAATTCTCGTGACCGGAGGAAAATGATAATAGTTTATGTACTCACCACTCACAACCTCTTCGCGCCAGGATTTTATCCTTCTCAGGCCTAAAAATCTGAACAAGGACATTAAATTTATAGAAAAAATTCTATTTTATTCTGCACGTCGTTTCCTCTCGCAGATTAAGCCCTGTCGATAATCCTGCCACGATCACAACTTTTCTTACAGAAACAGCAGTAAACTACTGAAAATGCGGTGGATTAACCCCATTAATCAACTACCTGACACTTAATATCCACTCCTTTACAGAATAAAAACCTGTCATGAATATTATTAGAAGATTAAAACAATTACATATACCATTAAAACCATTTTTCAATTTTATCTTCCTCTAATAATTGGCATCAGCTTTACTCGACGGTTTGTATTGGCTTACATTGATGCCATCGCATCGCGTTATTTAAAAAGTGCTCGCTATTCTTTTAATAAGAGAGTGCGAACCGCCATTTTCTCTTATATGGACTGTTTACTCAGCGAAAGGAGAATGCCAATGCAAAATAAAAAAACAATTCACGTTGCCGTTGTTGACAGCTGCGAATTCACGATGATTGGCCTGCAATCGCTTGGAAAGCGTGAGCCTGATGAAAAACATGACATTATTTTCCATGGGTTTACCCATATCGAAGAACTTGCTTTGAGTGAACAACTCTTTGATATCATCATTTATGATCCGTTGAATACGCGCCATTTCCGGGTGACGACGAATGACGACATTCTCTGCATTAAACAGAAACAAGTGACGGCGAAGATCTATATCTATTCGTTATCCGCTGGCTATTTGAAATTCAAACATGTTGATGGGGTAATCAGCAAAAGAGTCTCCCTGGGGGATATCAAAGCGCTGTGGCAAATACTGATGAGCCAGACGCCGCAGGAGTCTGGCCGTTACAACGTAGGCATGACGACCCGCTTACGCACCCCGGCGAGGCTGTCCAGCGAGGAGGCCAGCGTATTGCGCGGCTATTCCTGTAATCTCAAAACCAAGCAAATCGCCCGTCAGCTGGGGTGTAACGTCAGGCTGGTTTACTTTTATAAGAACAACGCCATGAACAAGCTTAAGGCCGTGCGTGGCCCCTCGTTTTACCAGAGCATTCGCTGGATCCTGAATTAAGAATTTGACCGTGTGTCGTTTGCCTTTTGTTCCCGTGTCCGCGGGAACCTTTTTTCATTTCCTGAAGGCTGTTCCATGTATACCGTTCTTCCCTCTCCCCTGTTGCAACGTATCTCAGGGCTGCGATTCCAGCCGCTTGTCGATCTTCATTCGGGCCAGGTGTTCGCGCATGAAGTTCTCGTGGAGATCCATAACGTCAATCTTGAGGTGCTGTTTGCCTCGCTGCCCTCGCGCAGCGCGCTGCAAATCTTCTTCTGGCAGGCCAACACCCTGTTACAGATACCCGCCCGGGACGCTTACTGGCTAAACCTTCCGGCAGAGCACCTTCTCGACGAACGCGCTATCCGGTTGTTGCTGGCGTTACGCCATCAGCAACGGTTAACGATTGAAATTCAGGATCCCCTCACCATCACACGGCTGAGTGAGGCTGAGCAACGTCGTCTTCATGCCACGCTTGTTCGGTTAAAAGAGGCGGGATGGCAAATCTGGCTGGACGATTTAACCCGGGAGTTGGCTGAGGCGTTCGCGCGGCTTGCGCTGCCGCTGGATGGGGTAAAAATTGACCGCTCAGCGCTGCGGGAACGCGCGCCGCTTGCCCCGTTTGTGCAGGAGGTCAGGGCAGGTATCGCGCAATCAATTCTTATCGAAG
The DNA here is from genome assembly GCF_049238705.1 of Enterobacter cloacae complex sp. IR5403. Taxonomy (NCBI): domain Bacteria; kingdom Pseudomonadati; phylum Pseudomonadota; class Gammaproteobacteria; order Enterobacterales; family Enterobacteriaceae; genus Enterobacter; species Enterobacter cloacae complex sp. IR5403. Next base: position 107,784 of record NZ_JBMKHP010000005.1, on the reverse strand, counting down.
GCATCGAGAATTCGCGGGATCTGGCGCGCGCCCGCGCGTCCGGCGCACAGTCTGGTCAGGGTTTTCTGTGGCCCGAAAGCCGAACCGATGCCCGCGTAACGCTTTGACGGCCAGCGGAGCGCTGGCCTTTTTACCGGGACTTACCAGCCCGGCACCGCGCCACCGTTAAAAAGGGTCTCTGCCGCTTTCGCCACTTCCGGCGACTGATAGGACTGGATAAATTCCTTCACGTTTTCGGCGTCTTTGTTGTCCTCACGCGTGACCACAATATTCACGTAGGGTGAGTTTTTGTCTTCGATAAAGACGCTGTCGTGTACCGGAGAAAGCCCCGTTTGCTGGAGATAGGTGGTACTGATAATGGCCACATCCACTTTCGGATCGTCCAGCACGCGCGGCAGCTGCGCCCCTTCCAGCTCCATAATCTGTAAGTTTTTCGGGTTCGCAGTAATATCCAGCGCCGTTGGCAGCAGGCCAACATCCGGTTTAAGGGTAATCAGCTTCTCTTTTTGCAGCAGCAACAGCGCGCGACCAAGGTTGGTGGGATCGTTTGGAATCGCAATGGTTGCGCCGTCCTTCAGCTCAGACACCGATTTAATCTTTCGGGAGTAACCCGCCATCGGGAAGACGAAGGTATTGGCCACGGCGACCAGCTTGTAATTGTGCGCCTTGTTATCTTCCGCGAGGAATGGGCGATGCTGGAAGACGTTGGCGTCCAGTTCGCCCTGGTTGGTGGCATCGTTGGGTAGCAGCGAGCCGCTAAAGCCCACCAGCTCAACATCCAGACCGTATTTCTCTTTTGCCACCTTTTTGGCGACTTCCGCCACGTCCTGCTCAGCGCCATTGATCACGCCGACTTTAATGTGTCTGGCATCATTGCCGCCCTGGTCACAGCCTGCGAGCAGCAGGCCAGTCAGGAGAAGCGCACCCAATCGAAGTTTCACGAGACAGTTCCTTTTGATAGACGTTTTGAAGACTATATCGACAACGAGACGGCAGGCTAAAAAACGAAAAGGAATCAGTAAGACGGATAGGTTATATGCGGCCTGTTACCGGGTGGCGCTGCGCTTACCCGGCCTACGTGACGGGGGAAGTGTAGGCCCGGTAAGCGTAGCGCCACCGGGCGATGGGCATCAGGCGACGGTAGTCCAGTCCTCAACCGTAAGATCCTGTACCATCCCGAACGCATGATCGTTCGTGACAATCGTCGTGCCCCGGCTGATAGCATGTGCGGCAATCAACTGATCGAGATCCCCCATCACGTTCCCTTTCTTTTCCATTGCCGCACGCAGTTCACCGTAGGTGGCTGCGGCTTCGCTATCCCAGGCGCAGACAGTGATGGTTTTAAGAAATTCCATTATGGTTTCGTGCAGCTTGTTGTTTTGCTTTTTGGCTACGCCGTAAAGCAATTCCGCTTCCGTTACGCTTGAAATACACATCTTTTCAGGCGTAATTTGCGAATATCGGTTTACTACTTCAGGATGCTGCCTCACCAGATGGCTTACGATGTTAGTGTCCAGCATATGCAGCATCTTCTACAGCCCTTCCAGAGGGTTTCTTGTCGTATAGCTCTGATTGCGCTCCTCTTTACTTAGAAAGGTATCAGGCACATGCGTTTCTTTTAACATGCGCAAAAAGTTATCCCTGTGCCGTGCTTTCTCGGACCTTGCCGTCAAAACCACATTCCCCTCGTCATCCCGGCGGATATAAACACTCTCCGTTTCAAACGCAAATTCCGCAGGCAAGACCACGGCCTGGTTTCGTCCTTTTTTGAATAGTTTCGCTGTGCGTTCCATGGCAACCTCTGTCGGTTTATTGACCAGCCCACAGCATGCGCTAACGCCCCGGAAAGCGACAAGAGAGACATTGAAAAATCAGAAAGCGACTCGCAATAAATAGCAGAACCGCTAACCTCACGCCTGCCGACGCAGCGGCGCTTCGCGCAAAAACCACGACAGCACAAACGCCAGCACCATAATCCCCGCCGCCAGCATGAATACCGCATGGATCGCCGAGCCGAACGCATCCAGATAGTCCAGACGCAGGGCATCAGGCAGATGGTGTATGGCAACGGGATTAAGTTCGCGCGGCAGTTCCGCCCCTTCCGGCAGCCTGTCGATCAGGCCTGATTGCAGAATATGGGTGAACACCGCGCCAAACAGCGCAACGCCAATCGCCCCGCCAATGGAACGGAACAGCGTCACCCCAGACGTCGCGACGCCGTATTGATCGGCTGACACGCTGTTCTGCACCGCCAGCACCAGCACCTGCATCACCAGTCCCAGCCCCATGCCCAGCACGCCGGTAAACAGGTACAGCTGCCAGGTTGGGGAGGTGATTGAAATGCGCGTCAGTAATACCATCCCCACCACGCCGAGCAGCGTGCCGAGGATCGGGAACAGACGATATTTCCCGGTACGGCTGATGATGCGCCCGCTGATAATGGAGGTGAGCAACAGCCCCCCCATCAGGGGGATCAGCTGCAAACCGGCCTGCGTCGGCGTGGCGTCTTTTACCACCTGTAAATAGAGCGGCAGGAAAGTGACGGAGCCAAACAGCGACATGCCGATAATAAAACCGATCAGGCTACAGAGCAGGAAGCTGCGGTCGCGGAAGAGCGACAGCGGGATAATCGGCTCCCACGCCAGCCGCTCTTCGTAGATAAACCCGGCGATCCCCGTCAGGCCGAAGGCCAGAATGCACCACAGCTGCGGGTCGCTCCATTGGCGGATCGTCCCGCCCTCGGTGGTAAACAGAATGATGCACAGCAACGCCATGCTGAGGTAAATCGCCCCCAGGTAGTCAATCTCATGCTTGCTGCGCCGCGCGCTGCCGTGGAAAACCGCGCCAATCACCAGCAGGGCAAACAGCCCCAGCGGCAGGTTGATGTAGAAAATCCAGCGCCAGGATGCGTGCTGAACGATAAACCCGCCGATCAGCGGCCCTATCACCGTCGCCAGGCCAAACACGCCGCCAAACAACCCCTGATAGCGACCCCGATCGGCTGGCGGGATCACGTCCGCCACGGCAGCCATGCTGATCACCATCAGACCGCCGCCCCCCAGCCCTTGCAGGGCGCGCATCAGCACCAGCTGGGTCATGTTCTGCGCCAGACCGCACAGCGCGGACCCTACAAGAAACAGCACAATCGCGATTTGCAGAACGATTTTTCGGCCAAACAGATCGCCGAATTTGCCGTACAGCGGCACCACGATGGTCGAACTGAGGATATAGGCCGTTACCACCCACGAGAGTTTATCCAGCCCGCCCAGCTCACCCACAATGGTCGGCAGCGCGGTGGAGACAATGGTCTGATCCAGCGCAGAGAGCAGCATCACCAGCAGGAGTGCGCTGAACAGCAGCTTAATCGACGGCGCCTTTTTCGCAGGTTGAGTCATTACGTCGGACTCCATAAGACATCACTTGAAATTAATTAATCGTATAATTAATATTTGTGGAAGTGATGAATAAGATCAAGAGATACGGTGACCATGCCAGCACAAAAGGACAATTCTGAACCCCGCCGCCCCGGTCGGCCACGCGGCGGCAAGCGCGTTACCGCCAGCCGTGAACAGCTGCTGGACATCGCCCTGAACCTCTTTTCCCGCCAGGGGATCGCCAATACGTCGTTGAACGCCATCGCCCGCGAAGCAGGCGTGACGCCCGCCATGCTGCACTACTACTTCAACTCCAGAGAACAGTTACTGGATGCGATGATTGAGGAGCGCTTCCTGCCGTTACGCGAGCGGATCGGGGCGATTTTCGCCGACAACCGGGATTCGCCGGTGGATGCCCTGACGGAAATGATCAGGGTGCTGGCCGAACTGGCGGAAAAGTATCGCTGGTTTGCCCCGCTGTGGATGCAGGAGGTGATTGGCGAGATGCCGGTACTGCGCACCCATTTGCAGGCACGCTTTGGCGATGAGAAATATCACACCACGCTGGCAACCATCAAAGGCTGGCAGCAGGAAGGAAAGCTGAATCCGGCGCTGGCCCCCGAACTGCTGTTCACAACGCTGCTGAGCCTGGTGCTGGTGCCGTTCTCCCGCATGCGCAATGACGAGAGGCTTAGCGCCCTCTCGCCGGAGATCGTGGTGCGCCACGTGTTAGCCGTGATAGGCACCGGGATCGGCGGTTAAAGATTTTTGGACAGATAGTGTCTCTGCATTCCCTGATAAGGGTAATCCTGCAAGGACATCTGCACCTGATAACCCTGCTTTTCATAGAACGGACGCGCCTGGAAGCTGACCGTATCCACCAGCGCGTGACGACAGCCTTTGCGACGGGCCTCCTCTTCAGCCGTTTTGATAAGCTGGCTTCGCACGCCCGTTCCCCGCACGCTGTCGCTGACCCACAGATAGTCGATGTTCAGCCAGTCGCCTTTCCGTACGCCGATTAACCCGCCCAGCATGACGCCATTGTCGTCTCGCATATATACGCCAATATCGCCGCCAAACGTCGCCAGATCTAAAAACTGCGCGTTATAGGCTCTTAGCCCCGTTAATAATTCTTCTTTTTCTTCGGCTGTGACATTATCTGTAATGCTCAGATGCATAATTCTCTCCTTATTTTCAGCGCAATCTGAATATCTCACAGCTTAACCTTCATAAAAACTCCTTATTTTCTCCATTGTTTATAGCTGGAAATATTCATTCAATATGTAAATAAAAAAAGCCTTTCCAATAGGCTCCGAAAACGTATAATGAGAACGATCATTCTCACTTTTTACGGTAGCCGACAATGAGTACAAAGCTGGAAGAACGACAAAAACTGCGGCAGGACGAAATCATCACCGCCGCGCGCCGCTGCTTTCGCGCCAGTGGATTTCACGCTGCCAGCATGTCGCAGATCGCCAGCGAAGCCAGGCTCAGCGTCGGACAAATCTATCGCTATTTCAGTAACAAAGACGCGATTATTGAAGAGATGATCCGGCGCATTATCGACTCACGTATCGAGGAGATGCAGGGCAAAACCCTGGTTGAAGGGATGCCGCAGGCGCTTGCCTGGCGCCAGACGCTTAACGAAGACGATGACGCGCTGATGCTCGAAATGTCCGCAGAGGCCACGCGCAATCCGCTGGTGGCAAACATGCTGATCGAAGCCGAAGCCCGCATGTTCGCCAACGCCTGTGAGCACCTGAAAAAGCAGTTCCCTCACCTGAGCGATGAGCATATTCGCTGCTGCGTGGAGATTACCGCCGTGATGATCGAAGGCACGATTTACCGTCGACTCACGCCTTTAAAAGTACCGTCAGAACAATTAGAGCCTATATACCAGAATATTTTAAATATGATTTTCTCTGCGAAGTAATCGCATGTGAATAATTAGCGGAAATAAGTAATTTCCCTTTTTTCATTTCTGGCTCAGCCAGAGATGCAGGATCGCTGTGCTTTTAATTAACCCTCCTCCCTGTTAAGCAATTAACAGGGCAGGCTTCGTTCACCCTGGAAAAAGATTATGAAAACCATAACAACCTCCATCGCGGCATTACTCCTCCTGACAGGGTGCGATAATGCGCAAACATCTGCTCCCCAGCGTCCTCTTCCGGAAGTGGGGATTGTCACACTCATGAGCCAGCCGGTGTCCGTTGTCAGCGAGCTGACCGGACGCACCGCCGCCGCGATGAGCGCCGAAGTGCGCCCCCAGGTAGGCGGCATTATCCAGAAGCGCCTGTTCACCGAAGGCGATACGGTCAAGGCCGGGCAGGCGCTGTATCAGATCGATCCTTCCAGCTACCGCGCCGCGTATGATGAAGCCGCCGCCGCACTGAAACAGGCGCAGGCGCTGGTGCAGGCCGACTGCCAGAAAGCCCGGCGCTATGCGCAGCTGGTGAAGGACGACGGCGTATCACGTCAGGATGCGGAAGACGCGAAGTCCACCTGCGCGCAGGACAAAGCCAGCGTCGAGTCAAAGAAAGCCGCGCTGGAAAGCGCCCGCATTAACCTCAACTGGACCACCGTCACCGCGCCGATTGCCGGACGTATCGGTATCTCCTCTGTGACCCCCGGCGCGCTGGTGACCGCCCAGCAGGATACCGCGCTGGCCACCATTCGCGGGCTGGACAGTATGTACGTCGATTTAACCCGTTCCAGCGCCGATCTGCTGCGATTACGCAAGCAAACCCTCGCCAGCAACAGCGATACGCTGAACGTGTCGTTGATCCTCGAAGACGGCAGCAGCTACAGCGAAAAAGGCCGCCTGGCGCTGACCGAAGTGGCGGTGGATGAGTCTACCGGCTCCGTCACCCTGCGCGCCGTCTTCCCGAACCCGCAGCATCAGCTTCTGCCGGGCATGTTCGTCCGCGCCAGAGTGGATGAAGGCATCATGAATGACGCGATCCTCGCCCCGCAGCAGGGCATCACCCGCGACGCCAAAGGCACCGCCACCGCGCTGGTGGTGAACGCCAGCAACAAGGTCGAACAGCGTCAGCTGGAGACGGGCGACACCTACGGCGACAAATGGCTGGTGCTGAGCGGCCTGAAGGCGGGCGATAAGCTGATTGTGGAAGGCACCGATAAAGTCACCGCCGGGCAGGAAGTGAAAGCTGAAGAGATGAAAACCAACGGAGGAAACGCCTGATGTTTTCCCGTTTCTTCGTGCGTCGCCCGGTCTTTGCCTGGGTTATCGCCATTCTCATCATGCTCGCCGGGATGCTGGCGATCCGCACGCTGCCCGTTGCGCAGTTCCCGGACGTGGCTCCGCCGTCGATCAAAATCTCCGCCACCTACACCGGCGCTTCTGCGCAGACGCTGGAAAACAGCGTGACGCAGGTGATCGAGCAACAGCTCACCGGGCTGGATAACCTGCTCTACTTCACCTCCACCAGCAGCTCGGACGGGTCGGTGAGTATTACCGTCACGTTTGAACAGGGCACCGATCCGGACACCGCTCAGGTGCAGGTGCAGAACAAAGTCCAGCAGGCGGAATCGCGCCTGCCAACCGAGGTGCAGCAGTCCGGGATCACCGTTGAAAAATCCCAGAGCAACTTCCTGCTGATCATGGGCGTGTATGACAAAACCGACACCGCCAGCAGCTCGGATATCGCCGACTGGCTGGTGAGTAATATGCAGGACCCGCTGGCGCGCGTGGATGGCGTCGGTAGCCTACAGGTGTTCGGCGCGGAATACGCGATGCGCATCTGGCTCGACCCGGCGAAGCTGGCGTCGTACTCGCTGATGCCCTCCGACGTGCAGAGCGCGATTGAAGCCCAGAACGTGCAGGTCTCCGCCGGTAAAATCGGCGCGCTGCCCTCGTCGAACGCCCAACAGCTGACCGCCACCGTCCGCGCTCAGTCGCGTCTGCAAACGGTCGATGAGTTCAAAAAGATCATCGTCAAGAGCGAGGCCAACGGTGCGGTGGTGCGCATCAGCGACGTCGCGCGCGTGGAGATGGGCAGCGAAGATTACACCGCAACGGCGAAGCTGAACGGCCACCCGGCGGCGGGTATGGCGGTGATGCTCTCGCCGGGCGCCAACGCGCTTAATACCGCCACGGCGGTAAAAGACAAGATCGCCGAGTTCAAAAAGTCGATGCCGGAAGGCTACGACGTGGCCTACCCGAAAGACAGCACCGAGTTCATCAAGATCTCCGTTGAGGACGTGATTCAGACCCTGTTCGAAGCCATTATCCTCGTGGTGGTGGTGATGTACCTGTTCCTGCAAAACATCCGCGCGACGCTGATCCCGGCGCTGGCGGTGCCGGTGGTGCTGCTGGGCACCTTCGGCGTGCTGGCGCTGTTCGGTTACTCCATCAACACCCTGACGCTGTTTGCGATGGTGCTGGCGATAGGGCTTCTGGTGGATGACGCCATCGTGGTGGTGGAAAACGTCGAGCGTATTATGCGCGACGAAGGGCTGCCCGCCCGGGAAGCGACCGAAAAATCGATGGGCGAAATTTCCGGCGCGCTGATCGCCATTGCGCTGGTGCTCTCTGCGGTATTTCTGCCGATGGCCTTCTTCGGCGGCTCCACCGGGGTGATTTACCGTCAGTTCTCGGTCACCATTATTTCGGCGATGTTCCTCTCCGTGGTGGTGGCGCTGACCCTGACGCCCGCGCTGTGCGGCTCGATCCTGAATCACACCGCTCCGCATAAAAAGGGCTTCTTCGGCGCGTTTAACCGCTTCTACAGTAAGACCGAGCACGGCTATCAGAACAAGGTGCTGCGCGCCCTGCGCCGTTCCGGCGGCATGCTGGTCATCTACGCCCTGCTCTGCGGCGCGATGGGGTTCGCCATGCTAAAACTGCCGGGCAGCTTCCTGCCAACCGAAGACAAGGGTGAAATCATGGTGCAGTACACCCTGCCTGCCGGCGCAACCGCGGTGCGTACCGCCGAGGTAAGCCGCCAGGTACGCGAGTGGTTCCTCACCAAAGAGAAAGCCAATACCGACGTGATCTTCACCGTTGAAGGCTTCAGCTTCAGCGGCAGCGGCCAGAACGCCGGGATGGCGTTCGTCTCCCTGAAAAACTGGTCAGAGCGCAAAGGCGAGGAAAACACCGCCCAGGCCATTGCCCTGCGCGCCACGCAGGAGTTGAGCACCATTCGGGATGCCACCATTTTCGCCATGACGCCCCCGGCGGTGGATGGTTTAGGCCAGAGCAATGGCTTTACCTTTGAGCTAATGGCCAGCGGCGGCACCGACCGCGATGCGCTGCTGAAACTGCGTAACCAGCTGATTGGCGAAGCCAACCAGGACAGCTCGCTGCACGCCGTGCGCGCCAACGATCTGCCGCAGATGCCGCAGCTTCAGGTGGATATCGATAACAACAAAGCCGTGTCGCTGGGGCTCTCCCTGAGCGACGTGACCGACACCCTCTCCAGCGCCTGGGGCGGCACCTACGTGAACGACTTCATTGACCGTGGCCGCGTGAAAAAGGTCTACATCCAGGGCGACAGCGACTATCGCGCGGTGCCGTCGGATCTTAACAAATGGTATGTGCGCGGCAGCGACAGCACCATGACCCCGTTCTCCGCCTTCGCCACCACCCGCTGGGAGTATGGCCCGGAAAGCCTGGTACGCTACAACGGCTCGGCGGCGTATGAGATTCAGGGCGAGAACGCCAGCGGCGCCAGCTCCGGTACGGCGATGAGCAAAATGGAGCAGCTGGCGAATAACCTGCCGTCCGGCAGCACCTGGGCATGGAGCGGTTTGTCGTTGCAGGAAAAACTGGCGAGCGGTCAGGCGATGAGCCTCTATGCCCTCTCCATCCTCGTGGTGTTCCTGTGCCTGGCGGCGCTGTATGAGAGCTGGTCGGTGCCCATTTCGGTCATCCTCGTGATCCCGCTTGGGGTGCTGGGCGCAGCCATTGCCGCCTCCCTGCGTGGCCTGAGCAACGACGTCTACTTCCAGGTGGCGCTGCTGACCACCATCGGTCTGTCGTCGAAGAATGCCATTCTGATTGTCGAGTTTGCCGAAGCCAAAGTCGCCGAAGGCTACTCCCTGACGCGCGCCGCCTTGCGGGCCGCCCAGACGCGTCTGCGTCCGATCATCATGACCTCGCTGGCGTTTATCGCAGGCGTGACGCCGCTGGCGATTGCCACCGGCGCCGGGGCCAACAGCCGCGTGGCGATCGGTACCGGCATTATCGGCGGGACGCTGGCCGCGACGCTGCTGGCCATCTTCTTTGTTCCTTTATTCTTTGTACTGGTGAAACGTCTGTTCTCCGGTAAGCACGCAAACCGGAGGTCATAATGTTTCGTGTAACTGTTTTAGCGTTAGCCCTGCTGAGCGCAGGCTGTGTGTCATTAGATCCCACGTATCAGCGCCCGGACGCGCCCGTTCCGGCCACCCTGCCCGGCGCGCACGGCGAAGCCAACGCCGTGGTGAGCCAGTGGCAGCAGGTGATGAATGATGCGCGGTTGAAAAGCGTGGTGACGATGGCGCTCAACAGCAACCGCGACGTGCAAAAAGCGATAGCGGATATCGACGCCGCCCGTGCCCAGTATGGCGAAACGCGCTCGTCCCTGTTCCCGACGGTGGACGCGGAACTGAGCCACACCCGCAGCCGCACGCTGGCGAGCGGCGTCGCGACAAGTGACGAAGCCAACGGCGCGGTCTCCAGCTTCGAGCTGGATCTGTTTGGCCGCAATCAGAGCCTGTCGCGCGCCGCACGTGAAACCTGGCTTGCCAGCGAGTTCACCGCGCAGAACACGCGCCTGACGATGGTCAGCGAGCTGACCACGGCCTGGGTGACGCTGGCGGCGGATAACAGCAATCTGGCGCTGGCGAAGTCCACCCTGGAGAGCGCCGCAAACTCGCTCAAGATTGTGAAGCGCCAGCAGGAAGTGGGCGTGGCGGCGGCAACGGACGTCAGTGAAGCGATGGCGGTTTACCAGCAGGCGCGCGCCAGCGTGGCGAGCTACCAGACGCTGGTGATGCAGGACAAAAACGCTCTCAACCTGCTGACGGGCGATACGGTGCCCGAGAACCTGCTGCCCGGCACGCTGGAGAGCCTGAGCGACAACGCCATCACGCTGATCCCGGCGGGCGTCAGCTCCAGCGCGCTGCTGCGTCGTCCGGACATTCAGGAGGCGGAACATAACCTGCTGAGCGCTAACGCCAACATCGGCGCGGCGCGCGCCAACTTCTTCCCGACCATCTCGCTCACCGCCAGCGCGGGCGTCGGCAGCGATTCGCTGTCGTCCCTGTTCAGCCACGGGATGAAGGTCTGGTCGTTTGCGCCGTCCATCACCCTGCCGCTGTTCAGCGGCGGCAACAATATGGCGCAGCTGCGCTATGCGGAAGCCGAGAAAAAAGGGTTAATTGCGACCTATGAGAAAACCATCCAGAGCGCGTTCAAGGACGTGGCCGACGCGCTGGCCCGGCGCGAAACGTTGAGTGAACAGCTTGATGCCCAGCGTGAATACGTGGCGGCGGAGCAAAAAACGCTGGATGTGGCGACGCGCAGTTACAAGGCTGGCGCGGGCGATTATCTGACGGTGCTCACCGCGCAGCGGTCGCTGTGGTCGGCGCAGGAATCACTGATTGCCTTGCAGCAAACCGACCTGGAAAACCGCATCACGCTGTGGCAGTCGCTGGGCGGCGGGATTCAGTAACATCACTGCCGGGCGGCGCAACGTTGCCCGGCCATCAGAGTAAATACCTATGGCAAAACTCTCTTTTTCTTTCGCGGCCATCCTTGGCCTGCTGACGGCTATCGGGCCGCTGTGTTCCGATTTTTATCTTCCGGCGCTGCCGGAGATCGCCACCCAGCTCAACACCTCCACAACGCTGACGCAGCTTTCTCTTACCTCGGCGCTGATTGGCCTGGGGCTGGGACAACTCTTTTTCGGCCCGCTAAGCGATCGCATCGGACGTAAAACGCCGCTGCTGTTCTCACTTTTGCTGTTTGTACTGGCTTCAGTGCTTTGTGCCAGCACGCAGAATATTTACGCCCTGATCGGCTGGCGATTTGTGCAGGGCGTTGCCGGGGCGGGCGGCTCCGTACTTGCCCGCTCTATCGCCCGTGATAACTATCATGGCACGATGCTAACGCAGTTTTTTGCCCTACTGATGACGGTCAACGGCATCGCGCCCGTGGTGTCCCCGGTACTCGGTGGCTATATCGCGTCGCATTTCGACTGGCGGATGCTGTTCTGGGTAATGGCAGGGGCGGGTCTGGCGCTGCTGATCGCCAGCCAGCTTTTTATCCGCGAGTCCCTCACAGAGAAACAGGGCGGGGGATCGCTGACGCAAACCGCCAGGACGGTACTTAAAAATCGTCGCTTTATGCGCTACTGCCTGATCCAGGCCTTCATGCTGGCGGGGCTGTTCGCCTATATCGGGGCATCTTCCTTTGTGATGCAAAACGAGTATGGCCTGAGCGCCATGCAGTTCAGCCTGCTGTTCGGTGTGAACGGTATCGGCCTGATCGTCTCAGCGCTGATTTTCTCCCGTCTGGCACGCCGACACCCGGCGGAAGGGTTAATGCAAATAGGTCTGGTTTTGGCCGTAACCTGCGCGGGGCTGACGTTGCTCTTTGCGTGGATGCAGCTTTCCGTTCCGGCACTAATTGCACTCTTTTTCACCGTCGCCTTTAACAGCGGGATCAGCACCCTTGCGGGTTCAGAAGCGATGAGCGCAGTCGACGCGAAGGAGTCCGGCACAGCGTCAGCCATTCTGGGCATGCTGATGTTTTTATTCGGCGGGATCGCAGCGCCTCTCGCGGGTATCGGCGGAGAAACGATGCTGAAAATGAGTCTCGCGGTGTTAGTAAGCTATGGCATTGCACTGGCGATCGGATCCCGCACGCAGAATGCGTAAATTCATACTTTTGGCTTGAATCGCGTTGATGAATGTAACGATATATTTCAGGGGAAGCATGTGACTTTCAAAGGAGGTTTCGATGAAATCTGCACACCTGGTTTGCCTGCTCGTTTGCCTGATTTTCGCTGCGTTTGTTCACGCGCAGGAGAAGAGCGCTCCGGAGAAAGAGGCCCAGATAAAACAGCAGGTCCTGAAAGATGTGAAGAAAACCTGTACCCCGCAGAAAAAGCAGAGCGATAAGGCCTGGCAGGCGATGATTTTGTCGTCTGAGGCGAACCAGCTGCTGATCAAAAACGCCATCACCGCCGTGAAGCGTGACAACCTGGACGCCTACTGGGATGCAGTAAGTCAGGTGGATTGTATGGAAGATTACTGAGGGTTGAGCGCCGGGTGGCGCTGCGCTTACCCGGCCTACATCACACGTTTAACGCTTCCGCACATCCGGAATAATCAAATCACCGCGCAGAACGTAGGACCCGAGCATCTGCGTTTTCTCTGTCAGCCAGCTCACGATGCGCGCCGCCATGGCGTCCATGGAATACTCAATGGCCGGGATCACCGGAATACCCGGCAGATGCAGCGAACCGCCGAGGCTGAAAACCATGATGTCTTCCGGTACCGATTTATTAAACGCCTGTAACTGCGGGATCACCCGCTGGGCTTCCTGCTCGTCCGCCACCAGCAGCGCGTTGAAGTTCAGCGTGGACGCGTTGTTGAGTAATTCCTGAAGCGCAACGGACGATGAAGTCGCGTCCATAAACACGAGGTTGCGATTAAAGGGCAGGAAGTTTTTCTCCAGCGCGTGTTTGTAGCCCAGCAGCACCTGATCGGCAAAGCCGCTGCCGTGCGGGTGGATCAGCGCTATCTGGCGACGCCCCTGGCTGGTGAGATAGTTACAGGCCGTTTCAGCCGCGAACGCGTGATCGAACTGAATGCTGTTGGCGTTATCGGCTTCCATACAGTCGACCAGAATCACGTTGTCCATGTCTACATCCAGCGGGAAACGCGCGCCAATCACCAGAATGTCATCACATAAGCCGCAGGAGAGTTCTTCAAGGGCGTTCATCACTTCTGTTTTTGTGTGTGCGAAACGCAACAGCAGATGTTTTTGATGCTGGCTGAGGTGTTTTTCCAGCGCGTACAGGTAACCGGTGGTCTGGTTAATGTTTTCCTGCGCGCAAATCACCCCAATGCAGCCCGTCGACTGGCTGAGCAGCGACTGGGCAATCACGTTGGGACGATAGTTCAGCTCATCCACCGCTTTCAGAACAGCCTGGCGGCTGGCTTCTTTAACGCCACGCGACCCGCTCAACACCCGTGATACCGTGGCTTTGGACACCCCGGCCAGACGCGATACATCGTTGATTGTAGACATCTCTCTCCCCTGTCAGACGCAACTGGCGTCTGTAATTTCCATCACCGCTACGGCTCACATTATAGCCAGAACGGAGTATATCCGTTTCCGTTTTCCATGGAAACCGATTTTCCATTTCCACTCAATTTGATGACAAAACAGCCAAATTATGTGACCCACATCCGGTTAATTAGCCTCATAAGTAAGGGATCTTGATGGTTGTCACACTTCTGTCTTTTATAAATGGAAACCGGTTTCCGTATCATGTCCAATCATCCTCGCAATAACTTTTTACATTTTGAGGATGATTGTCGATGTTCAAGATTATGCTGTGCTGCTCTGCCGGGATGTCCACCAGCCTGCTGGTCAGCAAAATGATCGATGTTGCAAAAGAACGGGGCTTGCCCGTGAAGATAGATGCGTATGGCGTATCCGAATTTGATACGCAGTTTCCGCACTACCAGGTGGTGCTTCTCGGACCGCAAGTGAAATACATGTTAAAGACGCTCTCAGACAAGGCAGCGACGCAAGGCATTCCGGTGCAGCCCATCGACATGATGGATTACGGCATGCAGCGTGGCGATAAAGTACTGGACTATGCTCTGTCGCTCATCGAAGCGACACACTAAAAGGTGTTCACATGAGTTCGTTATATCAATCCATGGTCGCGGTGATTGAGCAGTCAATTACGCCGCTGGCCGCCAAGCTCGGTCAGCAAAAGTATGTGATTGCCATCCGCGACGGCTTTACCGCCGCGCTGCCGTTTATGATCATCGGCTCGTTTATGCTGGTGTTTATCTTCCCGCCGTTTTCGGCGGATACCACCAACAGCTTCGCCCGCGGCTGGCTGGATTTCTCCGAGACCTACCGCGAACAGCTGATGCTGCCGTTTAACCTCAGCATGGGCGTGATGACCTTCTTCATCTCGGTGGGGATTGGGGCAAGCCTGGGGCGTCAGTTTAACCTCGATCCGGTGATGTCCGGGCTGCTGGCCTTTATGGCCTTCCTGCTGGTCGCCGCGCCCTATGCCGATGGCAAAATCTCGACCCAGTATCTCTCCGGCCAGGGGATCTTCACTGCGCTTATCACCGCGATCTACTCCACCCGCGTCTATGTGTGGCTGAAGCAGAACAACGTGACTATCCGCCTGCCGAAGGAAGTGCCGACCGGCGTGGCGCGTTCGTTTGAAATCCTGATCCCGGTGATGGTGGTGATCGGGACGTTGCACCCGCTGAACCTGTTCATTGAAGCGCAGACCGGGATGATCATCCCGCAGGCGATTATGCACCTGCTGGAGCCGCTGGTGTCGGCGTCTGACTCGCTGCCCGCCATTCTGCTCTCCGTGCTGCTGTGCCAGATCTTCTGGTTCGCCGGTATCCACGGGTCGCTGATTGTCACCGGCATCATGAACCCGTTCTGGATGGCGAACCTCTCGGCAAACCAGGCGGCGCTGGCGGCGGGCGCGGCGCTGCCGCACGTTTATCTGCAAGGTTTCTGGGATCACTACCTGCTGATTGGCGGCGTAGGCTCCACCCTGCCGCTGGCGTTTCTGCTGCTGCGTAGCCGCGTTACCCACCTGCGCACCATCGGCAAAATGGGCGTGGTGCCAAGCTTCTTTAACATCAACGAACCGATTCTGTTCGGCGCGCCGATCATCATGAACCCGATGCTGTTTATCCCGTTCGTGTTTGTTCCGCTGGTCAACGCCTGCCTGGCGTACGGCGCAACCAAACTCGGCTGGCTGGCTCAGGTGGTCTCGTTAACCCCGTGGACCACCCCCGCGCCGATTGGCGCCTCGTGGGCGGCGAACTGGGCGCTGAGCCCGGTGGTGATGTGCCTGTTCTGCATGGTGATGTCCGCCCTGATGTACCTGCCGTTCCTGCGCGCCTATGAGCGTACGCTCATCAAAAATGAAGAGCAGAAAGCTCAGGCAACCGTCGGCACCGCTGAAACAGTCAGCAATTAAGTCAAAGAGGAAGGGTCATGAAATACGCATTTCCCGATAACTTCTGGTGGGGCAGCGCAAGCTCCGCTCTCCAGACGGAAGGGACACGAGAGGGTGAAACCACGTGGGATTACTGGTTTGCCCGCGAGCCGAACCGTTTTCACAACGGCGTGGGGCCGCAGCACACCTCCACGTTTTATCAGCACTGGAAAACGGACATTCAGCTGTTGAAGCAGCTGAACCACAACAGCTTTCGCACCTCGATTAGCTGGGCGCGCCTGATCCCCGACGGTATCGGTGAAGTGAACCCGGACGCGGTCGATTTTTATAATCAGGTCATTGATGAGCTGAATGAACAGGGCATCACGCCGTTTATCACCCTGTTCCATTTCGACATGCCGATGGCGATGCAGGAGATTGGCGGCTGGGAAAACCGTGACGTGGTGGACGCGTACGCCCGCTATGCGCAGATATGCTTCGAGCTGTTAGGCGACCGCGTGCTGCACTGGTTTACCTTCAACGAGCCGATTGTTCCGGTGGAAGGCGGTTATCTGTACGACTTCCACTACCCGAACGTGGTGGATTTTCGTCGGGCGGCGACCGTGGCGTATCACACCGTGCTGGCGCATGCGAAGGCCGTTCAGGCCTACCGCGCCGGACACTACGCGGGTGAGATCGGCATCGTGCTCAACCTGACGCCGTCGTACCCGCGCTCCCGGAACCCGGCGGACGTGAAGGCGGCGCACATTGCGGACTTAATGTTTAACCGCAGCTTCCTCGACCCGGTGCTGCGCGGGGAGTATCCGGCGGACCTGGTGGCATTGCTGAAATCTTACGATCAGCTGCCCGCCTGCAAGCCGGAAGACGGCTTCCTGATCGCGGAAGGGAAAATCGACCTGCTCGGCGTTAACTACTATCAGCCGCGTCGCGTGAAGTGTCGCGACAGCGCGGTGAACCCGCAGGCGCCGTTTATGCCGGAGTGGTTCTTTGATAATTACGAGATGCCGGGCCGCAAGATGAACCCGTACCGCGGCTGGGAAATCTACGCGCCGGGTATTTACGATATTCTGGTTAACCTGCGCGATAATTACGGCAACCCTCGCTGCTTTATTTCGGAAAACGGCATGGGTGTCGAAAATGAGCAGCGCTTTATTGAAAACGGCCAGATTAACGATCAATACCGCATTGAGTTTATTTCTGAGCATTTAACGTGGCTGCACAAAGGTATTAGCGAAGGCTGCAATTGCCTTGGCTACCATATGTGGACGTTTATTGATAACTGGTCGTGGTGTAATGCGTATAAAAACCGCTACGGTTTTATTCAGCTCGATGTAGAGACGCAGCAGCGCACCATCAAAAAAAGCGGAGAGTGGTTTGCCGCCACCGCCTTAAATAATAGCTTTGATAAAGAGTAAAGAGAATGATCGCACTAGAAGAAGCCGTAATGGAAATTATCGTCAATGCCGGTCAGTCCCGCAGCCTGTGCTTTGAAGCCCTGCACGCGGCGCGCCAGGGCAACCTTGACGAAGCCAAAAGCCTGCTGCGCGAAGCCGACGGCTACGCGCGCCAGGCGCACAAGATGCAGACCAAGCTTATCGAGCAGGATGCGGGCGAAGCCCGCCAGCCGATGACCTTAATTATGGTGCACGCCCAGGATCATTTAATGAATTCCTTATTAGCGCGCGAGTTATCCGAAGAAATTATTCATTTATATCAGAGATAGTCTATGGCGAAATAATTACTGCAATACCTCTGTACCCTAAATAGAGATCCACTTGTTCTGATGATAGCGACATACTCTGTCAGATCGGAGCGGGATGGTTATTGTCTGAATAAAATTAAACTATATTGAGATAACCATGAATACGATTAAAAAACTTCCATTAACCATGGCAGTTATCGCCGCGCTTTGCCCAATTTCCGTCCTCGCTCAGGAATTCACTCAGGAGCAAATCGACGCCATTGTGGCAAAAGCGGTGGATAAAGCCCTCGCCGAGCGTCAGGCCAAAATGGATGCGGCGGTCGCGAAAAAAGCGGACGTGGTGACCGAGCCGCAGAGCGCGGCGCAGTCTCCGGACATGGCGATCCCGTTCGGGGTTAAATTCACCGGCTACGCCCGCTACGGCGCCCACTTCCAGGCCGCCGATCAGAAATACGTGGCGGTGGACGGCTCCTACAACGGCGCGTCCGCCATTGGTCGTCTGGGTAACGAAGGCAACGGCGGCGAGTTCCAGCTCTCCAAGGCCTTCAAGGGCGAAAACGGCGCCATCTGGGACATCAACGTGATGATCGACCACTGGGGCGACGAAGTTAACCTCAAGAAAGCCTACGCGGGCGTGACCAACATCATGGCCTCCAACCCGAACGCCTACTTCTGGGCGGGTCGCGACTTCCACCAGCGTCCGCAGCAGGGCATCAACGATTACTTCTGGATGAACCACGACGGTCAGGGCGCCGGGGTGAAGAACTTCGATATCGGCGGCGTGCAGTTTGACGTGGCCGCCGTGGCAGCGGTGGAATCCTGTAGCCCGGAAGTGATGGAAGACGAAGCGAACCCGTCGCGCATCACCTGTACCGGCGGGTCCGGCACGGGCGACAAGGGCAACTACGCCGCCACCTCCAAAATCCACGGCATGAAGCTCGGTCCGCTGGATCTGGAGCTGTACGCCAACTACGGCTTTGACTCGAAAGCGGTGGAGAGCGACGAGCGTCTGAACGCCTGGCAGGGCGGCGTGGTGCTGAGTCATACCAACGACAGCGGCGTGAACAAGGTAATTGCCCGCTACTCCGATAACTCGGACAACAGCGTGTTCAACAAAACCGAAGATCTGACCACGGTCTACGCCAGCTTCGAAGGGCTGTACAAATTCACCCAGGCGACGCAGGTGGAGTACCTCCTCGCCTTCCATGACTACGACAACAGCCGCGATAAGACCGACAACCGCAAGAACTACAACGCCATCGTGCGCCCGATGCACTGGTGGAACGACGTTCACTCCACCTGGCTGGAAGCGGGCTGGCAGCACGTGGATTACGACAACGGCGGCGACAACAAGGGCTGGAAGCTGACCCTGTCGCAGAACATGTCTATCGCCATGGGGCCGGAGTTCCGTCCGATGCTGCGCTTCTACGTGACCGGCGGCAAGGTGGATAACGAACGTACCGCGCGCGTGAACAATACCAAAGATGAGACGCTGGACGACTTCAACGTCGGCGCGATGTGGGAGGCGTGGTTCTAAGGTAAAAGCAAAACGGCAACGCGAGTTGCCGTTTTTAGTGTTCGCTCCCTCTCCCTGTGGGAGAGGGCCGGGGTGAGGGCACCAGACCGCACCCTACAAGGTTTTGTAGGCCGGGTAAGCGTAGCGCCACCCGGCAAGATCCCATGTTATGCTACAAAAAAACCAACATAACAGGGGAGAACATGGGTTCCACACGCAAAGGGATGCTCAACGTCCTGATCGCCGCCGTTTTATGGGGCAGTTCCGGGGTTTGCGCGCAGTACATCATGGAGAAAAGCCACATTTCTTCGCCTTACCTGACCATGGTTCGTCTGCTGTTTACCGGCGTGATCCTGCTGACGCTCTCCTTCGTTCACGGCGACAAGATTTTCTCGGTCATCAAAAACCGCAAAGACGCCCTCAGCCTGCTGTTTTTCTCACTCGTCGGCGCGCTCACCGTACAGCTCACCTTCCTGCTGACGATTGAAAAATCCAACGCCGCGACGGCCACCGTGCTCCAGTTTCTTTCGCCGACCATTATCGTGGCGTGGTTTGCGCTGGCGCGGAAAACGCGTCCCGGCATATTTGTCTTATCCGCGATTTTCACGTCGCTTGTGGGTACCTTCCTGCTGGTAACCCACGGCGACCCGACGTCGCTCTCCATCTCGCCTGCCGCGCTGTTCTTCGGCATCGCCTCCGCGTTTGCCGCCGCGTTTTACACCACCTATCCATCAACGCTTATAGCCCGCTACGGCACGCTGCCGATTGTCGGCTGGAGTATGTTGATTGCGGGATTAATGCTGACGCCGTTCTACGCCGGACGCGGCACCACCTTCGTGATCGACGGCGGCCTGCTGCTGGCGTTTTTCTACCTGGTGGTGATAGGCACCGCGCTGACGTTCAGCCTGTATCTGAAAGGCGCACAGATGATCGGCGGGCCGAAAGCGAGCATTCTGAGCTGCGCCGAGCCGCTGAGCAGCGCGCTGCTGTCGGTGGTGTTGTTGGGGGTGGCATTCACCCTGCCGGACTGGCTGGGGACGCTGTTGATTGTGTCGTCGGTGGTGTTGATTTCGATGGATTCGCGTAGAAGGGTTAAGGCATCGGCGTAGCCTGATGCCCTCACCCCAACCCTCTCCCACGGGAGAGGGAGAAAAGCACTACTTCGCCTTCACCTTCCCCGCCACCAGCAGCGCGGTCAGTAGCATCAGCGTGCCGGAAATCACCAGCGGTGACGTCAGCCCCAGATGGTCGAGCGCTACGCCGCCCACCGCCGCGCCGCAGGTATTCGCCAGCTGGATCACCGCCACCTGAATCGACCCGGCTTTTTCCGCCTGATCGGCAAGCGAGCGGGTGATCCACGTCGACCAGCCCACCGGCACCAGCGCAAAGGCAAAGCCCCAGATAATCGCGATCGCCGAAGCCACCCACTTATCGCTGCCCCACAACACCAGCACCGCGGCGCTGATCGCCAGCACCAGCGGGGCACCCGCCAGCGCCACCTTCAGGGAGCGCTTCAGGAACTGGGACGACAGCGAGGTGCCGACAAAGCTGGCGATACCGAAACTCAGCAGCACCAGCGTCAGGCCGTCCACGTCAAAGCCCGCCATGGTCATATACACCGGGCGGATATAGGTGAAGAAAGCAAACTGCCCGGCAAAGGCCATGAAGATGGCGGTCATCCCCGCCAGCACGCCCGGGCGCTTCAGCAGCGCGAACATGTTCTGTTTGTGGTGCGCCGCTTCCCCCGGAAGGGACGGCAGCGCCTTCCACACCCAGATAATGCACAGCACGCCCATCACCGCCGCCGCGTTGAACACGTTACGCCAGCCGATAATCCCGCCGAGGAAACTGCCCAGCGGCGCGGCAATCACCAGCGCGATGGAGACCGCGCCGAAGATGACGGACAAGGCTTTTGGCACCGTACGCGCGGGCACCAGGCGCATGGTCAGCGAGGCCGACATCGCCCAGAAGCCGCCTAATCCCAGCCCCAGGCAGGCACGGCCGAGCAGCAGCAGGGTGAAGCTTTCAGCGAAAGAGACCAGCAGGCAGGAGAGCGTCAGCAGCACGCTGAACAGAATGACCACCTTGCGGCGGTCGATGGTGCCAATCGCCTGAGTGATAAACAGGCTGGCGAACATCGCCACAAACGCGGTGACGGTCACCGACTGCCCCGCCACGCCCTCGGAAATGCCCAGATCCTGCGCCATCGGCGTCAGCAGGCTCACCGGCAGGAACTCGACGGTGATCAGGCAGGCGACGCAAAACGCCACGGAGAAAACCGCCGACCAGTTGGGGCGTGAAACCTCTTTGGCCTGCGGTGCGGTCGTGGGCTGGGTATGTTCTGTCATGGCATCACCTGAAGATAAAAACGTGCGGAAAAGTCGCGCAGTTTATCATCAAAAGTGTGACGGATTTAACGTTTCGACAACTTTTGTCGTTTTTAATGCCGGGCGGCGCCGCGCTTGCACCGGCCTACGGGCTTGTAGGCCCGGTAAACAAAGCGCCACCGGGCAAAATTACCCGCGAGCCTTAAGAGCGGCATTCGCTAATCCCACGATCCACTCCTGATGCCCGTTAATCATTGGGTTTGGTACGGTGCGCGCTAATTCCTGCGCCGGCACACCTTTCTGCGACTCCTGAGTCAGAATGCGCACGCGGTTTCCCGGCAGGTCTTCAAACAGCCAGGCGTGGATCACGTCCAGACGCGAATTCGCATCCCCTTCCACCCAGCCGTGCCACGCGATACGCGCGGCTTCACCCTCCACGGGCGGAACATACTCCGTCACCTGCGCTTCAACCGGGAAGCCGAAGGTGGTGAAGCGAAAGCGGGCGTTGGCGCTCAGCGCCGGGCCGCTGCCGTCGTGAAAACGGATATCTTCGGCGTTGCTGTAGTAGTTCGGCCACAGGGTGGTGTCGTTAAGCTGCGCCCAAATCTCTTTTGCGCTCAGCCCGGCGACGATGATTTCGTTGGATGCAAAGTTATCGGTGGTGCCGGGCAGGTAGTCGTTCGGCCAGATAATGGCGGATTGTTTCATGGTTCACCTCATCGGTTAGTTGATAAGGTGATGGTGCGCCTGCGGGTGATATAAATCTAATGACGATGCTTTATACTCTTCATCACGTTTCGTGATATCAGTGCAGGTAAAACACGCCCTCTTCCGGCAGGAAAAGCTGGTTGTAGCGCAGCTGGAAGGCATTAAGCTCCTGCGGGTCAGGCTCTATCTCGCGCATAAAGCCGAGCGCGAGGCGGATTTGCGCGTCGGTGATCGGCGCGGCCAGACGGGCTTTACGCAGCATGCGGTGCCAGGTATGCAGATTCTCTTCGCTGGCGTCGACGATGCAGACCTGCCAGATCAGCAGCACCTGAGCGGCATTTAGCAGATGCGCCTCGTCGGGGCGTTCAAGATAGCGGATAAACTCATTGCCCGGCGTTTTACCGAACTGGTCAATCATCGACTCGACCGGCATCGGGGTGATCCCCAGCCGCTCGCTTAAACGTTTGATGGCGCGGCGGGAGTCTGAGGTCAGGACACGAAATCCAACCACAAACACCACGGCAAGCGTTGCCAGCATTATCCAGACCATGCGTTCTCCTTAGACTAGCCGCCCATCATAGCGGGAAACGCAGTGCGTCAACAGCGGGCAGCGCCATAATAGTAAACGGAAAAGAGGTGGAAAAACGTCATGAAAGCGGATCTGCGCACGCTGGATCTTAACCTGCTGAAAACGCTGGATGCCCTGCTGGACGAACGCAGCGTCACCCGCGCGGCGGCGCGTCTTGCCCTGACCCAGCCAGCGGTAAGCGGCATGCTTAACCGCCTGCGGGATTACTTTGAAGACCCGCTGTTTATCCGCGCGCCGCACGGCATCGTGCCTACCACCAGGGCGGAAGCGATGGCGGCTCCCGTCAAACGCATTCTGGCAGATATCGACGAGCTGCTTCAGCCGATCGCCTTTGATCCGCTCACCGCAACGTTCACCTTCACGCTTGCCGCGACCGACTACGCCCTGCGCGCGGTCGTCGTGCCGTTTATCGCTGCGCTTAAGGTGCAGGCGCCGGGTATTCGCGTGCGCGTGGTGCCTGTGGAATCCGACCGTCTGGTCAGCCAACTCGAACAAGGCTCTGTCGACGTGGCACTGATCACCCCGCACACCACGCCAGATGAGCTTCACAGCCGGGCGCTTTATGATGAACGGTACGTTTGCATGATGCGTGCCGACCATCCGGATGCCGGACAGCCCATGACGTTAGACCGGTTTTGCGCCCTGGAGCATGTGCTGGTCTCTTACGAGGGCGACGGTTTTCGCGGCGTAACGGATGGCGCGCTGGAGAAAACTGGCCGAACGCGGCATGTTGGCTTATCGGTGAGTAACTTTTTAGTCCTGCCGGACGTGCTGGCCCTCAGCGATATGATTGCCGTTGTGCCATCACGCATAGCGGAAAAGCAGACGGGGATGTTCGTCTGCGAGACGCCGGTTCCCGTGCCCGGCTTTACCAAAAGCATGGCCTGGCACGGCAGAACGCACCGCAACCCCGCGCAGGCGTGGCTGCGCGGGTTGTTGCTGGAGACCAGTCAGCGCGCCTGAAGCCCTTTCAGCAGCGCCTCGTGGAAGCGGGCGGGATCCTGCATCTGCGGCGCGTGGCCCATGTCGTTAAATTCAACCAGCGTCGCGTGCGGGATGCGCTTCGCCGTCTCTTTGCCCAGCACCGCGTAGTTACCGAGCGTCTTGCGGATCTCCGGTGGGGCGAGATCCTTCCCGATGGCGGTGTTGTCCTTCGTGCCGATCATCAATAATACCGGCATCTTCAGCTCGCTAAATTCATAGACAACCGGCTGGGTATAAATCATGTCGTAGAGCAGCGCCGAGTTCCACGCCACGCGAGCTTTGCCCGGCCCGTTGTTCAGCCCGGCAAGCATGGTGACCCAGCGCTCGTACTCCGGCTTCCACTCCCCGGCGTAGTAGGTGTTTTTCTCGTACTGACGAATACCGTCGGCGCTGACTTTCAGCTCGCGCTGGTACCACTGGTCGACCGTAATATGCGGCACGCCGCGCGCTTTCCAGTCTTCAAGCCCTATTGGGTTCACCATCACCAGCTGCTCCACCTGCTGCGGCCACATCAGCGCGTAGCGGGTCGCCAGCATGCCGCCGGTCGAATGGCCGATAACCGTGACGCGATCGACGCCCAGCGTTTTCAGCAGCGCGTGGGTGTTATCAGCCAGCTGCTGGAAGGTGTATTGATAATGCTCCGGCTTGGTGGATTTGCAGAAGCCGATCTGGTCAGGTGCAATCACGCGATACCCGCTGGCTGAAAGCGCGCGGATCGTGCCGTCCCAGGTGCCGGCGCAAAAGTTTTTGCCGTGCATCAGCACCACGGTGCGGCCGTTGGGTTTTTCCGGTTTCACGTCCAGGTAAGCCATATCCAGAGGCTGGTTCTGCGAGGTAAAGGTAAAGTGTTTTACCGGCCAGCCGTAGTCAAAACCTTCCAGCTTCTCGCCGTAGGTGGGGGCATCCGCGGCCATTGCGGGGGAGGCCAGCGCCATCAACAGCGCCAGGCAGGATAATCGTCGGGTCAACATGCAAGCTCTCCGTTAGCAAAAGGGGCTAAGGCTGCACGAAAGGCGGCAGCAAAAAAACTGTAGAGCATGGAGAGGGGCGGGTGTGTAAAGCGGGGTAAAGGTAGTCCGTGCAAAATAAAAAAGCCCGGCATCACACACCGGGCAAAGAAGTTACCTGCACACTCAGGCTACTTTTAATTTCTGCGCACGATTCTCACGGCGGATCTTACGCTCTTCCAGCACCGCAACCATCGCCATCAGGACGATACAGCCAATCGCTGCCGCATCCAGCGCGGCGAAGGTGCCCGCCCAGCCGGTGAGGCCGAAAATCGGCGTGCCGTCGGCGATCATGCCCAGACCGAGCTTGGCGAAGCTGTCGCCGATCAGGTAGGCGAAGGTGCCCTTAATCCCATCGGCTGCGCCGATCGCTTTTTTCGGCACAAAGCCAACCGCCGCCACGCCGATCAGCAGCTGCGGACCGAACACCAGGAAGCCGAGCGCGAACAGGGACGCCAGGTAAACGTACTGGTTGCTGGCGTGCTGATAGACGCCGAGGGTGGCGATAATCAGCGCCAGCGCGACGCAGGCTACCAGCGCGCGACGTCCGTTGGCGAGATCCGAGAGCCAGCCCCACAGCAGCGTGCCGACCAGCGCGCCCACTTCAAACAGGGTGAAGCCCTGAATCGCCACCTCTTTCGAAAGCTTCAGCTCCTGGAAGGCATACACGGTGGACCACTGGTCGATACCGATACGCACCACGTACAGGAAGATGTTCGAGAAGCAGAGCAGCCAGATCACTTTGTTTTTCAGCACGTACTCAACAAAGATCTGCCATTTGGACATTTCGTTTTCTTCGGTCTCTTTGTCCTCTTCGCTGATCTCCTCCCCGAACAGCTCTTCAGCTTTGCCGAGGCCGTACGATTCCGGGGAATCGCTGCCGTAGCGCAGGCCGATAAAGCCGACAATCAGGGCGATAATCGACGGGAAGATAAACATGCCGATCACGTGGCCGTCGAACAGGTAGTTCGCGCCAAACAGCGCCACGCCTGCCGCACCCGCCCCGCCGAGGTTGTGGGAGATATTCCACATACCGAGGTACGAACCCCGCTTGCGGCGCGGCGTCCATTTGGTGATGGTGGAGTAGCTGCACGACCCGCCGGTACTCTGGAAGAAACCGCTCAGGGCGTAGAAGGCGATCATCAGGAACAGGCTGACGGAGCCTGCGCCCATGCTGGCGCTGAAGCCGAGCATACAGATGGCGGAGAGGATCAGCATAAACGGCAGGAACTGCTTGGTGTTTTTGCCGTCAGCGTAGTAGGAAACGACGGTTTTCCCCACGCCGTAGGTGATGGAGAAGCCCAGGCCAATCATCCCCAGCTGCGTCATGCTCAGCCCGTAGGTCGAGATCATGTCGTTCTGCGCGATGTTAAAGTTTTTGCGGATCAGGTACATGGTCAGGTAGCCGATGAAGACCACCAGATAGGACTGCATGAACGGTTTGAACCACATCTTGCGCCGCACGTCGAGCGGCAGATCCAGGGTCGGCTTGCGCACCTGATTTAAGAAGGCCAGCATGACTGAGTTACTCCTGAGCTGATTTTTGCAGCATTGTAAAAACCAGCCAGGAGAGATGCCTGAGACAGCGTCCAGGTGAAACCGGGAAAATTTCTTAGTTTTGCGCGTCTCGGCAGCAAAAGGTGAGGCGCGTCACGCTTCGCGCGGTGCCTGCGCGTGCAAAAACGGCAGCAACAGCAGGGCGGAGATGCCCGCCGCGATGGCGATCACCGCGAAGAACCCGCTCCAGTGCCAGATGTCGATCACCCGCGCCAGCGGCCAGCCGGAGAGTGATGCGCCAAGGTAGGCAAACAGCCCGACAAAGCCCGTCGCCGCGCCTGCCGCCTCCTTGTGCGAGCACTCCGCCGCCGCCATGCCGATCAGCATCTGCGGGCCAAAGACGAAAAAACCGATGGTGAAGAAGCACGCCGCCTGCATCACGTAGCTGGCGAACGGCATCAGCCACAGCGAGCCGACGGAGAGTAAGATCCCGGCAGCAAAAATCAGGTTCATCGGGCCACGGTTGCCGTTGAACAGCTTGTCCGAGCCCCAGCCCGCCACCAGCGCGCCGATAAACCCGCCCAGTTCAAACATGGTCACCGCCGAGTTGGCGGTCACCAGATCCACGCCGAGCGTCTCGGACATGTACAGGTTGCCCCAGTCGTTGATGGCCGCGCGCACCACGTAGACCAGCACGTAGCAGAGCGACAGCAGCCAGATGTACGGATTTTTCAGCACGTATTTGGTGAGGATCTCCTGGCGGGACAGCCCGGCCCCTTCCTGCTGCTGGGCGATCTCCATCTCGTCGTGCCGCCAGTCACCTACCGGTGGAAGGCCGACGGTTTGCGGCCTGTCGCGCAGGCGCCAGCAGAGGAACAATCCGGCGACTATCGCGAGGCCACCGGCAATCATCATCCCCGCGCGCCAGCCGTAGTGCAGCGCCGCCGCGCCGACCACCATCGGGATCAGCGCCCCGCCGACGTTATGCGCGGTATTCCATATCGCCCACCAGCCGCCGCGCTCGTTGCGTGAGTACCAGGCGGTGAGCAGGCGGGCGCAGACCGGCGCGCCCCAGCCCTGGAAAAAGGCGTTCAGCGCCCACAGCAGGGCAAAGGCCCACAGCGAGGTGGAGAAGCCAAACAGGATGTTCACCACCCCGGTGGCGATCAGCCCAACGCCCATGAAATAACGCGCGTTCGAGCGGTCGCTGACGATGCCGGAGAAGAACTTCGACAGGCCGTAGGTGATGTAAAACAGCGTCGCCAGCAGGCCGATATCGGTGCGCGCCATCACGCCGCTGGCGAGAATTTCCGGCGCGGCGGCGTTGAAGCTTTTGCGGGTGAAGTAGAACAGCGCGTAGCCGAGCCAGATGGTAATCAGGATATGGCGACGCCAGTAGCGGTAGCGGGCGTCGATTTCCGCTTTGTTGCTTAGCGGGGCGGCGCTGGCGGGGGTTTTAAACATGGTGTGTCCTTAACGGCAAACTGACACTGACGCGCGTTCCGTGGGTGCAGGAGATCGTCAGCGTGCCGCCCAGCGCCTTCACGCGCTCGCGCATGCCCGCCAGGCCAAACCCCTGCTGGCCGGAGCCCGGCGGCAAGCCGCAGCCGTCGTCTTCAATCACCAGCATCAGGCGCTCGTCCTGCTGCCAGCCCTGGATCGTGACCGCGCTGGCGCTGGCGTGTTTGACGATGTTGTTCAGCCCTTCCTGGCAGACGCGGAACAGCGTCACACGCTGGCCTTCACTCAGCGCAGGTTCGTTAATGCGCCAGTCGAGATGGCTGACAATCCCGCGGCTCTCCAGCTCCATCTCGCGCATCAGAGAGCGTATTGCCTGCTCGAGCGAAAGATCGTCAAGCTGGCGCGGGCGCAGCCGCCCTAACAGGCGACGAACGGAATCATAGACGCCCAGCGAAAGCTGTTCGATATGCGCCCCGCCCTGCTTCACGCCCGCGTTTTCTGCCGCCAGGCGCTGAACAATGCCCGCCTGGGTGCGGATGGCGGTGATGGTCTGGCCGATGTCATCGTGCAGCTCGCGAGCAACCTCCTGGCGCACGCTCTCTTCCGTCTCCAGCAGACGCTCCGCCAGACGGCGGTTGCGCGCCAGCTCGGCTTGCAGAGACTGGTTCAGCTCGCGCAGGCGCTGTATGCCCGCGCCGAGCAGCAGCCCGGTCAGGCTCTGGGCCAGCAGCGAGAGCAGCAGATCTACCGGGTGATCGTGCCAGGTCTGGCTGGCAATCAGCGCGATGGCGTTCATCAGCGTGGCGATCAATGCGCCCTGCCAGCCGTAATGCCAGGCCAGGGCGATGATCGGCAGCGCCAGACAAAACGGCGTGAAGCGTGATAATTCAGCGGGCAGACCAAGCTGCAACCACAGGCTCACCACAAACAACAGCAGATACCAGATCAGGTGCCGGGCGCGCCAGTTCACCGGCTGGGAGACCAGCGCTGGGCCGAGCGGCTGCCAGACGGTGCTGGTGAGGTAATGCCAGATCACAAGGCAGGTCGGGGCCAGCGTCAGGCCGCCGGTGAGGGTCAGCAGCAGAGCGTTGAGCACCTCCTTTTCACCCAGCCACGGCAGGGACTGCAACAGCGCGGCGGCAATCAGCGCCGCCCCCTGACGCAGCAGCGTGCGCCAGTCGCGCTGGTGACGGTAGCGGGAAATCAGGGCGACCGGGATAAGCGTGAGCAGGCTTCCGGTCATCAATAACGGCAGATGCGCCAGCGCCACTTCCTTCGCCAGCCAGATCAGCATCAGCCACTCTGCGCCCAGCAGCACCGGCCAGTAGCCGCGCGGGCATTGCAGCATCAGCCCCAGCCGCAGGCCAAAGGGGAACAGCAGCACCGCCAGCTCCGGGCGCTCGACAAGATGCAGGCTGATACTCCACAGGCAGAACCACGCGGCGGAGAAGATGAAAAAGCTGGCAACAACGGCGATCAGCCGCGAAAACAGGGAGTTCATTGCCAGCTGTCAAACATACGGCGCGCCAGCTCGACATCGTTACTGACGTTGAGTTTTTCCATCAGGTTGGCGCGATGAACGTGAACGGTCTTTGGCGACAGCCCCAGCTCTACGGCAATCTCTTTCACCGACATGCCTTGGGCAAGTTTCTCTGCCACCTGGCGCTCGCGTCTGGTGAGCGGATCCTGCCGTCCCGCCGCCAGCTTGATGGCAATGTCCGGCGTCAGGTAGCAGCCGCCGGTGGAGACGGTGCGCACGGCGGCAATCAGCTCGTCCGGGCTACAGCGTTTAGAGAGAAACCCGCGCGCCCCCGCGTTGAGCGCCTGCTCGACCAGCGCCGGGCTGTCGTGGACCGAGAGCATAATGGTCGCCATTCCTTTTGGCAGCTGGCTTAACAGCTCAAGCCCGGAGAGGTCCGGCATGGAGATATCGCAGATACAGACCTGCACCCCGCGTCCCGGCAGGCCCGCCAGCGCCTCGCGTCCTGAGCCAAACTCGGCCACGACCTGAAAATCCGGTTCGAGGTTGAGAAGCTGGGCAAAGCCAGAGCGAACGATAAGGTGGTCGTCGATAAGGGCGATGGTGGTCATGCGTGTTCCTGCGGTCTGAAATGCCGGATGGCGCTACGCTTATCCGGCCTACTAGAGCGAAAGACGCCTACCTTAAGCCATCTATTCGAAAAACACCGCAATTTTGTTAAACATGGTGGGATCGGACTGGTTGCGTGCCACTTTGGTGACGTCCTCCAGCTTGTCGATCTGCGCCATCATCTGCTCCAGACGCTGGTCGTCGTTCACCAGTAGCCAGATGCGGCTGTGCTCGCTGCCCTGAATCGGCAGGCACAGAATGCCTTCCACGTTAAACGCCCGGCGAGCGAATAGCCCGCAGACGTGGGTCATGACGCCTGGGTGGTTGCGGACGGTGAGTTCCAGAATGACGTTATCACATTGTTTCTGCATGGCTTATTCCCCCACCATCTCAGTATTGGCCGCACCCGGCGGCACCATCGGATACACTTTTTGTTGCGCGTCGATACGCACGTGGATCAGCGCCGGGCCAGGGCGAGAAATCGCATCCTGCAACGCCGCGTGGGCATCTTCTTCGGCGTTCAGATCGCAGGTGTGCAGGCCAAAACCAGCGGCAATCTGCATGAAGTTGATCATCCCCGGATAGGTCGCCGCAAACACGCCCTGCTTATAGAACAGGCTCTGCTGCTGGTGTACCAGACCCAGCGCCTCGTTGTTCATCAGAATGATTTTAACGTCTAACTGGTTTTCGGCAGCCGTCGCCATCTCCTGAATATTCATCATCAGGCTGCCGTCACCGGAGAAGCAGATCACCTTGCGGTCCGGGTTGGCGAGCGCCGCGCCAACCGCTGCTGGCAGGCCGAAGCCCATGGTGCCAAGGCCGCCGGAGGTCAGCCACTGGCGCGGGCGGTTCAGCGGATACGCCTGGGCGGTCCACATCTGATGCTGGCCGACGTCGGTGGTGATAATCGCGCTGTCATCCACGCAGGCGGCAACGGCGTTGATAAGACCATAGTGGCTCAGCGGGTCGCCCTCGGTTGGGATAGCGCCCGGGAACTCACGTTGCAGATCGGCCACCAGCTGGCGCCAGTCGGCGCGGTCGGTTGCCTCCGTCTGCGGGATCAGCTGCGCCAGCACCTCGGCCACGTCGCCCTGGATCGCCACGTGCGGCTGCTTGATTTTACCCAGCTCGGCGCGGTCGATATCAACGTGAATGATCTTCGCATTTGGGCAGAACTGCTCGGTTTTGCCGATCGCCCGGTCATCAAAACGTGCGCCCATAACGATCAGCAAATCCGCCTCTTGCAGGATGTAGTTGGTGCTGCGTGCACCGTGCATACCCAACATGCCGAGAGAGAGCGGGTGCGCTTTTGGCAGCATACCCAGCGCCATCAGGGTCATGGTGGTGGGCAAATTAGCTTTTTCAGCGAACTGGCGGATTTCATCCGCGGCGTTGATCGCCCCGCCGCCCAGATAGAGCACCGGGCGTTTGGCGGCGTTGATCATTGCCGCCGCATCGCGCACGCTCTCAGCGCTGAATTCCGGCGCGGGGGCACGCTCACCCGGCTCCGGCAGCACGTCGATCTCAATTTCTGCGGTCTGGACATCCTTAGGAATGTCTATCCACACCGGACCCGGGCGGCCAGACTGGGCAATGCGGAACGCATCGCTGATCACCTGAGGCAGCTCGCTGATATCGCGAACTAAATAGTTATGTTTGGTGATGGGGATAGAGATGCCGTAGGTGTCCACTTCCTGGAACGCATCGGTGCCGATCATCGAGGACGGCACCTGGCCGGTAATGCAGATCAGCGGAATGGAGTCGAGGCGCGCGTCGGCGATGGCGGTCACCAGGTTGGTTGCGCCCGGCCCACTACAGGCCATACAGACCGCCGGTTTACCCTGGGTACGCGCCATGCCCTGGGCGATAAAGCCTGCGCCCTGCTCGTGGCGCGCCAGCACGTGACGGATCTGTGTGCTTTGGCTTAACGCATCATACAGCGGAAGCACGGTCCCACCCGGGATGCCCGCAACGGTGGTGATGCCCTGTCGTTCCAGTAAATGAACAATCAGCTGCGCGCCTGTAAAACGCGTCTTAGTGGATGTTGTGCCCGAACTTGCCATGCTCCAGTCCTTTTCTTCTGAGCCAGCCTTCCGGGGAGGGTCCTAAACGAAAAACCCCGCCCGGTTTGCGCCGGCGGGGTTTTGGATTCGTGTGTTGATCCAGTCCCTACGGCGCATTGCCGACGACCACCACCACACGCACGACGACCACTGCGGCAGGTTGCGCAGTTTTTAGTAGGGTCGAAGTGAAGATGGATGAAGTCATTGGGGACCTGTGTTTGGAATCATTGATTGAATTTATACAAACACAGGTTTTCGGATGTGACAATGGAAATATTTTCATCTGCGCAAAAATGCGTCAGGGATCACGTTTCAGTACGTTGCTCGCTCATTCCAGGTGTCACTATAGATGACATTGCCGTCGCAATGCTTCCAGGTGATTTTCTCGTAGCATATGAGAACCGTTTCAAGGTGTGTTCCGGTGTTTGCGCCGGGATACAGGTCTGGTGTGATTGAGGTTATTTTCACATTCTCCAGGAAGATATTAAAATACTCCTGTTCAAAACCCGCCTCATTAATCTGATACATCTTAATAGTGGCTGACTTGAGCGTTCTTCCCGTACTCAGTGCGCGAAAGAGAAGCGGGGTTACACGATCAAATTCTTTTTGAAACATGATGGGCATGTGTATACGCGTACCCGTCAATTTCCCGGTATTCCCGTCGACCGGGATGTTGACATTATGAGTGAACGATTTAAGTTCAATTGCACCTTCACGCCCTGACACAAGGCAAGGGCCAACCATGGGAGAACCATTTTCATCTGTTAAAAACAAATAAGCTGGGTTTGACATAAAAATCCTTTTAATAACATTTAATCGTATTTATCAAAGCGGCCAAAAATCATCGGGTGAACAATAATAAACACAACGATAGCAATGAATGTTAGTAAGACCCAGTGGTCAGGTACCAACCACAGGAACAAAGAGGCGCACGCAAAAATATAAACAGGGAATAAAATATCCGTTAATAGAATTGATAACAGACTTTTAAACATGCTCCTTGCCCTTTAAGTCTTTATAAATTGCATCGAAATCCTTATAGAATCCCAACTGCACCTTCTTAATGAGTTCAGACAGGAAAGGCTCAAAAAAGTAGTAAAGCATCTCCAGTTGTGCGGCATAGAGGGTGGCGTAATACTTAGGGTCCAATGTTTTCAGGCGACGAGCAGCAAGAGCGCACTTCTGTTCCGTTCCAATCAATTGAAGCGCCATGACTACGTTAGGTACGCGGCGTGCAAGCCGTTCGACGACGATTTCAGACAGCAGGCCAGATTCGGAAAGGGATTTGGCCAGACCCCATGCTATCGCTAAACGCGCGGCCTTGCTGGTCGGTATGTTATTAACAAGCCCGGTTACTTTTGAATCCATCTTACGAACGCGATTGTGTTCATTTCCATTTTCAGAATCGGAAATAACACCTTCAAAATAAAGATATAGCATATGTGCTATTACATCGCGATAACTGTAAAGCGAGAGAATTGAGAGGTACATTCTCTTTTCTTCTGAGAGAAGCTCGTCACACACATCGTGATAGCTGGGGATTAAGCATGATGAGTACCAACTTACACGCTCAATTCCTGAGTAAATATCAGAGCCGATCCCCTGTAATGCTTTCCATGTCCCTGCTACGCCCTGCTGTCCATAAATAGCCAACTGCCTGTCGCTTTGGAACTTCATCTTTAAATAATCAGATGCCTGCATAATGTATCCATACTATGCGCGTGGTTATAGATAGTACAATGAAAAATCGAATAATTCAAATTAGGGAGGGTTAACCCCGCAAATATTTAAGAAAAATATAAATTAGATCGTTATTATTTACTGCAATTATAGTCGATACCATTATTTCACTTTCAGAAGAATATTGATGTCTGGAATGAGTTTATGTATTGAGCGACGTAAACTTGTATAAGTGGCCTAGAACCAGAACCACTGCTTATTAGAACTTATTAAATTAATCATTGAATCATACTGCATGCCAGCCGCACCCATTGCCAATAAGTCAACAAGCACCTTTTCTGGGCTGCCCTGAAAACAAAAAACCCCGCCTAAGCGAGGTTTTTATCAGGGTTTTGCGGTTGGTTGCCGCAGAACACACTGTGTTACGTCAACGCGAAAAGTATACGCGATCGAAGACGAACGCGCAATTCCGGCACGGATTTTGACGTTTTTAAGTATGGATCGCCTTCCAAATTTTGTCCATAAAATACTGTTCATACATACAGTATTTATCTATACTGAGGGTGTTCGCAGTGAGCGAGGGGGCCGCAGTTTACCGGCGCAACGAAGTCCTGGCTGAAACGGGTGGTGCCGTCAGTGCCTTAACCCCTGAAGTGAGCACACTGTGTTACGTCAATCCAGGTGCTGGCCACAGGCGGCGGAAAGGTACGCCAGCATCGTGCTCCTTTTAACCAAAAGGAGACGCGTATGAGCGTCGTGGATATGGTCATACTTGTCCTCAAACTCATTGTTGCTGTATTGCAACTGCTTGATGCTGTCCTGAAATACGTTCGGTGATTCAGGTTCAAGTCGCACCTGAGAGGGGCGGGCAACCGCCCCTCTTTAATAACGAGGGAATGCTATGTCGCGTCTGTTAATTGAGCCTGTCACGCCCGATGAACCCGGGTATATCGCCCTGAAGGCGGAGAGTATCGCGTTGAATTTCAATATGCTGCGCAGGCTGGAAGAGAACTGGCTGCGGGGTGAAAACCGCTTTAACGCGCCGGGTGAAAAACTGCTGGGGGCGTTTCTTAACGGCAGGCTGGTGGGCGTGTGCGGCCTTAATCGCGATCCGTTCAGCCAGCAGCCGCGCGCTGGACGTATTCGTCATCTCTACGTCAGCGAAAAGTGCCGTGGGCAGGGCATAGGCAAACAGCTTTTGACCGTGGTGATGGCGGATGCCAGCATCTGGTTTGATTTTCTCAATACCCATGCGCCGGAAACCGCGTACGGATTTTACCATCGGGCGGGCTTCAGGCTCGTGTCAGACGAACCCCGGGTGACGCACCGCCTTTTTTGCGCAGTGTAAGCGGCTGGCAGCATCGACAGGTGAATGTTACAGTTGGATGACATTTCGCCAACCGATACGCCATGACCATCACCGTTTTCTGCATTTTACTGTTCGCCGCACTGCTGCATGCCAGCTGGAACGCTATCGTTAAAGCCGGAACGGATAAGCTCTACTCGGCGATCGGAGTCAGCGGTTCAGCCGCGCTTATTGCCCTGATTTTTCTGCCCTTCTCTCCTCAGCCAACTGCCGCAAGCTGGCCATATTTGTTCGTCTCCTGTGCGTTACAGGTGGTGTATACGGTACTGGTGGCAAAAACTTATCAGGTCTCCGACATGAGTCAGACCTACCCCCTTATGCGCGGGACGGCCCCTCTGCTGGTGGCGCTGATCAGCGTATTGGTGCTCGGGGATCATCTCTCCTGGCTCGCCTGGTCCGGCATCGGGGTCATTTGCCTGTCGATTCTGGCGATGGCGATGAATGGCCGCATGCAGTCACGCAAGGGGATCTGGCTTGCGCTGCTGAACGCCTGTTTTATCGCCGGGTATACCCTGGTGGACGGCACCGGTGTGCGACTCTCGGACACTGCGCTGGGCTATACGCTCTGGACCTTCTTCATGAACGGCTTCTGCCTGCTGAGCTGGGCAATGGTGGCGCGGCGTCGCGAAGCGTCCAGCTACCTGCGCCTGCACTGGAAAAAAGGGCTGCTCGGCGGCGTCGGGACGATGGGATCTTACGGTCTGGCACTCTGGGCGATGACCCAGGCGCCGCTGGCTGTGGTGGCGGCGCTGCGTGAGACCTCTATTCTCTTCGGCGCCTTAATCGCATTTGTGCTTTTAAAAGAGAAGGTTGCTGGCCTGCGCATCGCGGCGGCACTGGGCATTGCTGCCGGTGCGGTCCTGCTGCGCCTGGCGTAATTCGCTGGCAACATTAGTTGCCGATCTTGTTTACAAATCCTGCCTTCACCTCTTCTGTCATTCATCACAGTAATGCTTAAATTGTCATCTCTCTGTGGTAGATTCCTCGCGCATTTATGGGAATGCGTAGTCACTTATTCTTTATTTATCTCTTTTGGCAAAAGTATTCAGCGACATGAAAAAGCAACGGAACGTGAACTTATTGTTGATGCTGGTGTTACTGGTGGCCGTCGGGCAGATGGCGCAAACCATCTACATTCCGGCGATTGCCGATATGGCAAAAGATCTGAGCGTCCGCGAAGGTGCGGTACAGAGCGTGATGGCAGCCTATCTGCTGACCTATGGCGTTTCACAGCTGGTTTATGGTCCCCTGTCCGATCGCGTCGGGCGTCGTCCGGTCATTCTGGTCGGCATGAGCATTTTCATGGTAGCGACGGTGATTGCCATTACCACGCACAGCCTGACCATACTGATTGCCGCCAGCGCCCTCCAGGGCGTGGGCACCGGCGTTGGCGGGGTTATGGCGCGTACCCTGCCGCGTGATATGTACCAGGGCACACAGCTTCGTCACGCCAACAGTCTGTTAAATATGGGCATTCTGGTCAGCCCGCTGCTGGCCCCGCTGATTGGGGGTCTGCTGGACACCGTCTGGTCCTGGCGCGCCTGTTACGCCTTCCTGCTGGTGCTGTGCATTATTGTCACCTTCAGCATGGCGCGCTGGATGCCGGAAACCCGCCCACAGGACGCGCCGCGCACGAAGCTCATCGCCAGCTACAAAACGCTGTTCGGTAATGGGTCGTTTACCTGTTATCTGTTGATGCTGATCGGCGGCCTGGCGGGCATTGCGGTGTTCGAAGCCTGCTCCGGCGTGCTGCTGGGCGCAGGCCTTGGCCTGAGCAGCATGGTGGTGAGTATTCTGTTTATTCTGCCGATCCCGGCGGCGTTCTTCGGCGCATGGTTCGCCGGACGTCCAAACAAGCGTTTCTCCACGCTGATGTGGCAGTCGGTGATTAGCTGTCTGCTGGCCGGGCTGATGATGTGGATCCCGGGGCTGTTTGACGTGATGTCGGTCTGGACGTTGCTCATCCCGGCAGCGCTGTTCTTCTTCGGCGCGGGCATGCTGTTTCCCCTCGCCACCAGCGGCGCGATGGAGCCGTTCCCGTTCCTCGCAGGCACGGCAGGCGCGCTGGTGGGCGGTTTGCAGAACATCGGTTCCGGCGCGCTGGCCTGGCTTTCGGCTATGATGCCGCAGACCGGGCAGGCGAGTTTAGGCTTACTGATGACCCTGATGGGGCTGCTGATTTTGCTGTGCTGGCTGCCGCTGGCGTCGCGTGCCTCGCATCACGAACAGCCGGTTTAACCGCATGATGGCCCGGCTTCTCGCCGGGCTTTTCACAGACGGGCGCAATCATCGCCTGCAATAGCCGCTCTGGGGCAGGCCGCCACGCCCCCTCTTCCCCGTCATAAAACTGAACATCGGCGTTTATCGCATACGGGATGTTGGCCTGTTGCAGCTCGCACGCCATAAACGTGGCAAACGCCATCTGCGAGGCGGTTGGCGTCAGGCTTTTCGATTCGCCCACGCCCCAGCCGCCAACCCAGCTCACATGCCCGGTTTTTTGCTGCCAGTGCAGCGCGGCGTTGATTCGGTTACGGATAGCCGCTTTCTCAGCCGCGGTTCCGGACGTCCACGGGTATTTGCCGTTCGTTTTCAGCGGACCCCAGGGGAAAATATGCCACTCCGCCAGCAGGTAATTCTGGCTGTGCGCGGGCAGCTTCAGGCTGGATAAATCCTCCGGCGCGGCGCGCAGACGAGGGGCGATAAAAATCATGCGGCTGGCATCAATGGCGTGAATGTCTTTGATCGCTTTCTCATACACCCGGTTGAGCGAAGCAAGGTTGTGGTTGAGCTTGTCCGCCGGTTCGTAGATCAGGTCAAAGCCCAGCAACGGCGAGCGCTGACCAAAATAGTGCGCCACGGCAATCCACCAGTTGATCACCTCTTTTTCGGTATCCGCTTTCGGGTCGTTTTTATATTCATCGGCCTGATAAGCGATGATGGGGATGACGCCGTATTGCTCGCAGGCCTCCACCAGCTTACGCAGGTGAATCAGCCGCGCTTCCGTCGGTTCGCCCGCCACCCGAATACGGACATGACGTATGCCTTTTGCCTGGAAATCACGGACCACCAGCGGGTCAAATTCGCGGATACCGCGCTCGGTGCGGGCCCAGTCGACATCCATTCCGACGCCCAGCATCTGCGCGTAACGGGCAGCCGTCAGCGGCGGCTCAGCGGCACAGGCCCAGCCGGAAGCGATCGCTAACACGGTGACAATCAACGGCTTTAACACGATGCCCCTTGCAAATAATCAAATGCTTTACTCTGTATTTAGCATGCTTTTTCACAATTGGTGTAGAGTCAGAACGAACTAAATTCTGAGACAGATTATGAAAACGACTGACCTGACCAGCCTCATTGACCGGTTTCCGCTGCTGGCGGATTTGATTGCCCTGAAAGCGATCACCTGGCTTAACCCGCGCACCACGACGCTGGCGGAAGGGTTGCCGTATGTCGGGCTGACCAAAGCCGACGTTGACGACGCGCATGCGCGCCTGAAACGCTTCGCGCCGTATCTGGCGAAAGCCTTCCCGGAAACGGCGGCGACGGGCGGGATTATCGAATCCGACCTGGTCGCGATTCCGGCGATGCAAAAGCGGCTGGAGAAAGAGTCCGGCAAGGCCATTCCAGGCACGCTGCTGCTGAAAAAAGACAGCCATCTGCCGATTTCCGGCTCGATCAAAGCGCGCGGCGGCATCTATGAGGTGCTGACCCATGCGGAGAAACTGGCGCTAGAAGCCGGGTTGCTGAGCGTTGAAGACGACTACAGCGTTCTGCTGGAGCCGCGCTTTAAGGACTTCTTCAGCCAGTACAGCATCGCGGTGGGCTCAACCGGCAACCTGGGGATGTCCATCGGCATTATGAGCGCACGCATTGGCTTTAAGGTCACGGTGCATATGTCCGCCGACGCCCGCGAGTGGAAGAAAGCCAAACTGCGCAGCCACGGCGTCATCGTCGTGGAATATGAGCAGGATTATGGCGTGGCGGTGGAGCAAGGGCGCAAAGCGGCGGAAAGCGATCCGAACTGCTTCTTTATTGACGATGAGAACTCCCGCACGCTGTTCCTGGGCTATGCGGTTGCAGGTGAACGCCTGAAAGCGCAGTTTGCCGCGCAGGGCCGCGTGGTGGATGCCGATCATCCCCTGTATGTCTTCCTGCCGTGCGGCGTCGGCGGTGGCCCCGGCGGCGTGGCGTTTGGCCTGAAGCTGGCCTTTGGCGATAACGTCCACTGCTTCTTCGCGGAGCCCACGCACTCGCCGTGTATGCTGCTGGGTGTCTACACCGGGCTGCACGATGAAATCGCCGTGCAGGATCTGGGTATCGACAACGTGACGGCGGCAGACGGTCTGGCGGTAGGTCGCGCGTCCGGCTTCGTAGGCCGCGCGATGGAGCGTCTGCTTGACGGGTTCTATACGTTGTCCGACCAGAGCATGTACGACCTGCTCGGCTGGCTGGCGCAGGAGGAAGGGATTCGCCTGGAGCCGTCGGCGCTGGCGGGGATGGCCGGGCCGCTGCGCGTTCATTCGGATACCAACGTTACCCACCTGGTGTGGGCAACCGGCGGCGGGATGGTGCCGGAAGACGAGATGGCGAAATATTTAGCGAAAGGGAAGTAATTATGCCGGGTGGCGGCTACGCCTTACCCGGCCTACAGGTGCAAAATTTGTTGAATGTGGGTTACCGCAAACAGCAGCGACAGCGACAGCACGGCCAACGCAATCAGGAACTTATCCCGCACCGCTTTCGGCTGCGCAAAGTCGTTCTGCGACACGTCCATCAGGTTACGGCTGCGGGTGTAGCGCCATAAAATGATAGCTACCAGCGCCAGCACAACAATGGAGATCCAGAATGGCGCCCCCGTGCGGTGCCAGTTGTGCTTAATGGCAAGAGCGATCAGCGCGCCATACCCCAGCAGCGTGCGCAGCCAGGCCAGCGAGGTTCGCTCCGGCTGAAGGCCGGGGTCCGCTTCCCGCCGCGCTTTGCGGCTATCCGGCATACAGCACCAGTAGCATCACTACGCCCGCAACCATCAGCAAAATCGTACTGATAATGAGCAAGCCGCGCGTATAGGGGAGATCCTGCTTCAGACGCATCGCCTTTTCATTTCTCAGCCAGCGCAGATAGCCATAAATCGCCAGCACGCCGGCAATCAGGCACAGCAGCAGGGCCAGCACTTCGCGAATCAACGGGGTGGCAAAATCGGGGGCGAGCTGATCAAGGCCGACGCCTGCGGCCAGAAAGCCCAGGGCGGTGCGGATCCACGCTAAGAACGTGCGTTCGTTAGCCAGTGAGAAGCGGTAGTCCGGCGCTTCACCGAGGCGGGAAATGTTCATCAAGATTCCTTGTCGTGCAGCATGCAGGCTTCAGCATAGCGTAATTCAGCCAGGACAAGGAGACCGGCATCAGGCGATGCCGGTCAGAAAGATTAGTGCAGCTCTGGCCAGTAATCCTTATTCGCTTCAATCAGATCGTCCAGAATCGCCTTCGCCACCGATGCGCTCGGTACGGTTTTCGACAGGGTAATCGCCTGCCAGAGTTTCTGATACGAGCGCTGCTCCCAGGCGTCCACCACCAGTTTTTCCACCGCCACCTGCTGGCTCATGAGCCCTTTCTGGAAGTGCGGAATATCACCCACGGTCAGCGGCTCCGGTCCGTTGTGGCCGACCAGACAAGGGATTTCTACCATCGCGTCAGCGTCAAAGTTATGGAT
Source organism: Enterobacter cloacae complex sp. IR5403 (assembly GCF_049238705.1). NCBI lineage: Bacteria > Pseudomonadati > Pseudomonadota > Gammaproteobacteria > Enterobacterales > Enterobacteriaceae > Enterobacter > Enterobacter cloacae complex sp. IR5403. The sequence goes on along the minus strand of NZ_JBMKHP010000005.1, from coordinate 67,529 downwards.
AGCCCCATTGTTAGGCACAATCAGCAGCATGCGTTCCTGGGTGTTAAAGGCAATCGCGGTCGCCAGATCGACGATGTACGACGCATGTTCGTCGATTTCCAGTTCACCGGCAGAAGAATGACCGGCTTCGATAATCGCCCGGCATGAACTGAATACATGCTTCTCACGGTGATCCATCACTTCATTGGCGCGGGTACGCTCCGGGTTGGAATGGGCGACCACATAGTCCGGGAACAGGTAATATTTCAGGTAGGTGTTCGGCATGGTGTCCGGATCCAGCGCCTGTACGTCTTTGGCCTTGGCGAAGGTATCGTTCCAGCTCGCTTCAGTATGCGCATCTTCCGAAGGCGGCACATAGCCGTTTTTCGCTACGTATTCGCGCAGTTTTGGCATCAGATCGTTGCCGTTCAGATCTTCAATCGACGTCCACCAGCCGAAGTGGTTCAGACCGTAGTAGCGCACGCGCATCTCTTTGCGGTCTTTCAGGCCGACAATCTGCGCCATACGCCCTTCAATGCCGATCGGCATGTCGCAGATGTTGAGAATTTTCGCGTTCGGACGCAGGCGGCGCGTGGCTTCCGCGACAATCGCCGCCGGGTTGGAGTAGTTCAGCATCCACGCGTTCGGGGAGTACTGCTCCATGTAATCCACCAGCTCCAGCACGCCGCCGATGGAGCGCATGCCGTAGGAGATGCCGCCCGGCCCGCACGTTTCCTGGCCCAGCACGCCGTGACGCAGCGGGATTTTTTCATCTTTTTCACGCATCGGGTATTTGCCCACGCGAATATGCGCCATCACGAAATCCACATCGGTAAACGCCGCTTTCGGATCGGTGGTGTAACTAAATTCAATCTCCGGCGCCTGCTCCTTGAGGATGATTTTGCACGCCTCGGCGATGATCTCCTGACGTGCTCCGTCATTGTCATAGAACTTCAGCGCACGCAGCGGGAAACGGTCACGGTTGGCTAACAGCATCAGGACGATACCAGGCGTGAATGTACTGCCGCCGCCTGCAATAACAACTGAGAATTTTTTCATGATATAGCCTCTGTCAGAGTGGTTTGTTCGTTTGTTAAAGGGGTTTTCATCAGCGATTCCAGCTGGTCGCGCACCTGAGGAACGTGCAGACCGACAATCACCTGTATGCCGTTGCCGCGCCGCACTACACCGTGTGCGCCCAGGGCTTTGAAGACGTCGTCGCTTTGGGTTTTCGTCATATCCACCAGGGCGATACGCAAGCGGGTGGCGCAGTTATTGATACTTTCGATGTTTGCTGCGCCGCCGAGCGCCTGTAAGAACCCAGCGGCCTGCCCGACCTTCTGGCTGGCTGCCGCCGGGGCGGTGGTTTGACCGCGCGCGGCCTTATAGTCGGCCTTGTTGTAGAGTTTGATTTCGCTCTCTTCCCGACCCGGCGTTTTGAGATTCAGTCGTTCGATAAGCGTCCTGAAGACCACAAAGTAGATCCCGGTGAAGCAGAGGCCGATGCCAATCTGGGTAAATACCGTCGAGGCGTGGTTATGGAACATCGGGATCCAGTTTTGCGGCAGGAACTGGTCCAGCAGACCGCCCCCCATGTTGCCCACCACCCCGAAGGTATACATCACCGTCGCCATCGTTGCGGCCAGCACGGCGTGGATGGCAAACAGCAACGGCGAGATAAACAGGAAGGTGAACTCCAGCGGTTCGGTAATGCCCACCAGCACGGCGGTAAGCGTGGCCGGGATCAGCAGACCTGCCACTTTGACGCGGTTCTCCGGCGACGCGGTATACCAGATAGCCAGCGCAATACCGACTGAGCCAAACACCTTAGAGTTGCCGTGCAGCGCGAATCCGCCCTCCGGGAACAGCGTTTTCAGCGGCACAGTGCTCTGGCTAAATTCCTGAAGGTGCTGTGCCCAGTAGACCTGAATGCCGCCTTCTACCGCAGCCGGGCCGAAGATAAACGGGCCGTAGACAAAGTGGTGTAATCCGGTTGGGATCAGAATGCGTTCCAGGAAGGTATAAACCCATACGCCCAGCGCGCCAGCGGTACGGAGAAAGGCCTGCAACGACTCAATGCCCATCTGCACTTTCGGCCACCCCAGCAGCGTCAGCCAGGCGCAGAGGATCATGACGAAGAACGCGAGGATAACGACAAACGAGGTGCCCTGGAAAATCCCCAGAAAGACCGGCAACGGCTTGTCGAAGAATCGGTTGTGGATGGCGGTAACAATGCCTGAAATCACGATAGCGCCGATGATGCTGGTATCAAGCGTTTTGATCCCGGCAATCATCGCCAGCCCGCTGCCGGCAGTGGGTTCAGCAGAGAAGTCGACGCCAAAGAAGTGGCCCCAGGTCATCCCCATCGCATTGATAAAGTAGTTCCAGGTCAGGAAGCTAATCAGCACCGCCAGACAGGCGCGGCCCTGCGCCTGCTTTGCCAGGCCAATCGGTAAGCCGACAGCAAAAATCAGCGGCATATTACGGAACACCGCCCAGCCGCCCTCTTCAATGATGTGAACAATTTGCGCGAACAGATTATCAGGCGCGGTTAAGGCCTCGCCGACAAACAGCGGATTGCGAAGCATGATGGCGATCCCAACCACGATCCCGGCAAAGGGAAACAGCAAAACCGGGGTGAACATGGCGCCGCCAAAGCGTTGTATTTGACTGAGCATTTTTAAATCCTCATGAAACAACCTGTAGGGGATAGAGGCCTTTATGGTTTTTTACTGGCCTGAAGTGAGCATAAGAACTTACTGATGCGGCAACATGGTATGCCGCTGCGATTCGTGATCGCATTCATGGTTTTAATTTGACCAATCAGGTCTACTTTTTAAACTAAACATGGACAAGTTAAGACGTATTCCACGCCATGATGTGCGCAGAGAGGTCTACTGGTGATCTACAAATCAATTGCCGATCGGCTACGGCTGCGGCTGAATTCCTCGGACTACAACATTGGCAGTCCGTTACCCGGAGAAAAAGCGCTGGCAAAAGAGTTTGGCGTAGCCCGGATGACCATCCGCAAGGCGCTGGATCTGCTGGTAAGCTGGGGGCTGGTTGAACGTCGACACGGCAGCGGGACGTTCGTGGCGCGCAAAGACGTTCATCATGAAACGACTAACCTGACCGGGCTGGTGGAGGTGCTGCGCCAGCAGGGGAAAGAAGTGCAGAGCAAGGTGTTGCAGTTTGAAGTGATGCCCGCGCCGCCCGCCATCGCCAGCCAGCTGCGGATTCAGGTTGATGAGCGGATCTATTTTTCAAGGCGGGTGCGTTACGTTGACGGAAAACCGCTGATGCTGGAGGACAGCTTTATGCCGGTGAAGCTGTTCCGCAATCTTTCCCTGGCGCATCTCGAAGGGTCTAAGTTTGATTACATCGAGAAGGAATGCGGGATCACCATCAGCGGCAACTACGAGAGCCTGACGCCGGTGCTGGCAGATAAACAGCTGGCCGGTTATATGAATGTGCCGGAACAGACGCCGCTGCTGCGCATCACCTCCCTTTCCTACAGCGACAGCGGCGAGTTCCTCAATTATTCCGTGATGTTCCGGAACACCAGCGATTACCAGGTGGACTACCATTTGCGGCGCATCCACCCGGAAGACTTATTAGCCCATCCCCCAGAACAGCACCGCCAGTAGCTGCGGGGTGATGATGCGCAGAAACATCACCAGCGGATAAACCGTGGCGTAGGACAACGCCGCCGCGCCGCTGGTGGCGTGCAGGTTATTGGCGAACGCCAGCGCGGGCGGATCGGTCATGGAGCCAGCCAGCATGCCGCACAGCGTGAGATAGTTCATTTTAGCGAATATACGCGCCAGTAATCCGACCGTTATCAGTGGGATAGCGGTAATAAATATGCCGTATCCTACCCAGCTCATCCCTTCGCCGTTCACCAGGGTATCGACAAAATCGCCGCCGGATTTCAGCCCCACCACTGCCAGAAACAGCACGATGCCTAACTCCCGCAGCGCCAGGTTAGCACTCGGCGGCATAAACCAGTAGAGCTTACCGATGGAGCCGATACGCCCGAGGATCAGCGCCATAATGAGCGGCCCGCCTGCCAGACCCAGCTTCAGTGCTACCGGGAAGCCGGGCACGTACAGGGGGATGGAGCCAAGCATGACGCCAAGCCCGACGCCGATAAAGACCGGCAGCATCTGCACCTGCTGGAGTTTTTGCTGGGCGTTGCCTACCATGTCCGCTACGGCATCAATGGATGAGGGACGCCCGACGAGGTTGAGAATATCACCGAATTGCAGGCTGGCATCCTGGCTGGCCACCAGCTCGACACCGGCGCGGTTAAGCCGGGAGATCACCACGTCATAACGCTCTTTAACCTGCAAATCGCGTATTTTCTTGCCCAGGACTTTCTCATTGGTCACTACCACCCGCTCCACGCGCATGTCCGTTCCACGGGTTGAGAGTGATGTATCCACCTCCTGACCGATCACCAGCCGGGCATTGTTTAAATCCGCCGGTTGCCCTACCAGATGCAGGAGATCGCCGTGCTGAATAAGGGTGTCAGGTGAAGGCACCATCAGCGTTTCATCACGTTTCAGGCGGGAACAGATAATGGTCGCGCTGTTCAGAATGGGAACATCCTGAATCGCCATATTGTTCAGGTTGGGGTTTTCGACGCGAATGTTGATGGTTTTAATGAGCGCATGGCCGTTGGTCAGCGTGCTTTCATGCTCTTTTGCCTCCTGCTCGACGTTAACGCGGAACAGCACGCGCACCAGCCACATCGAGAGCAAAATACCGCAAATGCCAAACGGATAGGCCATGGCGTAGCTCATCCCCATCTGATCGACGACATCAGCAGGGATACCCAGATCGCGCAGAATTTGCTGGCCCGCCCCGAGCGCGGGCGTATTCGTGACGGCGCCGGAGAAGATGCCCAGCACAACGGGCAGCGGAATCGCGAAGAGTTTATGCAGAATGGCGGTAACCAGCCCACCCATCACGACGATGCCGAAGGCAAAGAGATTAAGGCGTAAACCGGAGACGCGCAGGGAAGCGAAGAAGCCCGGCCCCACCTGAATACCGATGGTATACACAAAGAGGATCAGGCCGAACTCCTGGATGAAATGCAGCATATCGGCGCTGAGTACCCACCCAAGCTGGTCGGCAAAATGGCCGACAAAAATCCCGCCGAACAGCACCCCGCCGATGCCAAATCCGACGCCGCGGATTTTGATATTCCCCAGCCATAGCCCCACTACCGCGACAAGGGCCAACACGCTAACGGTTAACGCGATATCACTCATGATCCACATCCTGTGTATAACCATAGTTATGCTAAGGATTCTCTCAGAGCTGACGGCGGTTGTATGGGCGATGGCGCACAAAAAAGCCCTGCCGGGGCAGGGCTTCATGGCATCTGTGAGCGAGTCGGGTGGCGGCTGAGCCTTACCCGACCTACAGGATCGGCAGGTTTGCCTCGCGGCAAAAACGTGGTTTAGCTGTTCAACGCCGGGCGTTCGCTAATGGCGATGCGCTGAGGCGCAATGGCTTCCGGCACGTTACGGGTGAGGTCAATGTTCAGCAGCCCGTTAGTGAACGTCGCGCCAGAAACTTCCATATGGTCTGCCAGAGTAAAGCTCAGGCTAAACGGCTGAGTGACAAGCCCCTGATGCAGCCATTTGGTCTCGGTGTCTGGTTTTTCCGGTGACCCTTTCACGGTCAGGCGCGTACCCTCAAGCTGGATGTCGAGATCATCCTGGCGGAATCCGGCCAGCGCAAGCGTGATGCGGTAGTGGTTATCATCGCTTTTTTCGATGTTGTACGGCGGAAAGGTCTGCTGTTCGGTTGCGCTTTGCAGCGCGTTAGCCAGTTTGTCAAAACCGATCCACTGACGCAGCAGGGGAGAAAAATCATAGTTACGCATACTAAATCTCCTTCTGAGAAGCGAGTTCGGCACAGTTTAATTTTGTGCACAGTTGTACCTGCAAACCCTTGCGGATTCGCATATGCTCCCGTTACGGCAAGCAATTTCAGATGGGCCGCAGCCGCGACCCGCTTAATTAGTTGATTTCGATACGACGCGGTTTTTTCTCTTCCGGAATCACACGTTCCAGTTCGATAAACAGCAGGCCGTTCACCAGGTTCGCGCCCTTGACGTGGATGTTCTCAGCCAGCTGGAACTTGCGTTCAAAGTTGCGCTCTGCGATACCCTGGTAGAGGTAGGTTCGTTCTTTCTGTTCGCCCGTATGGGAGCCTTTCACCACCAGCAGATTGTCCTGCGCGGTGATCTCCAGTTCGCTCTCTGCGAAACCGGCAACAGCAATCGCAATGCGATAGTGGTTTTCGTCAACCAGTTCAACGTTGTAAGGAGGATAGCCGTTGCTCTGGCTCTGGTTGTTTTCTAAGTGGTTGAACAGACGATCAAAACCAATGGCAGAACGGTATAGCGGAGAGAGATCGAAATTACGCATAGATAAATGCTCCTGAAATCAGCGAGAAAATGTAGCCTTCCACCATGGACAGGCTTCTGCTTCCCCGAACACCCATCAGGCGTGTCCGTTATCGGGTTACATTCTTAAAATGGGTCTGGATACGGCCTTTTCAAGACTGTTGATGTGAGATTTTTTTGCACTTTGCTGGTTGTCGCATAGACTCAGGGGCACAGCACAAAGGGTTAAATTGCGATGGCGACCACAGTGCGGGAGTTTTGAGCTATCCATTTTGGACGCGCCTCGCTATAACCCTGAGTTGCAGGTTAATGCCGTGCTACTAATGATGACTGAGTGATGATGAGAAATGTTCTGATTAAGCTGGCGACGTTCAGCGGGGTTGTTTTACTTTGCGGGTGTTCGAGCGTGATGTCGCACACCGGCGGTAAAGAAGGAACATATCCGGGGACGCGCGCCAGTGCCGCAATGATCTCTGATGATGAGACAAACTGGGGTACCAAATCTCTGGCGATTCTTGATATGCCGTTTACGGCGGTTGCCGATACGCTTTTGCTGCCGTGGGATATGTTCCGCACCGACAGCTCAGTGCGTTCGCGCGTTGAGAAAAGCGAGCAGGAAAAGCTGGCGACCAATTCCGTCATCCCGCCCGCAGCGATGCCTCCACGCTAATTCTGTGCGGTTTCCGTTAGCCACAGCTGGCGGAAACCGTCCTTCTCTTCCATCCATGCAATAAATCGTCCGTCCGGGGAAAACACCACAGCGTCAGCAGACGGCGGATTGCCGTGATCGGACGTCACAAACGTCACCTCTCCGGTCTGCGCATCGCAGCAGGCAATGCGGCCTGCAAGCACAAATCCCAGCCCGTTGCCGGAAGGATGCCAGTTAAAGGCTGACTGAATATCACGCTCAGCGTGGGTCAGCTGGCGCGGCTCGCCGCCCTCAGGGGAGATAAGCCACAGCTGCACAACGCCGTTATCGTCCCGCATTAAAAACGCAATCTGCGTTCCCTGTGGATTGCTGCGCACCCAGTGGCGCGGCACGTTCACCAGCCCCGGATACGCCTTCTGGTGGGTGAAGGTAAGGCGGCGTTGCATGACGCCCGCAGGCGGCGCGGGCATTGTATCCGGCGTCCCCTGCAACGGCGCATCACCCGCCCGTTTCCAGCCCTGCTCGTCTTTGGGGAGATCGACAATAAACAGTTCGGGCACTTTCTCGCCTTTCGCAGACACCGTATCGCCGATAAACGCTAGCCTGTCGTTGCCCACCCAGCCCTCTTCGTAGGCGCGGTTGATCTCATCGCTGCCCGGTTTCGGGTTCGGCGTTGTACGGCTTACCAGTACGCTCCAGAAGGTTCCGGCATATTCCCGCGGATGGTTCCCCTGTGGGTTTACCGGACCAAAAGGCGCCGCCACCCCGACGTTACGCAAATCCAGCTGCGGATCGCGCGCGTGCAGCACATGGTCGTTGTAGGTAAAGCTGACGAACTGCCCGTTCGGGCTAAAAACGTGGACGTGGCTGCCGCCACGCAGCGCGCCTGCGGTGTAAGGCGCGGTGATATCCATCGCATCAAGATTGCTCACCTGACCATTGTGCGCAATCACCCCCTGGCGATGATGAAAATCGTAGTGCCAGTCTGCATCCGGGTTTTTCGGGCCGTGGATAAAAACATATTTGTCCTGCGCCGGATGAACGGTCACCACGCCGACATGCGCGCCGTCAGTCGCACGGTAGATCGCCTCAACCTCGCCCGTACTGACATTGACCCGCTCAATGGTTTCACCGGTAAACGACGCGCCTGACGGGCGGACATCATAGACAAGCCACTGGCTGTCTGGCGTCCAGACGTTGATGTTGGTGAGCTGGTGGTTGCGGGAAGCGAAGGTGATTTGTTTCATGGAAATACCCTGATGCGCGGTTATCGCATCAGGGTAAAACATCCGAAGGGATTAGCCTACTCGTTTAACGTCGCCGACCAGCAGGATGTAGGAGAGCGCGCCGATCAGCGCCACGGCAGAGATATACACCAGCGCCGGACCAAAGCCGTAGTCCTGCGCCAGGTAACCGATGACCAGCGGTACGGTGATCCCGCCCAGGCCGCCAACGAAGTTAAACACGCCACCGGTCAGGCCGATCAGACGCATCGGCGCCAGCGACGACACCAGCGACCAGGTGATAGAGGCAAAACCGTTTCCGAAGAACGCTACCGCCATCAGGGTCATGATCCACACCGGATCGTTGGTGTAGTTCGCTCCCATGATGCAGGTAGAGATCAGCAGTCCGCAGATAATCGGCGTTTTACGCGCAACGCCCAGCGAGAAACCTTTTTTCACCAGCTTATCCGCCAGCCAGCCCGAGAGCAGGACGCCGAAAAACGCCGCAAGGAAGGGTACGGTGGTCATAAAGCCTGCCTTCAGCGCGGTAATACCTTTTTCCTGGGTCAGATAGTTCGGGAACCAGGTGAGGAAGAACCACAGCGTGGAGGTCACCGCGAACTGTCCCAGATACACGCCCACCAGCTTACGGTGGAAGACCAGCTTCCAGTCCGCTCTGGTCAGCGGCTGGCGCGCCTCTTTTTTCACGGGCGCATCGCCGTCCACCAGGCCACCGCCGTCGCGGATGTAGTCCAGTTCGGCTTTGGAGATGCTTTTGGTCAGGCGCGGCGGCTGATACACCTTAAACCAGATTAACGACCAGATAATGCCGATCCCGCCGGTGACGATAAACACCCAGTGCCAGCTCAGCAGCTCCTGGATCCAGATTAACAGCGGCGTCAGAAACGCCAGACCAACAAACTGCCCGGAGGTGTAAAAGCCGACGGCAGAGGCTCGCTCATGTTCCGGGAACCAGCTGGTCACCATGCGGTTGTTGGTCGGAAACGCGGGCGCTTCAAACACCCCGGTGATGGCGCGCAGGCCAATCAGCGACATCAGCCCGGTGGCGAAGCCCTGGAACAGGGTCGCCACGGACCAGCCGAAAATAGCGATAAAGTAGGTCAGACGTGAACCCACGCGGTCAAGGAACCAGCCGCCCGGGATCTGGCAGAGCGTATACAGCCAGGCAAACGCCGAGAAGACGTAGCCCATTTCCGCTTTGGTGATGCCAAACTCTTCCTGAATATGAGCCGATGCCACGGCAAGGTTGGCGCGGTCGACATAACAGATGACCACGGTAATAAAGATCATGATCAGCGTCAGGTAACGACGACGCCCGGTTTTTGCAGCAGTAACTGGAATATCCATCGCAATCTGTCTCCAGATTTTGGGCATAGCGAAGCCGCTCACCATGCCCTGTAATTTACAGAGGGTTATATTTTTTCTATGTACGTTTTTTTTGCCCGGTGGCGCTTCGCTTACCGGGCCTACGAGAAAGTAGGCCGGATAAGCGTAGCGCCATCCGGCGATTTACCACTCGGCTACGGAACCGTCTTCATGACGCCACAGTGGGTTACGCCAGTCCGGCGCACTTTTACTCAGCTCAATGACTTTGGCTTCATCGATCTCCACGCCAAGGCCCGGCTTCGTTAACGGTTTAAAGAAACCGCCTTCCATGCTGAAGTCTTCTTTGTTTTTCACAAAGTCGAGCAGCTCCGCGCCCTTGTTATAGTGAATGCCCATGCTTTGTTCCTGGAACACCGCATTGCGGGAGACGAAGTCGACGTGCAGGCAGGCCGCCAGCGCAATCGGTCCAAGCGGACAGTGCGGCGCCAGCGCCACATCCCAGGCTTCTGCCATTCCGGCAATTTTGTAGCATTCGGTGATGCCGCCCGCGTGGGAGAGGTCCGGTTGCAGGATCGCAATGCCGCCCGCCTCCAGCACGCGTTTAAACTCGAAGCGCGAGAACATGCGTTCCCCCGCCGCGATGGGAATGTGCGTCTGTTCAGCCAGTTTCGGATAGTATTCCGCCTGCTCGGCCAGCACCGGCTCTTCGATAAACAGCGGGCGATACGGCTCCAGCTCTTTAATCAGCACTTTGGCCATTGGCGCGCTGACGCGGCCGTGGAAATCCAGACCAAACTCAATCTCGTTGCCGAAAGCCTCGCGGATTTGCGCCACGGTGTTCACCGCCCGGTCTACCGCGCGCGAGTTGTCTATAACGCCCATCTCTTCGCAGCCGTTGAGTTTGAAGGTGTCAAAACCGATGTTGCGCAGTTGCCGGATACCGTCGATCACTTCCGCAGGGCGGTCACCGCCCACCCAGCTGTAGGCTTTGATTTTGTCGCGCACCAGGCCGCCCATTAATTGCCAGACCGGGGCATTCAGCACTTTGCCTTTGATATCCCACAGCGCCTGATCAATACCGGCGATGGCGCTCATCAGGATCGGACCGCCACGGTAAAATCCCGCCCGGTACATGACCTGCCACAGGTCGTTGATGCGCGCCGGATCCTGGCCAATCAGGTATTCGCCCAGCTCGTGAACCGCGGCTTCAACGGTGCGCGCACGGCCTTCAATCACCGGCTCGCCCCAGCCAACCACGCCTTCGTCGGTTTCGATTTTCAGGAACATCCAACGCGGGGGTAAACGGTACGTGGTGAGTTTGGTTATTTTCATTGCACTGCCTCTCGATACGCTTTCACAAATGCTGCCGCCTGCTGTGAGGTACGCTCAACGGGCTGACCTGCACGATAGAGATCGCTGCCCAGCCCGGCGCCCACACAGCCCGCTTTTATCCACTGCACCAGGTTTTCCGGCGTGACGCCACCCACGGCAAAGACCGGCACGCTGGCGGGTAAGACCGCTTTCAGCGCTTTGATGTAATCCGGACCAAAGGCCGACGACGGGAAAATTTTGAGAGACTGTGCGCCCGCATCGAGGGCGGCAAAGGCTTCTGTGGCCGTGGCGCAACCCGGGCAGACGGTCATGCCGTAATCCACCGCCCGGCGGATCACCTCGGGGTTGATATTCGGTGTGACGATAAGCTTGCAGCCCATTTTCGCCAGTTCATCCACTTGCTCCGGCTGTAATACGGTGCCAGCGCCAATCAGCGCCTTATCACCAAACGCCTTCACAACTGCCGGAATGCTTTTTTCCCACTCCGGGGAGTTGAGCGGGATTTCCACCGCGTCGAACCCGGCGTCGATCACCGCGCCAACGTGCGCTAAGGCCTCACCGGGCGTGATACCGCGCAAAATCGCGATCAGGGGAAGTTCAGTTTGCCACTGCATGAGCGATGCTCCTTATGCCTGCCTGAAATGCCGTGTCGCCTTCCACCGCAGCAACATCCCGTCCGATAGCGTGGAACGCCTGGCGGTAACGAGACGTCAGCGATGAACCCGCGACGAGCGTGATGGCCTGCTGCCCGGCGAACGCGTCGCTCAGGGTGGCGACTTCTGCGCCAATCAGCAGGCCGGACAGAAATTCGCTGACCTGTTCGCGCGGAAGATTTCCCAGCACGTGCGAGGCGCGAACCTCAAAAAGTTGCGGCAAAACGACAGGGGAGGCGATCCCGCGCTCAAGCCCGGCGGCAAACGCTTCCGGCGAAGGGGTCTGCTCCGGCAAACCGGCCCCCACCAGCGAATGCTTAAGCAGCAAGTGGTGCAGTTCGCCGGTCATCACGGTGCGGAAATCATGAATTTGCTCAGCATCCGCCTGGACCCATTTGCAGTGCGTCCCGGGCATGACGTAGACAGAAGAAGGAGAAAGGGTGCGCGCCCCGAGCAGCTGCGTCTCTTCGCCGCGCATCACGTTATGGTTATCGTCGCGAGAGACGCATAAACCGGGAATAATCCAGACATTGTCGCCAACGGACGTTAACTGCTCGCCAACGGCGGTGAAATGCACCGGAACTGACAGGTAAGGCGCGACCTTCCAGCCCACGTTACTGCCGACCATTCCGGCCATCACCACTGGCGTTGTACCGTCGCGCCAGTTTTGTGTCACCTCTGCTAACACCGCTGCGGGGGATTTACCGTTCAGGCGCGTCACACCTGCTTCTGATTGCCTGCTTTCCAGGCACTGCTCATCCTGGTAGAGCCAGGCGCGCAGATTGGTCGATCCCCAGTCAATTGCGATGTAGCGTGATGTCATGTGATTTCCTTCAACCTTCGTGTCGAGCTGGCGATCATGGTCAGCGCCGCCTGCTCTGCCGCATCGCCGTCCTGATGCCGTATCGCATCGAACAGCGCTTTATGTTCCTGAAGCGTTTTCGGCATGTTGGCCTCATCGCCCATCCAGGTACGTTCAAATACTGCTCGCTGTAGCGAGCTGATCGCCACGCTAAGCTGCTGTAAAACCGGGTTATGCACCGACTGCAATACCGCTTCGTGGTAGCGAATATCCGCTTCGTTGAACGCCTCCCGATTCTGGTTATTGGCGATCATGTCGTTTAAAGCCGACTCAATCTGTGCCAGGTCGCCTGACGTTGCGCGCTCTGCCGCCCAGCGGGCGATGGCCGGTTCCACCAGATTTCGGACTTCGCTCATCGCGCCGATGAGCCGTGGGTCGTAGTCGTTTTCCAGTACCCATTGCAGAACGTCAGTATCGAGGTAGTTCCACTGGTTACGCGGCGCCACAAACGCGCCGCGATAGCGCTTCATTTCAATCAGCCGCTTCGCCATCAGCGAGCGGAACACTTCCCGGATGATGTTGCGCGAGGTTTCAAACTCCTCGCACAGTTCCGCCTCTGCTGGTAGCGGCGAACCGGGAACGTATTTGCCACCCACAATCTGGGTGCCCAGCGTGATGACAATGCGATCGGTTTTATTGAGTGTCATGGAGAGTCCTTGTGCTCTGTAAGTCCATCACTACTTTACCGCGACCGCTGAATTTCGCCTCACTTTTGCAGTACAAACGTGAGGCCTTCCGCCTTTGCTGTGGTGATAATGTAGTACAATCAATTAATGTTGTACTACAATCCAGATCACAAAAAGAACAATTCGATAAATTCAGGGCCAAAAAAAGCCCCGGTTAATAACCAGGGCTAATCTTTCAAAGCACTTGTTACGACAGAACGAATTTCTCGATCGCCCAGGCAACGCCATCTTCCAGGTTAGATTTGGTCACGAAGTTCGCCACTTCTTTTACCGACGGGATGGCGTTATCCATCGCCACGCCCATGCCCGCATATTCGATCATCGCAATATCGTTTTCCTGGTCGCCCAGCGCCATAATCTCCTCAGGCTTGATGCCCAGCGCATCGGCAAGCGATTTGACGCCCGTGCCTTTATTGACGCGTTTATCGAGGATTTCGAGGAAGTACGGCGCACTTTTCAGCACGGTGTATTTCTCTTTTACCTCAGCCGGAATGCGTGAGATGGCTTTGTCGAGAACCGCAGGTTCATCAATCATCATCACTTTCAGAAACTGGGTCGCCGGGTCCATTTTCTCCGCTTCGCAGAACACCAGTGGAATGGTTGCTACGTAGGACTCGTGCACCGTGTAGTAGCTGATATCGCGGTTGGCGGTGTAAAGCGTATTGCGATCGAGCGCGTGGAAGTGAGAGCCCACGTCGCGGGAGAGTTTTTCCAGGAACCGGTAATCATCATAGCTCAGTGCAGTTTGCGCCACCGTGCTGCCATCGGCTGCCTTTTGCACCAGCGCGCCGTTATAGGTGATGCAGTAATCGCCAGGCTGGTTCATGTGCAGCTCTTTCAGGTAACTGTGCACCCCGGCATACGGGCGTCCGGTGGTGAGCACCACGTTCACGCCTTTTTCGCGTGCGGCGGCGATCGCATTTTTAACGGCAGGAGAGATAGTGTGGTCCGGCAGCAGCAGCGTGCCGTCCATATCGATTGCAATGAGTTTGATAGCCATGAGGTCCCCGGGATAAATGAGTGCTACCTCATGCTAACGCGATTAAGCACACAAAAATAGAGCTACCTTGCGCAACAAAAAGCCCCTTTTACGTTTATCCCGGGAACGGGAACTCACTCGCGGGTGAGAACGATTTTGCCAAACGCACCGCGATCCAGATGTTCAAGCGCCTGTTCCAGCTCGTCAAAGCGGTAGCGATGCTCAATCACCGGTTTTAACTCCGTGACATCAACAGCACGGACAAAATCTTCCAGCGCCCGGCGGTGTCCAACCCCAATCCCCTGAATGACGGGAGATTTCAGCAACAGCTCGCTTGCAGGCAGAGAAATTTCTGTCCCGGCCAGCACGCCAATGACCGATATCCGCCCATGAACGGCAACGGCGCGCAGGGAATGTCTCAGGTTCTCCCCACCCACGGTTTCAATAATATGGTCGATGCCGCGATCCTGCGTGAGCGCCAGCGTATCTTCTGCCCAGTCGCCTTTCAGCCGGTTGATGCCCTGGCTGGCCCCCAGCTTTTTGGCCCGCGCCAGTTTTTCATCACTCCCCGACGTAACAATAACTTCTGCGCCGTGCGCTTTTGCTATCTGCAAAGCGAATAGCGCCACACCGCCCGTCCCTTGTACCAGCACCGATTGCCCGGCGCGCAGCTGACCACGTTCCACCAGCGCAAACCAGGCGGTGAGCCCCGCGCAAGGAAGCGTGCTGGCCTCAGCGTCATCCAGGCTTTCCGGGGACGCCACCAGCGCATTTTCACTCACAATCACATATTCGGCCAGCATGCCCTGGAAGTATCCACCGGACGTTTTATAGGGCAAATCGCGCGCGTCTGCCTGCGGCTTGCCGTCGATCCATTCCGGGAAGAAGGTTGAGATGACGCGTGCGCCGGGCTTGAAACGCGTAACGCCTTCGCCGATGCTGTCCACCACGCCTGCCATGTCAGATGCTGGAGTAAACGGGAAGGAAAGCGGAATCGGCATCGTGCCTTCAATCACCATTTTATCCCGGTAGTTGAGCGCAACGGCTTTAACCCTTACGCGAACCTCCCCCGGGCCTGGCTGTGGAACAGGCTCCTGAACGAGCCTGAGGCTTTCACGACCAAGGGCATCCATTGACCAGCGTTGCATTGTTTCAGTCATTTTTTTCTCCTGTCATCAGATGATTTTCAGTTCTGACAGTCTACCGTTGACTCAGCGTCGCCAGTGGCGATAAGTTTTCCCTTCATTGATGACCAAATTGACACAATCCGTCCATGACCGATACGCTGAAAGATATTCCCGTTTTCGTTGCCTCCGTTGAGGCAGGAAGTTTTGCCCAGGCCGCCGTCCGACTGCATTTGTCGCGCTCGGCGGTAGGAAAAAGCATTGCTCGTCTTGAAGAGAGGCTGGGGGTTCGTCTGTTTCATCGGACCACCCGCAGTCAGAGGCTGACCGATAACGGCGCGCTTTTTTATGAACGCTGCCTGCGCGCGCTGGAGGAGATCCGTGGCGCTGAATCGCAGCTTGAAACCGGAAAACATCAGGTCAATGGTCGGCTACGTGTTGCCGTGCCGGTGCTGTTTGGTCGCCAGTGTATCGCCCCGCTGCTAATAGAGCTGGCGCAGGAGCATCCCGGGCTTGAGCTTGAAATGTCCTTCAGCGACCGCGTCGTGGATCTCGTGGAAGAAGGGTTTGATATGGCGGTGCGCAATGGCGCTCTGGCTGACAGCAGCGTGCTGGTCGCCAGAAGGCTGGGTGAGCACCGGATGGTGCTGTGCGCCGCGCCGGATTACCTGTTTAAGAATGGCCAGCCGCAAACCGTTGATGATCTACGCCAGCATACGGCCATTAACTACACGCGTGCGGGCAGAGTCCTACCCTGGCAGCTGATGGATTACGATGGCACGTCGCGCACGTTTATTCCCCGCTCATCGCTCAATATGGATGATTTGCAGGCGATCTGCGACGCGGCGCTGGCCGGCCACGGCCTTGCATGGCTACCCTGCTGGATGGTCATCAAAGAAATTCATCAGGGAAACCTTGCCCCGCTCTTAAAGCAGGCCCCGGATGTACGCTTCGACGTTCATGCCGTCTGGCAGCAGACGCCACACCTGCCGCTAAGGGTAAGAATTGCCATAGATATGCTGGTCAAACGTTTACCGGCAGTGATGTCGCTGGAGTTTCCTGCGTCCATAAAAAAGCCGCGCTGAAGCGCGGCCAGTTATGCTGTCGTAAAGCGACGATTAAATATCGATATTCGCCGCTTTCAGGGCGTTCTCTTCGATGAAGGCGCGACGTGGTTCAACCGCATCGCCCATCAGGGTCGTGAACAGCTGATCCGCTGCGATTGCGTCTTTAACGGTGACGCGCAGCATGCGACGGCTTTCCGGATCCATGGTGGTTTCCCACAGCTGATCCGGGTTCATTTCGCCCAGGCCTTTATAACGCTGAATAGAGAGACCACGACGGGACTCTTTCACCAGCCACTCCAGCGCCTGTTCGAAGCTGGCTACCGGCTGACGACGTTCGCCACGTTCGATGAACGCGTCGTCTTCGATCAGGCCGCGCAGCTTCTCGCCAAGGGTGCAGATACGACGGTATTCCGGACCGGTCACAAATTCGTGCTCCAGCGGGTAGTCGGTATCGACGCCGTGGGTACGCACGCGGACGATCGGCTCGAACTGCTGCTCAGCGTTCTGCTGGACGTCGAACTTCCACTGGCTGCCATGCTGCTCTTTCTCGTTCAGCTCGCTCACCAGGGTGTTCACCCAGCGGGTGACGGTCTGCTCGTTGCTCAGATCGGCTTCGGTCAGGGTCGGCTGGTAAATCAGCTCTTTCAGCAGCGCTTTCGGATAGCGACGCTCCATACGGCCAATCATTTTCTGCGTGGCGTTGAACTCAGAGACCAGACGCTCCAGCGGCTCACCGGCCAGCGCTGGCGCGCTGGAGTTTGCGTGCAGGGTCGCACCATCAAGGGCGATCGCGATTTGGTACTGATCCATCGCGTCGTCATCTTTAATGTACTGTTCCTGCTTGCCTTTCTTCACTTTGTACAGCGGCGGCTGGGCAATGTAGACGTGGCCGCGCTCAACGATTTCCGGCATCTGACGATAGAAGAAGGTCAACAGCAGCGTACGAATGTGCGAGCCGTCGACGTCCGCATCGGTCATGATGATGATGCTGTGATAGCGCAGTTTGTCCGGGTTGTACTCGTCGCGACCAATGCCGCAGCCCAGCGCGGTGATAAGCGTCGCCACTTCCTGAGAAGAGAGCATCTTGTCAAAGCGCGCTTTCTCAACGTTAAGGATTTTACCCTTCAGCGGCAGAATCGCCTGGTTCTTGCGGTTACGGCCCTGCTTCGCAGAACCGCCCGCGGAGTCCCCTTCCACAAGGTACAGTTCAGACAGCGCCGGGTCGCGTTCCTGACAGTCAGCCAGTTTGCCCGGCAGGCCTGCCAGGTCCAGCGCGCCTTTACGACGGGTCATTTCACGCGCTTTACGCGCCGCTTCACGGGCACGCGCCGCATCGATAATTTTACCCACCACGATTTTCGCGTCGGACGGGTTTTCCAGCAGGTATTCGCTCAGCAGTTCGTTCATCTGCTGTTCAACCGCCGATTTCACCTCAGAAGAGACCAGCTTGTCTTTGGTCTGTGAGGAGAACTTCGGATCCGGCACCTTCACGGAGACCACGGCAATCAGGCCTTCACGGGCATCGTCGCCGGTGGCGCTGACTTTCGCTTTTTTGCTGTAGCCTTCTTTGTCCATGTAGGCGTTCAGGGTACGGGTCATCGCCGCGCGGAAGCCCGCAAGGTGCGTACCGCCGTCGCGCTGTGGAATGTTGTTGGTGAAGCAGTAGATGTTTTCCTGGAAACCGTCGTTCCACTGCAAGGCCACTTCCACGCCGATACCGTCTTTTTCAGTAGAGAAGTAGAAGATATTCGGGTGAATCGGCGTTTTATTCTTGTTCAGATACTCAACGAACGCCTTGATACCGCCTTCGTAGTGGAAGTGGTCTTCTTTGTTGTCACGTTTGTCGCGCAGACGAATCGACACGCCGGAGTTCAGGAACGACAGTTCACGCAGGCGTTTCGCCAGAATGTCGTACTCGAATTCGGTGACGTTGGTGAAGGTTTCAAGGCTCGGCCAGAAACGCACCATGGTACCGGTTTTCTCGGTATCGCCCGTGACGGCCAGCGGCGCTTCTGGCACGCCATGCTGGTAGATCTGACGGTGAATTTTGCCTTCGCGCTGGATAACCAGCTCCAGCTTCTGCGACAGGGCGTTTACTACGGATACGCCTACGCCGTGCAGACCGCCGGAAACTTTATAGGAGTTATCATCGAACTTACCGCCTGCGTGCAGAACGGTCATGATCACTTCCGCAGCAGATACGCCCTCTTCCGGGTGAATACCGGTTGGGATGCCACGACCGTCATCGGTAACGGACACGGAGTTGTCCGCATGGATCGTGACCACGATGTCTTTACAGTGACCCGCGAGCGCTTCGTCGATAGCGTTATCTACCACCTCGAATACCATGTGGTGCAGACCGGTGCCGTCATCCGTGTCGCCGATATACATACCCGGGCGCTTACGCACCGCATCCAGCCCTTTCAGGACTTTGATACTGGAGGAGTCATAAGAATTCGACATCAACGTTTCTCGCTCATTTCAACTTGGGTTAATCCGTTATTTTACCCTTTTCCACGGTAAACATCTTCGAATTTTCGTCCGACATGTCCATAACGTGTTCAGCGCTAATGGCGCTGACGAAAACCTGCGACTGCGTGGCTTTTAAGCGACTGGCAAGCAGCCCGCGCCGCGCGTCGTCAAGTTCCGAGGCAAAATCATCTATCAGGTACAGGCAGCGTCGCCCACTTTCGCGGGTGAGGAATTCCCCCTGCGCCAGGCGCAGCGCGCACATCAGGAGCTTCAGCTGCCCGCGCGACAGCGTGTCTTCCACCGGCGCACCGTCGGCACGAATGCGGAAATCCGCCTTGTGCGGGCCGTGCGCGGTGTAGGTCAACATGCGATCGCGCTCGAAGCTTCTCTCTAACACCTCGGCATATTCCGTCTCTTTTTCCCAGCCACGCTGGAAAGAGAAGGTGAGAGAGAACTCGGGTAAAAACTGTTTGCAGGTGTCGGCCATGTCTTCGGCGATACCTGCACTGTATTCGGCACGCCAGTGGCTGATTTGTTCCGCAAGAGGAATGAGTTCCATGTCCCACGGACGCAGCTGGGCGTAGCGCGTGACCTGGCGCAATGCGGCGTTACGCTGTTTAAGCAGACGCTTCAGGTTGCTCCAGGCGTTAAAGAAACCGGCTTCATTGTGAAAGCATCCCCAGTCGAGGAACGCTCTTCTGTATTTGGGGCCGCCGTTGAGTAAAGTAAACCCCTCGGGCGTAATCAGCTGCATCGGCATCAGCAGCGCCAGCTCCGCCACCTTGTGGCCATCGGTGCCGTCGATGCGCACCTTGCTGTCGCCCTGCTTGTCTTTGGTCAGGCCGATGGCGGTTTCCCGCTCTGCGCCCTGCAAACGCCCGTGCAGAACAAAAGAGTCCTGCTCGTGGCGAATCACGCGACCAATCTGCAAACTGCGAAACGCCCGGCCGTGGCCGAGCGTATAGATGGCTTCCAGCACGCTGGTTTTGCCGCTGCCGTTCGCGCCAACCAGGAAGTTAAAGCCAGGGGATAAAGCGAGATCCGCGCTTTCGATATTGCGAAAGTCGCGGATCAACAGACGGGTGAGCGACATTACAGTCTCATTGGCATGACAACATAGGCAGCCGACTGTGATGCGGCATCTTCAATCTGTACGCTCGAAACGGAGTCAGTCAGCAGGATGCGAACGTTCTCGCATTTCAGTGCATTCAGCACATCCAGCACATAGCTGACGTTGAAGCCGATTTCCATCTCAGCCCCGGCGTAGGTGACGTCCAGAATCTCTTCTGCCTCTTCCTGCTCCGGGTTGTTGGCGGTGATTTTGATCTGGTTTTCACTCACGTACAGACGTACGCCGCGGAATTTCTCGTTGGAGAGAATAGCGGCACGCGCGAACGCCTGCTTGAGGATGTCGCAACCCGCCTCCAGCGTTTTATCCGGGTTCTTCGGCAATACGCGGCGATAATCCGGGAAACGACCGTCTACCAGCTTCGATGTGAAGACAAAATCGCCCACATGGGCACGAATATTGTTGCTGCCAATTTGCACGCGCAGCGGCGTGTCGCCGCCGTCGAGCATACGCATCAGTTCAATCACGCCTTTACGCGGCACGATCACCGAATGGTTCGGCAGTGAATCACCAATCGGCATAGAACAGACCGCCAGACGGTGACCGTCGGTCGCCACGGTACGCAGCTCTTCACCTTCGGTTTCGAACAGCATGCCGTTTAAGTAGTAACGAACGTCCTGATGCGCCATGGAGAACTGCGTGGCTTCGATCAGACGCTTCATCGTCGCCTGCGGCAGAGTAAATTCAACTTCGCTCTGCCAGTCATCCAGGTTCGGGAAGTCCGCAGCGGGCAACGTGGAGAGGGAGAAACGGCTGC
This sequence comes from Enterobacter cloacae complex sp. IR5403, assembly GCF_049238705.1. Lineage (NCBI taxonomy): Bacteria > Pseudomonadati > Pseudomonadota > Gammaproteobacteria > Enterobacterales > Enterobacteriaceae > Enterobacter > Enterobacter cloacae complex sp. IR5403. The sequence continues at coordinate 46,849 of NZ_JBMKHP010000005.1, read as the reverse complement.
GGCCAGAGCGCACCAGCATGCGGTCGCCCTCCAGCTGCACGGCGATTTCAGCGCCTTCCGGCAGCCCACGGCAAATATCAAAGAATTTACGTGCCGGAACCGTGGTCGCGCCCGCGTCGTGCGGCTGAGTCAGCGTAACGCGCGCGATCATTTCCATTTCCAGATCTGTGCCGGTCAGCGACAGCGTACCGTCCGCGACCTGAAGCAGCAGGTTTCCAAGAATAGGCAGCGTAGGGCGGCCGCCTAATGGGCCACTCACCTGTTGCAGCGGTTTTAATAAATGTTCACGTTCAACGGTAAATTTCATAGCGTCACGATGATAATGTTCTGATTAAATTGGAAAAATCTTCTTTTATGTCGTGGCTTTCTTCGCGTAACTGCTCGATCTTGCGACAAGCGTGCAGCACGGTCGTATGGTCACGGCCACCAAACGCATCACCGATTTCCGGCAGACTGTGGTTGGTTAGCTCTTTTGCCAGCGCCATCGCCATCTGACGCGGACGCGCCACCGAGCGGGAACGACGTTTAGACAGTAAATCTGCCACTTTGATCTTGTAGTACTCAGCCACCGTCTTCTGAATATTGTCGATAGTGACCAGTTTTTCCTGCAAAGCCAATAAATCGCGCAGCGCTTCACGCACAAAATCGATGGTGATCGCACGACCGGTGAAGTTGGCGTTGGCGATAACGCGATTCAGCGCCCCTTCCAGTTCACGCACGTTGGAACGCAGACGCTTGGCAATGAAGAACGCCACTTCACCCGGCAGGCGAATGTCGTTCTCGTCGGCTTTCTTCATCAGGATCGCGACGCGGGTTTCCAACTCCGGCGGCTCGATCGCCACGGTCAGGCCCCAGCCGAAGCGGGATTTGAGACGATCTTCAACGCCGTTGATCTCTTTAGGATAACGATCCGAGGTCAGAATGATCTGCTGATTGCCTTCCAGCAGGGCGTTAAAGGTATGGAAAAACTCTTCCTGCGATCGTTCTTTATTGGCAAAGAACTGAATGTCATCGATCAGCAGCGCATCAACGGAACGGTAGTAGCGTTTAAACTCTTCGATCGCATTGTTTTGCAGGGCTTTTACCATGTCCTGAACGAAGCGTTCGGAGTGCATATACACCACTTTGGCATTGGGCTTACGCGCCATAATGCCGTTGCCCACCGCATGCAGCAGGTGCGTTTTACCGAGACCCGTGCCGCCATACAGGAACAGCGGGTTGTAAGCGCCACCGGGGTTATCGGCAACCTGGCGAGCCGCCGCGCGTGCCAGCTGGTTCGACTTACCTTCAACGAAGTTATCGAACGTGTGTTTCACGTTAACGTTAGAGCGGTAGGTAGGCTCAGCGGGGGCCGGAACGTTATCCCAGCCCTGACGAGCCGGTGCAACGCGAGGCGCTGGCGCGGGCGCCGCCTGTGCAGGGGCTGCCACATTGACAACTTCACGAACGGTTTGGGTGACCGGCTTTGTGCCCACTTCAAAACGCAGCTGTGGGGCATCTGACCCGCAGAAATCGTTCAGCAGTCCATTGATGTTATTAAGGTATTTATCCCTTACCCAATCGAGCACGAAACGGTTTGGCGCATACAAAGCCAGCGTGTTATCGCTCAGTTCCGCCTGCAACGGGCGGATCCACATACTGAATTCTGTGGCTGGTAACTCATCCTGCAATCGGGCAAGACACTGCTGCCAAAGCGAAAGTGACACGGCGGACTCCACTCGAACAATAAAAGAAAACTATTGAATATTCATGATTGTTGGCGCACATCGACATGACCCCATCAGGGTGATGTGCGAACCGCTATCTGCGGTTATACACGCTATCGTTGATACAACCTGAACGATGTTGTGTTTATGCCCGACCAGGATCGCTGGATCCCGATCGGGACCGCGGATCATAGCCTAAACTGAGCCAGAGATCTTCTGTTTCTCACAGATTCTTCCCGATTTATCCACAGGAAGATCCGGAATCGGGTAAGTGTAAACGATCCTGACGCGAGTGCCTCGCGATTTAGGCCGCATATTGGAAAATTTAATGAGCACAGACAATTTTTGGCTTAAATGATCTAACGAAGATCCGGGACGATCCTTGCGCTTTATCGTTGAGCCCGTATAATCCTCGACCCGGCGCGTGATGCTCATCTTCCTGCGTCGTCCGCTGCTCATTTTCCACGCGAAAACGTGCGGAAATACACAGGGATTTAAGGAAAGAGAATTGACTCCGGAGTGTACAATTATTACAATCCGGCCTCTTTAATCACCCACGGCTTCGGCGTCCGTCATTCGAAACTCGGTCGGGCATCCGCAAAAGTCATGAATTTTTTCAAGTTTAGGTAGAAATCGCCATGAAACGCACTTTTCAACCGTCTGTACTGAAGCGCAACCGTTCTCACGGCTTCCGTGCTCGTATGGCTACTAAAAATGGTCGTCAGGTTCTGGCACGTCGTCGTGCTAAAGGCCGCGCTCGTCTGACCGTTTCCAAGTAATAAAGCTAACCCCTGAGTGGTTAAGCTCGCATTTCCCAGGGAGTTACGTTTGTTAACTCCCACTCATTTCACTTTCGTCTTCCAGCAGCCATTACGGGCTGGCACGCCGCAAATCACCATCCTCGGCCGCCAAAATTCGCTGGGGCATCCCCGCATCGGTCTCACAGTCGCCAAGAAAAACGTTAAGCGTGCGCATGAACGCAACCGGATTAAACGTCTGACGCGTGAAAGCTTCCGTTTACGTCAGCACGAACTGCCTTCAATGGATTTCGTGGTGGTGGCTAAAAAAGGGGTTGCCGACCTCGATAACCGTGCTCTCTCGGAAGCGTTGGAAAAATTATGGCGCCGCCACTGTCGCCTGGCTCGCGGGTCCTGATAGCCCTCATTCGGGTCTATCAACGCCTGATTAGTCCGCTACTCGGGCCACACTGCCGTTTCACGCCAACATGCTCAAGCTACGGAATTGAGGCATTGCGCAGGTTTGGAGTGATAAAAGGCAGTTGGTTGACGGTGAAACGCGTATTAAAATGCCACCCTTTACACCCAGGTGGAGACGACCCCGTCCCTCCAGGACCTTTTGATACCAGAGAACACTAACGATGGATTCGCAACGCAATCTTCTTATCATCGCTTTGTTGTTCGTGTCTTTCATGATCTGGCAGGCATGGGAGCAGGATAAAAATCCTCAACCCCAGCAGCAGACCACGCAGACCACGACCACCGCAGCGGGTAGCGCCGCCGACCAGGGCGTACCGGCCAGTGGCCAGGGGAAACAGATTACGGTTAAGACCGATGTGCTTGAGCTGACTATCAACACCCGTGGTGGTGATGTTGAGCAGGCGCTGCTGTTGACCTACCCGAAAGAGCTGAAGTCTACCGAACCGTTCCAGTTACTGGAAACCACGCCTGAATTTATCTACCAGGCGCAGAGCGGCCTGACCGGTCGTGATGGCCCGGATAATCCGGCTAACGGTGCGCGTCCACTGTATAACGTCGAGAATGACACGTTTGTGCTGGCTGATGGTCAGAACGAACTGGTTATCCCGATGACCTACACCGACGCGGCAGGCAACACCTTCACCAAAACCTTCACCCTGAAACGCGGTGAGTATGCGGTGAACGTGGGCTACAGCGTACAGAACGCCGGTGCGAAACCGCTGGAAATCTCTACCTTTGGTCAGCTGAAGCAGTCCATCAATCTGCCGTCTCACCGTGATACCGGAAGCAGCAACTTTGCGCTGCATACCTTCCGTGGCGCGGCTTACTCCACGCCAGATACCAAGTACGAGAAATACAAATTCGACACCATTGCCGATAACGAAAACCTGAACGTCAGCTCTAAAGGCGGTTGGGTCGCAATGCTGCAACAGTATTTCGCGACGGCGTGGGTACCGAATAACGACGGTACGAACAACTTCTACACCGCGAACCTCGGCAACGGTATTGCAGCCATCGGCTACAAATCTCAGCCAGTTCTGGTGCAGCCGGGTCAAACCGGTAAACTGGCAAGCACCCTGTGGGTCGGCCCGGAAATCCAGGACAAAATGGCTGCCGTTGCGCCGCACCTGGATCTGACCGTCGATTACGGTTGGTTGTGGTTCATCTCTCAGCCGCTGTTTAAGCTGCTGAAGTTCATCCACAGCTTCCTGGGTAACTGGGGCTTCTCCATCATCGTTATCACCTTTATCGTTCGTGGCATCATGTACCCGCTGACTAAAGCGCAGTACACCTCCATGGCGAAGATGCGTATGCTACAGCCGAAGATTCAGGCTATGCGTGAGCGTCTGGGCGATGACAAACAGCGTCAGAGCCAGGAGATGATGGCCCTGTATAAAGCAGAGAAAGTAAACCCACTGGGTGGTTGCTTCCCGCTGCTGATTCAGATGCCAATCTTCCTTGCGCTGTACTACATGCTGATGGGTTCCGTTGAGCTGCGCCACGCGCCGTTCGCCCTGTGGATCCATGACCTGTCCGCACAGGACCCGTACTACATCCTGCCGATCCTGATGGGCGTGACGATGTTCTTCATTCAGAAGATGTCTCCGACCACCGTGACCGACCCGATGCAGCAGAAGATCATGACCTTTATGCCGGTCATCTTCACCGTGTTCTTCCTGTGGTTCCCGTCAGGTCTGGTGCTGTACTATATCGTCAGCAACCTGGTGACCATCATCCAGCAGCAGCTGATTTACCGTGGTCTGGAAAAACGTGGCCTGCATAGCCGCGAAAAGAAAAAGTCCTGATTCGGTAAGTTAACGCTAAAATAAGGGCGGTCGATTGACCGCCTTTTTTATTTGTATTGAACGAGAGCAACCATGAGCCATAACGACACTATCGTCGCCCAGGCAACCCCACCGGGACGCGGTGGTGTAGGCATTCTGCGCATCTCCGGCCTGAAGGCGCGCGAGGTGGCCGAAGCGGTGCTGGGTAAACTGCCAAAGCCGCGCTACGCTGATTATCTGCCGTTTAAGGATGCCGACGGCACGCCGCTGGACCAGGGCATCGCGCTGTGGTTCCCCGGCCCAAACTCCTTTACCGGCGAAGACGTGCTGGAGCTTCAGGGTCACGGCGGCCCGGTGATCCTCGACCTGCTGTTAAAACGTATTCTGACCCTGCCAGGCCTGCGCATTGCAAAGCCGGGTGAGTTCTCCGAGCGTGCCTTCCTGAACGATAAGCTCGACCTGGCGCAGGCCGAGGCGATTGCCGACCTAATCGACGCCAGTTCCGAACAGGCAGCCCGCTCCGCGCTGAACTCGTTGCAGGGGGCATTTTCCGCACGCGTGAATCACCTTGTGGAAGCACTTACTCACCTGCGAATCTATGTCGAAGCGGCTATCGACTTCCCGGACGAAGAGATCGACTTCCTCTCAGACGGTAAAATTGAAGCTCAGCTCAACCAGGTGATGAACGATCTTGATGCCGTTCGCGCCGAAGCGCGCCAGGGCAGCCTGCTGCGTGAAGGAATGAAGGTGGTGATTGCTGGTCGCCCCAATGCCGGGAAATCGAGCCTGCTGAACGCCCTGGCGGGCCGTGAAGCGGCGATCGTGACCGACATAGCCGGTACCACCCGCGATGTCCTGCGCGAGCATATCCATATCGACGGCATGCCGCTGCACATCATTGATACCGCTGGCCTGCGCGATGCGAGCGATGAAGTCGAGCGTATCGGTATCGAACGCGCCTGGCAGGAGATCGAGCAGGCCGACCGTGTGCTGTTTATGGTGGACGGCACCACAACCGACGCCGTTGACCCGGCTGAAATCTGGCCAGACTTTATCGCCCGTCTCCCGGCTAAACTACCGATCACCGTGGTGCGCAACAAGGCCGACGTTACCGGCGAAACGCTGGGCATCAGCGATGTGAATGGTCACTCACTTATTCGCCTGTCGGCCCGTACCGGGGAAGGCGTGGAAGCCCTGCGTAGCCATCTCAAACAGAGCATGGGCTTCGACACCAGCATGGAGGGGGGCTTCCTGGCGCGTCGTCGTCACTTGCAGGCGCTGGAAGAGGCGGCTCGCCACCTTGAGCAGGGTAAAGCCCAGCTGATCGGCGCGTGGGCCGGTGAACTGCTGGCGGAAGAGCTGCGTCTGGCGCAACAGAACCTGAGCGAGATCACCGGGGAGTTTACGTCGGACGATCTGCTGGGACGGATTTTCTCGAGCTTCTGCATTGGTAAGTAATTCCCGTTAATACAGGGTGATTTCCTCCAGGGAAATCACCATTGTCCAAATGGCAACTCGCTTAATCCCTCCACGCCCCCTATCCTGCTTGCCTGCATCTATGGGGGATTTATGGCTCGTTTTCTGTTCTGTAGTTTTGCGCTGGTTCTGCTGTATCCGTCCGGCATTGATATGTATCTGGTGGGGCTACCGCATATTGCCCGCGATCTGGGTGCCAGCGAGGCGCAACTGCACATCGCGTTTTCGGCCTACCTCGCGGGAATGGCGTCGTCGATGGTATTTGCCGGGAAAATCGCGGATAAAGCAGGCCGTCAGCCCGTCGCCATTACGGGTGCAGTTATCTTTGCGCTGGCATCAGTACTGTCTTCAGTAGCTCAGGAAAGCACAATGTTCCTGTCAGGCCGTTTTATCCAGGGCATTGGCGCGGGTGGCTGTTACGTGGTGGCGTTTGCTATTCTTCGCGATACCTTAAGCGCCCAGCGCCGCGCTAAAGTGCTGTCGATGCTGAACGGCATTACCTGCATCATCCCGGTGCTGGCACCGGTTGTTGGCTACCTGATTATGCTTAAATTTCCGTGGCAGAGTCTTTTCTGGACCATGGCCGCAATGGGCGCCATCGTCTTTATCCTGTCCGTGTTGGTGCTGAAAGAGACCCATCCCGGTTCGCAACAGCCATATCACACCGCAACCCTCCATCCGGCTGAAAAGCTGATGAATCGCTTTTTCCTGAGTCGACTGGCAATCACCACGCTTAGCGTGGCGGTGATCCTCACCTATGTAAACGTTTCCCCGGTGTTGCTGATGGAGACGATGGGCTTCGATCGCGGTGAGTATTCGACGGTGATGGCGCTTACCGCGATGGTGAGCATGGCGGTTTCATTCTCAACGCCCTTTGCGCTCAACATCTTCCGCCAGCGCACGCTGATGCTCACCTCACAGACGCTGTTCCTCGCCGCAGGCGTGATCCTGGCGACCGCCACCTCACACGCTGTAATGCTGGTGGGCATTACTCTGATCTGCGCCGGATTCTCCGTCGGCTTTGGTGTGGCGATGAGTCAGGCGCTTGGCCCGTTTTCGCTGCGGGCTGGCGTGGCAAGCTCGGTGCTGGGCATTGCGCAGGTCTGCGGTTCGTCACTGTGGATTTGGCTGGCGGCGGTGATCGGCCTTAACGCGCTGAATATGCTGATCGGGGTTCTGATTGGCTGTAGCATACTCTGCATTACCTTACTTATGGTCATCCAGCCCGCAGCGCACTATGAAGAAGCCCATCAGCAGTCTCGATCTTAATCTTTTACTTTGCCTGCAACTTTTGTTGCAGGAGCGCAGCGTCACCAAAGCCGCGAAGCGGATGAACGTGACGCCGTCCGCGGTGAGTAAATCGCTGGCGAAGCTGCGCGACTGGTTCGACGATCCGCTGTTTGTGAAAACGCCTTTAGGGCTATTGCCCACACCGCTGACGGTGAGTCTGGAACAGGATTTGGCCGACTGGATGCAGATTGGCAACCAGATCCTCGATAAATTCCACCATAGCTCTCCAGGCGGGCTTAAGTTTGTGCTCGCCGCCGAAACACCGCTGATGCTGATCCGCTTTAATACCCTGCTGGAGCAGGTGAATGAACGCTACCCACAGGCGACGGTGAAGCTGCGCCAATGGGATTACGATTCGCTGGACGCCATTACGCGCGGAGAAGTGGATCTGGGCTTCACCGGGCGTGAAACGCACCCTCGCTCGCGCGAACTGCTAAAGCTGATGCCGTGGTTTATCGACTACGAAATCCTGTTCAGTGACCGTCCGTGCGTGTATTTGCGAGAGGATCATCCCGCGCTCCAGGAAGCATGGGATCTGGAGACGTTTCTGCGCTACCCGCATATCAGCATCTTCTGGGAACGCAGCGACACCTGGGCGCTCGATGAGGTGCTAAGGGAGATGGGCCGGGAGCGTAACATCGCCATGAGTTTGCCCGGTTTTGAACAGTCGATGTTTATGGCAGCCCAGCCGGATCACAACTACATTGCCACTGCGCCGCACTACTGCCATCACTACAATCAACTCCACCAGCGTAATCTGGTCTGTCTGCCCATTCCCATCGATGAGGCGCAGGCAGAAAAGCTCACCGTCCCCTTCACGCTGATCTGGCATAAACGGAACAGCCATAATCCGAAAATCCTCTGGCTGCGTGAGACGATTAAAGCGCTGTATACCGCACCAGGTCAGGTTTTTGCCTAAGATAATGTAAAGTTCGGTGCTCAGGCTTCTCTTATTTCCATTTACTGATTAAAACAGAAGCTGAGTTAAGCGATAATCATGTAACCGTTTAACCGACTACGACCATTATCAAGGAGCGAAAAATGGCTACGCATTTTGCACGAGGAACATTAACGGAAGGGCATCTCGTATCGGCCAGAATATCTTCAGCCTGTCACAGTGAGGCGCTCAAACTACCTGAACACCGCAGGACGCGGTTTTTAGCTTCCAGAGCGCTCCTCGCAGAACTGCTTTTTATGCTGTACGGCACCAGCGAATTACCGGACATACTCACCCAGCCAGAAGGTCGCCCGGTTTTTGCGGACCCGGCACTCCCCCATTTTTCCATTGCGTACACCGGCAACATTGTTGGCGTCGCGCTGACGACGGAAGGTGATTGCGGCCTGGATATGGAGCTACAACGCGTCACGCGCAGCTTCCATGGTGCTAACGCGCTCGATGAATACCCGCTCTCAAGCAATGAAAAGCTGTGGATACGTAACCAGAACGACCCCGTTGAAGCCAGAGCGCAGCTCATCACCCTTCGCCAGAGCATCCGCAAACTGAGCGGCGCGGCGTCAGACGACGCCAGCCTGTTGCAGCTGCTCCCCGGCTCCGGACGCCTGCGCGCAACAAAAGCCTCGCTGGTAGAGGCGCTCAGCGACGCTGAGGACGTGCTGATCTGGTCCGTTGCGGTGACACCCGCCATCGAACGGCTGAAAATCTGGGAGTTTGACAGCACTCGCGGTTGGCGTAGTCTTCCGGATGTACCTGAGCGCGCCAACGAGCCCGCCGCGCGCCTGATGCGATTAACCAGTTTACCGGCAGAAAAAGCATACACCCATAGCTGATCCGTCCAGGATCATCATGATGAAACAGGAGTAATCATGTCTGATACGTTGAAAGTTGTTACGTTACTGGGAAGCCTGCGCAAAGGTTCTTTTAACGGGATGGTTGCCCGTACGCTGCCGCAGCTGGCGCCTGCGGGAATGGAGATCAGTGCCCTGCCGTCCATTGGCGACATCCCGCTTTATGATGCTGACGTTCAGCAGGAAGAAGGGTTCCCGCAGAGCGTGGAAGCGATAGCCGAGCAAATCCGTCAGGCTGACGGCGTGGTGATTGTGACGCCTGAGTATAACTACTCGGTGCCGGGTGGTCTGAAGAACGCCATTGACTGGCTGTCCCGTTTACCGGAGCAGCCGCTGTCTGGTAAACCTGTGCTGATCCAGACCAGCTCAATGGGCGCCATCGGCGGCGCGCGCTGCCAGTATCACCTGCGTCAGATCCTGGTGTTCCTGGATGCGATGGTGATGAACAAGCCGGAATTTATGGGCGGCGTGATTCAGAACAAGGTCGACCCGCAGACGGGTGAAGTGGTGGATCAGAGTACGCGTGACCATCTCTCTGGCCAGCTGACCGCGTTTGGGGATTATATTAAGCGGGTGAAGGCGTAAGCCCTCACCCTAACCCTCTCCCACGGGGAGAGGGAACTTAGCCCGTAGGTCAGGTAAGCGAAGCGCCACCTGACACCACCAGCATCTTAGTGTGCATCAATAAACACAATCTTCAGCACAAACAGCAGCGCCACAATAATCACGCACGGGCTGAGTTCGCGGAAGCGGCCAGTACCGATTTTCATCACGCAGTAAGAGATAAAGCCCAGCGCGATACCTTCGGTGATCGAGAAGCTGAACGGCATCATCACCGCGGTAATAAATGCCGGAACGGCTTCCGTCAGATCTTCCCACTTCACGCGCGCCAGGCTTGAGGTCATCAGCACGCCGACGTAAATCAGCGCGCCGGCTGCCGCGTATGGTGGCACCATCCCCGCCAGCGGAGAGAGGAAGATCACCAGCAGGAACAGCAGACCCACAACTACCGCCGTCAGGCCGGTACGACCACCCACGGACACACCGGAAGAGGATTCAATGTAAGCGGTAACAGACGAGGTACCGATGAAAGAGCCAGCAACGGAAGAGATGCTATCCACATACAGCGCCTGCTTCATGCGCGGGAATTTGCCTTTTTCATCTGCCAGACCCGCTTTGTCGGTCACGCCAATCAGCGTACCGGAGGAGTCAAACAGGTTGACCAGCATGAAGGAGAAAATCACCCCGGCCAGACCCAGGTTCAGCGAGCCCGCCAGATCAACGTGACCAATCACGGTAGAGACGCTCGGGGGCGCAGAGACGATACCGTTGTAATGCACGTCACCCAGCATCCAGCCCAGCAGCGTGGTCACAATGATAGAGACCAGCACCGCAGCATGGATGTTGCGCGATGCCAGGATCGCGATGATAAAGAAGCCCAGCACGCCCAGCAGCACGCTGTGAGAGGTCAGGTTACCAATGCTCACCAGCGTTTCCGGGTTCGCCACGATAACGCCAGCGTTTTTCAGCCCCATCATGCCGATAAACAGACCGATACCGCTGGTGATGCCCACGCGCAGGCTCACGGGAATGTTCGCAATCATCCAGTAGCGCACGCGGAAGATGGTCAGCAGCAGGAGGCCGACCGCGCCCCAGAAAATGGCGCCCATCCCAACCTGCCACGGCAGGCCCATCGCCTGAACCACCACGAACGCAAAAAACGCATTCAGACCCATTGCCGGGGCCAGCGCCACGGGCAGATTAGCGAAAACACCCATCAGGATGCTGCCAAGGGCTGCGATCAGACAGGTGGTTACAAAGACGGCGCTGGTGTCCATGCCAGCCACGCCCAGAATTTGCGGGTTAACGAAAACGATATAGACCATCGTCAGGAAGGTAGTAAAACCGGCGATCACTTCGGTGCGTGCCGTTGTGCCGTGCTCGCGCAGTTTGAACACGCGCTCAAGCGGCCCCTGACCAGACGTCTGGGTAGTGTGTTGTTGACTCATCATCAATTTCCGAACAAGGAGGGAAAATTCGTCGCTATCCTATACCAAAATGCGACAATAGTGGCGGTTACGGGATACTTTTTTCATTGATTTTGCTTATACGGCAACGATTGCGTCCCGGTGAACTGCCGTACGAAAACGTTAAACTTGTTAAAAGGGAAAGGCATGTCCGGAATTGAAGCGGTATTTTTCGACTGTGACGGTACGCTGGTCGACAGTGAGGTCATTTGTTCCCGCGCGTATGTCGCCATGTTCCAGGAATTTGGTATTACGCTCGATCTCGAAGAGGTGTTTAAACGCTTTAAGGGCGTGAAGCTGTACGAGATCATCGACATCATTAACGAAGAGCACGGGGTGGATCTGGCGAAAGCGGATCTGGAACCGGTGTACCGCGCCGAGGTCGCACGCCTCTTCGACGCCGAGCTGGAAGTTATCGCTGGCGCTAACACGCTGCTGGATGCGATGACGGTGCCGATCTGCGTGGTCTCAAACGGCCCGGTCAGCAAAATGCAGCACTCGCTCGGCAAGCTGGATATGTTGCACCACTTCCCGGAAAAACTGTTCAGCGGCTACGATATCCAGCGCTGGAAGCCCGATCCGGCGCTGATGTTCCACGCGGCGAAGGCGATGAACGTCAACGTGGAGAACTGCATTCTGGTGGATGACTCGTCTGCGGGCGCACAGTCGGGGATTGATGCGGGAATGGAGGTGTTTTACTTCTGCGCCGATCCGCACAACAAGCCGATCGATCATCCAAAAGTGACGACCTTTACCGATCTGGCGCAACTGCCAGCGCTGTGGAAGGCGCGCGGGTGGGATATTACACGTTAAATTAACGTAGGGCGGGTAAGCGTTAGCGCCACCCGCCACACACATCACTCTTTCGGATCTTTACCCGCCAGCAGCTTGTCCAGCTCGTCGCCGCCCACGTGTCGGAAATCCTGCCCCTTCACGAAGTAGAAGATGTATTCGCAAATGTTCTGGCAACGGTCACCGATACGCTCGATGGAGCGCGCACAGAACAGCGCGGTCAGTACGCTTGGAATGGTACGAGAATCTTCCATCATGTAGGTCATCAGCTGACGCACAATGCCTTCGTATTCCTGGTCAACTTTCTTGTCTTCACGGTAGATACGGACCGCTTCGTCCAGATCCATGCGCGCGAAAGCGTCCAGCACGTCGTGCAGCATCTGCACGGTGTGGCGACCGAGAGACTCCAGGCTCACCAGCAGCGGCTGGTGCTGCTGGGAGAATTTCTCCAGCGCGGTACGGCAGATTTTATCCGCCACGTCGCCGATACGCTCCAGCTCGGCGATGGTTTTGATGATCGCCATCACCAGACGCAGGTCGCTCGCCGTCGGCTGACGCTTCGCAATGATGCGCACGCAGGCTTCGTCGATGGCGACTTCCATCATATTGACGTTGTGGTCGCCTTCAATAACGCGCTTCGCCAGCTCGCTGTCCTGGTTGTGCATCGCCGTAATCGCATCAGAAAGCTGCTGCTCGACCATGCCGCCCATGGTCAACACCTGGGTGCGAATGCTTTCCAGCTCTGCGTTAAACTGGCCGGAAATATGTTTATTAAGATTGAGGTTGTCCATGGTTTCTCCACATGCACTAAGGCAAATCAACCGTAGCGGCCAGTAATATAATCTTCGGTTTGTTTCTTCGCCGGACGGGTGAACAGCGCGTCCGTATCGCTGAACTCAATCAACTCGCCCAGGTACATAAACGCCGTGTGGTCAGAACAACGTGCAGCCTGCTGCATGTTGTGGGTCACGATCACCACGGTGTAATCCTGCTTCAGCTCGGTGATCAGCTCTTCGATACGCCCGGTTGAGATCGGGTCCAGGGCTGAGCACGGCTCATCCAGCAGCAAGACTTCCGGGCGAATGGCGATACCGCGCGCAATGCATAGACGCTGCTGCTGACCACCGGAGAGAGAGTACCCGCTCTGGTGAAGTTTATCTTTGGTTTCGTTCCATAATGCGGCCTTGGTCAATGCCCACTGCACGCGCTCGTCCATATCCGCACGGGAGAGCTTCTCAAACAGACGCACACCAAAGGCGATGTTGTCATAGATCGACATCGGGAACGGCGTGGGTTTCTGGAACACCATCCCCACCTTCGCGCGCAGCAGGGCGATATCCTGGGTATTGGTCAGGATGTTGTCACCGTCCAGCAGAATTTCACCTTCTGCGCGCTGCTCCGGATAGAGCGAATACATTTTGTTAAAGGTGCGCAGCAGCGTGGATTTGCCACAGCCGGACGGACCGATAAATGCCGTTACCTGGTTCTTTGCGATATCCAGGTTGATATTCTTCAGGGCATGGAATTTGCCGTAGTAGAAGTTCAAATCACGAACCTGAATCTTACCCGGGGCAGTATCAACCATACTCATTGACTCATTTCCTCATTCGGCGCCGCGAGCTGCCGCGCCGTAAAAATTTAACCGTGTTTCTTCTTCGCGAAAATGACGCGCGCCAGAATGTTCAGCAACAGTACGCAAAGGGTGATGATCAGCACCCCGGCCCAGGCCAGCTGCTGCCATTCCGCGAATGGGCTCATCGCAAATTTAAAGATCGTCACCGGCAGGTTGGCGATCGGCTGCATCATGTCCGTGCTCCAGAACTGGTTGGAGAGGGCGGTAAACAGCAGCGGTGCGGTTTCACCGGCGATACGGGCGATAGCCAGCAGGATACCGGTCATGATCCCCGAGACGGACGCTTTCAGGGTGATCGCCGAAATCATCTTCCATTTTGGCGTGCCCAGCGCGTAAGCCGCTTCACGCAGGCTGTCCGGTACCAGTTTCAGCATGTTTTCAGTGGTACGAATAACGATAGGCACCTGCAACAGCGCCAGCGCAATCACACCCGCCCAGCCGGAGAAGTGTTCCATTTGCGCCACCACGATGGTGTAAACAAACAGACCTACCACAATCGACGGGGCAGAAAGCAGAATGTCGTTAATAAAGCGGATGACTTCAGCGATCCAGGACTTGCGGCCATACTCCGCCAGATAGATACCCGCCATGATGCCCAACGGCGTACCGAAAACGGTCGCCCACAGGATCAGCAGGCCGCTGCCCGCCAGGGCGTTTGCCAGACCACCACCCGCCGTGTTCGGCGGCGGCGTCATCTCGGTGAACAGCGCCAGGGACATTCCATCAATACCCCGGGTGATGGTGGACATCAGGATCCAGATCAGCCAGAACAGGCCGAACGCCATCGTCGCCATGGAAAGCGTCAGCGCAATGCGGTTTTTAATCCGGCGCTTTGACTGCATTTTGCGACGGGATTCCGCAAGCTGAGCGGTGTTTTGCATGTCGAGAGTCGCCATTAGCGTGCCCCCTCGTTTTTAGCCAGACGCATAATCATCAGCTTGGAGATAGCCAGCACAATAAAGGTGATAACAAACAGGATCAGGCCCAGTTCCATCAGCGCCGCGACGTGCAGCCCGGATTCCGCTTCGGCAAATTCGTTCGCCAGCGCAGAGGTAATACTGTTCCCCGGCATATAAAGCGAGGCGCTGTCGAGCTGGTAGGTGTTGCCGATGATAAAGGTGACCGCCATGGTTTCACCCAGCGCGCGGCCTAAGCCCAGCATAATGCCGCCAATCACCCCATTTTTGGTGAACGGAAGGACGATGCGCCAGATAACTTCCCAGGTGGTGCAGCCGATGCCGTAGGCGGACTCTTTCATCATCACCGGGGTTTGTTCGAAGACATCGCGCATAACCGCCGCAATGTACGGAATGATCATGATGGCGAGGATCACACCTGCCGCCAGAATACCGATACCGAATGCCGGGCCGGAGAACAGCGCCCCCACAAACGGAATGGCAGAGAGAACGTTACCGACCGGCTCCTGGAAGTACGTCGCAAACAGCGGCGCGAAGATAAACAGGCCCCACATGCCGTAAACGATACTTGGGATGGCCGCCAGCAGTTCAATGGCGATACCCAGCGGACGTCGCAGCCAGCCTGGCGCCAGTTCCGTCAGGAACAGGGCAATACCAAAGCTCACCGGAACCGCAATCAGCAGGGCGATAAAAGAGGTCACCAGCGTGCCGTAAATCGGCACCAGCGCACCGTAAATATCGTTCGGCGCATCCCACTCTTTGGTCCACAGGAAGGCGAAACCAAATTTTTGAATGCTCGGCCAGGAGGAGAAAATCAGGGACACGATAATGCCGCCCAGCAGCAATAGCACAATCAGCGCAGCCAGTTTCACCAGCGCGCTGAAAATCATGTCACCTTTTTTACCCGGAGGGTTAAATGCAGGCTTGGTTGCAGCCATAAATTACTCTTCTGTTTGAGACGTTTTTACGAATATGCCCGGTGGCGCTGACGCTTACCGGGCCTACAGAGTAAACCGTAGGGCGGGATCGCTGCGCGCCACCCGCCATCTTCGTTAAATATATCCTGTTAGTACAGTGCTTTACCGCTGCTGTCTTTCACGTTGGTTTTCCATGCAGCACGGATCTGCTCAACCACGCTGTCTGGCAGGCTGGCGTAATCCAGATCGTTAGCCTGTTTGCCGCCATTTTTGTATGCCCAGTCGAAGAACTTCAGCACTTCAGCACCCTGCTCAGGCTTCTTCTGCTCTTTGTGGACCAGAATGAAGGTGGTAGACGTGATAGGCCATGCATCGTCGCCTTTCTGGTTGGTCAGGTCCTGCGCGAAGGATTTGCTCCAGTCAGCGCCTTTCGCGGCGTTGGCGAAGTTCTCTTCGGTCGGGCTAACCGGTTTGCCGTCGGCAGAAACCAGTTTGGTGTAAGCCAGGTTGTTCTGCTTAGCGTAGGCGTACTCTACGTAGCCGATAGAGCCAGGCAGACGCTGTACGAAGGCTGCGATACCGTCGTTGCCTTTACCGCCCAGACCGGTTGGCCAGTTAACGGTAGAGCCGGAACCGACTTTAGATTTCCACTCTTCGTTCACTTTCGCCAGGTAGCTGGTGAACACGAAAGAGGTACCAGAGCCGTCAGCACGACGAACCACCGCGATATTCTGCGAAGGCAGCTTAACGCCCGGGTTCAGCTTAGTGATGGCTTCGTCATCCCATTTTTTGATTTTGCCCAGGTAGATGTCACCCAGGGTTTTGCCGTCCAGCACCAGCTCGCCTGATTTCAGGCCAGGGATGTTAACAGCCAGCACAACGCCGCCGATCACGGTCGGGAACTGGAACAGGCCTTCCTGATTCAGTTTCTCATCAGACAGCGGAGCGTCGGATGCGCCGAAATCAACGGTATTCGCGGTAATTTGTTTTACGCCACCGGAGGAGCCGATACCCTGATAGTTGACCTTGTTACCGGTCTCTTTCTGGTAGGTATCCGCCCATTTGGCATACACCGGCGCAGGGAAGGTTGCACCAGCGCCAGTCAGGCTTGCTGCTGCAAAGGCAGAGAAAGCGCTCATTGATAAGGTCGCGGCGACAACAGTTGCGACAGTGGTACGCATAACTTTCATAATGTCTCCTGCAAGGATTTCGTAAATCATTGTTTAAGTGGCTACGATGAGCAAAATAGGACAAACAGGTGACAGATAAATGTACGAAATATGACAGTTTTATGACAAAGAAAGTTTCACTTAAAGAAAACCAAAAATATCTTTAATTATCATCCACTTAAATGGGAACGTGACGGCAGGATTTCAGTAATATTTTCTTTATGTGACACTGAAAAAATAGCTGAAAATGACAGGTTGTCATAAAAAAAACTCCACCCGAAGGTGGAGTCTGAAGGAGTTATTCTACGGTAACAGACTTCGCCAGATTTCGCGGCTGGTCAACGTCGGTGCCTTTGATCAGCGCGACGTGATAAGCCAGCAGTTGCAGCGGAACGGTATAGAAGATCGGCGCAATCACCTCTTCCACATGCGGCATCTCGATGATGTGCATGCTGTCGCTGCTGGCGAAACCGGCGTCTTTATCCGCAAAGACGTACAGAACACCACCACGGGCGCGCACTTCTTCGATGTTAGATTTCAGTTTTTCCAGCAGTTCGTTGTTCGGTGCCACCACGATAACCGGCATATCCGCGTCGATCAGCGCCAGCGGGCCATGTTTCAGTTCACCTGCCGCGTAAGCTTCAGCGTGAATGTAAGAGATCTCCTTCAGTTTCAGCGCGCCTTCCAGCGCAATCGGATACTGATCGCCACGCCCCAGGAACAGGGAGTGATGTTTGTCAGAGAAATCTTCCGCCAGCGCCTCAATGCGTTTGTCCTGAGACAGCATCTGCTCGATACGGCTCGGCAGCGCCTGAAGGCCATGCACAATGTCGTGTTCAACGGAGGCATCCAGACCTTTCAGACGCGCCAGTTTCGCCACCAGCATCAGCAGAACGGTCAGCTGAGTGGTGAACGCCTTGGTGGAAGCCACGCCAATTTCAGTACCGGCTTTGGTCATCAGCGCCAGATCGGATTCACGTACCAGCGAAGAGCCCGGCACGTTACAGATGGCCAGCGAGCCCAGATAACCCAACTCTTTAGACAGACGCAGCGCCGCCAGGGTGTCAGCCGTTTCGCCAGACTGAGAAAGGGTGATCATCAGGCTGTTACGACGCACCGCAGATTTGCGATAGCGGAACTCAGACGCGATTTCCACATCACACGGCACACCCGCCAGGGATTCAAACCAGTAGCGCGAGACCATACCGGAGTTATAAGAGGTACCGCAGGCCACGATCTGAATGTGCTCGACTTTGCTCAGCAGTTCGTTGGCATTGGCGCCCAGCTCGCTCAGATCCACTTCGCCATGGCTGATGCGACCGGTCAGGGTGTTTTTAATAGCGTTTGGCTGTTCGTAGATCTCTTTCTGCATGTAGTGACGGTAAGCGCCTTTGTCGCCCGCGTCGTATTGCAGGTTTGATTCGATCTCCTGACGCTTAACCTGCTCGCCTTTCGTGTCGAATACGGTCACGCTGCGACGTGTCACCTCGGCAATGTCTCCCTCTTCCAGGAAGATAAAGCGACGGGTAACCGGCAGCAGCGCCAGCTGGTCGGAAGCGATAAAGTTTTCACCCATGCCCAGACCAATCACCATCGGACTACCGGAACGCGCGGCCAGCAGCGTGGACGGGTCGCGGGAATCCATGATCACCGTACCGTAAGCACCACGCAGCTGAGGAATAGCGCGCAGCACCGCATCACGCAGTGTACCGCCCTGTGCCAGCTCCCAGTGCACCAGGTGAGCAATCACTTCGGTGTCGGTTTCAGAGACGAAGGTATAGCCGCGCGCTTTCAGTTCTTCACGCAGCGGTTCGTGGTTTTCGATAATGCCGTTATGCACCACCACGATGTGTTCAGACACATGCGGGTGTGCATTGCCTTCAGATGGCTCACCGTGGGTCGCCCAGCGGGTATGCGCAATACCGGTGCCACCGTGCAGCGGATGTTCTTCCGCAGCCTGGGCCAGCATCTGCACTTTACCGAGACGACGCAGACGGGTCATATGACCTTCTGCATCGACCACAGCCAGACCGGCTGAGTCGTAACCACGGTATTCCAGACGACGTAAACCTTCGAGAAGGATTTCAGCAATATCACGCTGCGCAACTGCGCCAACAATTCCACACATAGTTAGATTTCCTGATTATGGCGTTATGCCATGCGTTGTCGCTGACCTGTATTTGCCCTTTCCGGGCGCCCCGAGCCTTGTAGAGAGTGGGGTTATTTTTATGGGTACTGCTTGTGGGGGGAGATATATATTTATCTCCTCTCCCGGGTTTGCCTGATGTCGGCTACGCCTTATCAGGCCTACTCAATCGTAGGGCGGGTAAGCATAGCGCCACCCGCCTTGTTGTTACTTCTTCTTCACCGGGCGTTTCCAGCCCTGCTTGCTGACCTGCGGCACACGGCTTAACACCAGCTCGTTCTCGGCCACATCGCGCGTAACGGTTGTCCCGGCGGCAATGGTCACGCCTTTGCCCACGGTGACAGGCGCCACCAGCTGGGTATCGGAGCCTACAAACACGTCATCACCGATGATGGTTTTAAACTTATTGGCGCCGTCATAGTTACAGGTGATGGTTCCAGCACCGATGTTTACGTTGTCGCCAATTTCCGCATCGCCCAGATAGGTCAGATGACCGGCTTTCGAGCCCTTACCCAGACGCGCTTTTTTCATTTCCACAAAGTTACCTACGTGAGCGCCTTCCAGCAGCTCAGCGCCCGGGCGCAGACGCGCAAACGGGCCGATGGTACATGCCGCCTCAAGATGGGCATCTTCCACCACGCTGTACGGGCTGATTTCGCAGTCGTCACCGATCACGCTGTTTTTAATCACACAGCCAGTGCCGATTTTGACGCGGTTGCCCAGCGTGACGTTACCTTCCAGGATAACGTTAGTATCTATTTCAACGTCACGTCCGTGGGTCAGCGTGCCACGCAGATCGAAACGCGCCGGATCGCGCAGCATCACGCCCGCGAGCAGCAGCTTTTCGGCCTGCTCGGACTGATAAATACGCTCAAGACGGGAAAGCTGGAGGCGATTGTTCACGCCGTCCGTTTCGCTGATGCGCGCCGGATGAACGGCGGCAATTTCACGCCCTTCGTGGTACGCCATCGCAATAATATCGGTGATGTAATACTCACCCTGCGCGTTGTTATTATTAAGCTTAGACAGCCAGCGCTTCATATCCGCACCGTTCGCAATCAGGATGCCGGTGTTGATCTCCTGAATCTGGCGCTGTTCGTCAGTGGCATCTTTATGCTCAACAATCCCGGTCACATTGCCGTTTTCACGCGTGATGCGGCCATAGCCGGTTGGATCGTCCAGCACGACGGTCAATAAACCGATGCCGCCCTGCGGTTTGGCTTCACGCAGGCGAGTGAGGGTTTCAACGGAGATCAGCGGGACGTCGCCGTAGAGCATCAGGATATCTTCATCATCAGCGAAGAAGGGTGCAGCCTGCTGCATTGCATGACCTGTACCCAGCTGTTCTGCCTGTAGCACCCAGTTGAGATTGTCGTCACGCAGCGTTTTTTTCAGCAGATCGCCGCCGTGTCCATAAACCAGATGTACCTGGCTGGCGCCTAATTCATTAGCTGCATCAATAACATGCTGCACCATTGGCTTTCCTGCCAGCGTGTGGAGCACTTTAGGCAGATCGGAATACATGCGGGTACCTTTGCCTGCGGCAAGGATCACCACGCTCATCGCACTGTTTAACATACGCATCCTGACGGTAGTTTGTGTGAGAAGTAAAAACGTTTGATGCTTAAAATTCTACATCTTTTTCATCATGAATTAAGGCCGAAAAAAAAAGCCAGCCTGGGATCCAGACTGGCTTTTGTGCTTTTCAAGCCGGTGTTACATCGCTTTTTTGGTCAACTCGATAACGCGCAGTTTCGCGATCGCTTTGGCCAGCTCCGCAGACGCCTGAGCGTAATCCACGTCACCATGAGAGCTGTTAATGTGCTCTTCAGCCTTACGCTTCGATTCCAGGGCTCGCGCTTCGTCGAGATCCTGGCCACGAATAGCGGTATCGGCCAGAACGGTCACACTGCCTGGCTGCACTTCAAGAATGCCGCCGGACAGATAGATAAACTCTTCATGACCGAACTGTTTAACGATGCGGATCATACCAGGCTTAATGGCGGTGAGCAGCGGTGCGTGACCCGGGAAAATACCCAGTTCACCTTCACTACCCGTTACCTGGATTTTCTCGACCAGGCCAGAGAACATTTGTTGCTCTGCGCTGACGACGTCCAGGTGGTAAGTCATTGCCATATCACCCTCCGATTAAGGCGTTAAAGTTTTTTGGCTTTTTCCACGGCTTCTTCGATGGAACCAACCATGTAGAACGCCTGCTCTGGCAGGTGATCGTATTCGCCTTCCATGATGCCTTTAAAGCCACGGATGGTGTCTTTCAGGGAAACGTATTTACCTGGAGAACCGGTGAATACTTCCGCAACGAAGAACGGCTGGGACAGGAAGCGCTGGATCTTACGCGCACGTGCTACCACCAGTTTGTCTTCTTCAGACAGTTCATCCATACCCAGGATGGCGATGATGTCTTTCAGTTCCTGATAACGTTGCAGCAGAGACTGTACGCCACGCGCGGTGTCGTAGTGCTCCTGGCCAACAACCAGTGGATCCAGCTGACGGCTGGTGGAGTCCAGCGGGTCAACGGCCGGGTAGATACCCAGAGACGCGATCTGACGGCTCAGTACCACGGTTGCATCTAAGTGAGCAAAGGTGGTGGCTGGGGATGGGTCAGTCAAGTCATCCGCAGGTACGTATACCGCCTGAACGGAGGTGATAGAACCAGTTTTGGTAGAGGTGATACGTTCCTGAAGAACACCCATCTCTTCCGCAAGCGTAGGCTGATAACCTACCGCTGAAGGCATACGACCCAGCAGTGCAGATACTTCCGTACCGGCCAGGGTGTAACGGTAGATGTTATCAACGAACAGCAGAACGTCACGGCCTTCGTCACGGAACTTCTCAGCCATCGTCAGGCCAGTCAGCGCAACGCGCAGACGGTTTCCTGGTGGCTCGTTCATCTGGCCGTAAACCAGGGATACTTTATCCAGAACGTTGGAGTCGGTCATTTCGTGGTAGAAGTCGTTACCCTCACGAGTACGTTCACCTACGCCCGCAAACACGGAGTAACCGGAGTGCTCGATCGCGATGTTACGGATCAGCTCCATCATGTTTACGGTTTTACCTACACCCGCACCACCGAACAGACCGACTTTACCGCCCTTCGCGAACGGACACATCAGGTCGATAACTTTGATGCCGGTTTCCAGCAGTTCCTGAGAGCTGGACAGCTCTTCGTAGGAAGGTGCCGCGCGGTGGATAGCCCAACGCTCTTCTTCACCGATGTCGCCTTTCATGTCGATTGGTTGACCCAATACGTTCATGATACGACCCAGTGTTGCTTTACCTACCGGGACTTCGATCGGGTGCTCAAGGTCTTTTACTTCCAGACCACGACGCAGACCGTCGGAAGAACCCATGGCGATGGTACGCACGATACCGCCGCCGAGCTGCTGCTGAACTTCCAGCACCAGGCTCTCGTTACCATTCTGTACCTCAAGCGCGTCGTACACGCGTGGTACGGCGTCCTGAGGGAACTCGACGTCCACCACGGCGCCGATTACCTGGACAATCTTTCCAGTAGCCATCTTGAATCCTCTACGTAATTCGTAAACCTGGTTAAACCGCGGCGGCCCCCGAGACGATCTCGGTGAGTTCCTGAGTAATGCTGGCCTGACGAGCTTTGTTGTAAACCAACTGCAGCTCTTTAATCAGGCTGCCGCCATTATCGGTCGCGGCTTTCATCGCCACCATTCGTGCGGCCTGCTCGCTGGCCAGGTTTTCTACAACGCCCTGATAAACCTGAGATTCAACGTAACGACGCAGCAGGGTATCCAGCAGCGGTTTCGGATCGGGTTCATACAGGTAATCCCAGGCTTTCTGTTTCAGCTCGTCATCTTCTGATGCCGGTAACGGCAGCATCTGAGTGAGCGTAGGCACCTGAGACATGGTGTTAATAAATTTGTTGCTGACAACGTACAGTCTGTCCAGACGGCCTTCATCGTAGGCCTGCAACATCACTTTAACCGGGCCGATCAGTTCGGACAGGGACGGGTTATCACCCATACCGGTCACCTGAGCGACAATGTTGCCGCCAACGGAGTTAAAGAAAGAGACGCCTTTAGAGCCAATCAGTGCCAGATCGCACTGAACGCCTTTATCGGACCAGCCTTTCATATCCGCCAGCAGTTTTTTGAACAGGTTAATGTTCAAGCCGCCACACAGACCACGGTCAGTCGACACCACCAGGTAGCCCACGCGCTTAACGTCGCGTTCTTCCAGGTAAGGGTGCTTATATTCCAGATTACCGTTTGCAAGGTGACCAATCACTTTGCGCATGGTCTCTGCATAAGGACGGCTGGCCGCCATGCGATCCTGCGATTTACGCATTTTGGAAGCGGCGACCATCTCCATCGCTTTAGTGATCTTTTGCGTGTTCTGGACGCTTGCGATCTTACTACGTATCTCTTTTGCGCCGGCCATGAGCTTCTCCTCAATGCCAGACGGCTTGTCCTGAGACAAGCCGCCGGACGA
The DNA here is from genome assembly GCF_049238705.1 of Enterobacter cloacae complex sp. IR5403. Lineage (NCBI taxonomy): Bacteria > Pseudomonadati > Pseudomonadota > Gammaproteobacteria > Enterobacterales > Enterobacteriaceae > Enterobacter > Enterobacter cloacae complex sp. IR5403. Next base: position 23,484 of record NZ_JBMKHP010000005.1, on the reverse strand, counting down.
TTACCAGGATTGGGTTGCTTTGAAGGAATCGAGGATAGCTTTCAGCTTGCCTTCGATTTCGTCGTTATAGCCACCGGTCTGGTTGATCTCTTGCATCAGCGGAGCGTGATCACGGTCGACGTAAGCCAGCAGAGCGGCTTCGAAGCTACCGATTTTCGCCAGTTCCACATCTTCGAGGTAACCGCGTTCAGCCGCGAACAGTACCAGGCCCTGCTGAGCAACAGACATTGGCGCGTACTGTTTCTGCTTCAGCAGTTCGGTCACTTTCTGACCGTGGCTCAGCTGTTTACGGGTTGCTTCGTCCAGATCGGATGCGAACTGAGAGAACGCAGCCAGTTCACGATACTGTGCCAGCGCGGTACGGATACCACCGGACAGTTTCTTGATGATCTTGGTCTGAGCAGCACCACCCACACGGGATACGGAGATACCCGGGTTAACCGCCGGACGAATACCGGAGTTAAACAGGTTGGTTTCCAGGAAGATCTGACCATCGGTAATGGAGATTACGTTGGTCGGAACGAACGCAGAAACGTCACCCGCCTGGGTTTCAATGATCGGCAGAGCGGTCAGAGAACCTGTTTTACCCTTCACTTCACCTTTGGTGAAGTTCTCGACGTATTCCGCGTTAACGCGGGAAGCACGCTCCAGCAGACGAGAGTGGAGGTAGAATACGTCGCCCGGGAATGCTTCACGTCCTGGTGGACGACGGAGCAGCAGGGAAACCTGACGATAAGCAACGGCCTGTTTAGACAGGTCATCGTATACGATCAGCGCATCTTCACCGCGGTCACGGAAGTATTCGCCCATTGCGCAACCGGCGTATGGCGCCAGGTATTGCAGTGCAGCAGATTCAGACGCGGTTGCTACCACAACGATGGTGTTAGACAGTGCGCCGTGCTCTTCCAGTTTACGAACCACGTTGGAAATGGTGGACGCTTTCTGGCCGATAGCCACGTACACACATTTGATGCCGGAATCACGCTGGTTGATGATGGCGTCGATAGCCATCGCGGTTTTACCGGTCTGACGGTCACCGATGATCAGTTCACGCTGACCACGACCGATTGGGATCATGGCGTCAACGGACTTATAACCCGTCTGCACTGGCTGATCAACGGACTGACGGTCGATAACGCCTGGTGCGATAACTTCGATTGGGGAGAAGCCATCGTGCTCAACCGGACCTTTACCGTCGATTGGCGCACCCAGGGTGTTAACAACGCGACCCAGCAGGCCACGGCCAACCGGTACTTCCAGAATACGGCCAGTACACTTAACCTTCATGCCTTCGGCGAGGTCAGCGTATGGACCCATCACAACGGCACCTACGGAGTCGCGCTCCAGGTTCAGTGCGATAGCGTAACGGTTACCCGGCAGGGAAATCATCTCACCCTGCATACAATCGGCCAGGCCGTGGATGCGGATAACACCGTCACTTACAGAAACAATAGTACCTTCGTTGTGAGCTTCACTCACAACATTGAACTGAGCAATGCGCTGCTTGATCAGTTCGCTGATTTCGGTGGAATTCAGTTGCATGCTCCAGTCCCCTTAAGACTGCAAGACGTCTGCAAGGCGCTCAAGACGGCCGCGTACGCTGCCATCAATGACCATATCACCCGAGCGGATGATTACGCCTGCCATTACAGACTTATCGATTTTGCAATTCAGCTTAACTTTGCGTGACAGACGTTTTTCCATCGCGGCGGTGATTTTCGCAAGCTGTTCGTCACTCAGTTCAGTCGCGGAAGTTACTTCAACTTCTGCGGTAGCTTCACTAAGGGCACGTAAGTGCTCAAACTGCTCGAGAACATCCGGGAGCACACGGAGACGACCATTTTCCGCCATCACCTTAATCAGGTTCTGGCCGTTGGCATCCAGTTGCTCTCCGCACACGGCGATAAACGACGCGGCGAGGGTTTCAGGCGCTAACGCACCAGAAAGCAACTCGGCCATTTGTTCGTTTTTCGTCACCTCAGCGGCAAACGCCAGCATATTCTGCCAGCGATCGACATTTTGGTGTTCGACAGCAAAGTCAAAAGCTGCTTTGGCGTAGGGGCGAGCTACCGTAACAAATTCAGACATCAGCCCCTCCCTCCTTACAGTTCAGCGACAAGTTTGTCCACGATGTCGCTGTTAGCAGCTTCATCCACGGAACGTTCGATGATCTTCTCGGCGCCAGCAACAGCCAGAATCGCAACCTGCTTACGCAGTTCTTCACGAGCACGTTTACGCTCAGCTTCAATTTCAGCCTGAGCCTGTGTCACGATCTTAGTACGTTCCTGTTCTGCTTCAGCTTTGGCTTCGTCCAGGATCTGAGAACGGCGTTTGTTAGCCTGTTCAATGATTACCTGAGCTTCAGCTTTCGCTTTTTTCAGCTGGTCTGTCGCGTTGGCCTGTGCAAGGTCCAAATCTTTCTTAGCGCGTTCTGCGGAAGCCAGACCGTCAGCAATTTCTTTCTGACGTTTTTCGATGGCAGCCATTAAAGGCGGCCATACATACTTCATGCAGAACCAGACAAAGAGAATAAACGCGATGGCCTGGCCGAGGATTGTTGCGTTCATGTTCACAGCACAATACCTCTTAAATTTCTGTGGCTTGGGGTTTTAAAACAACTACTACGCGACAGCAAACATCACGTACAGACCCAGACCTACAGCGATCATTGGGATTGCATCCACCAGACCCATAACGATAAAGAACTGAGTACGCAGCAGAGGAATCAGATCAGGTTGACGCGCTGCGCCTTCCAGGAATTTGCCCCCGAGGATGCCGATACCGATCGCAGCACCGATAGCCGCCAGACCCATCATCACAGCGGCAGCCATGTACAGCAGATCCATATTCAGGTTTTCCATGACAGTCTCCAGTTTGTTTCAATTAAAACGTAGTAGTGTTGGTAAAAAATCAGTGCTCTTCAGACGCCATCGACAGATAGACGATCGTCAGAACCATGAAGATAAAGGCTTGCAGCGTAATGATCAGGATGTGGAAAATGGCCCATGGCACATTCAGAATCCACTGTGACCACCACGGCAGAAGACCCGCGATCAGAATGAAAATCAGCTCACCCGCATACATGTTGCCGAACAGTCGCAGACCCAGTGAAACAGGTTTGGACAGCAGGCTAACGCCTTCCAGGATCAGGTTGACCGGAATAAACGCCCAGTGGTTGAACGGCTGCAAGGTAAGCTCTTTCACAAAGCCGCTTACGCCTTTCATTTTGATGCTGTAGAACAGAATGAGGATAAATACGCCCAGCGCCATCGACAGGGTGATGTTCACGTCGGCAGACGGAACCACGCGCAGTGCAGGCAGGCCGAGTACGTGCTCACCGATCCAAGGTAAGAAATCGATAGGCAGGAGGTCCATCAGGTTCATCAGGAAGACCCAAACGAACACGGTCAGGGCCAGCGGAGCAATCAGTTTGCTCTTACCATGGTACATGTCTTTCACGCTGCCATGGACGAAGCCGATGATCATCTCGATGAACGTCTGGAATTTCCCTGGAACACCGCTGGTCGCCTTTTTAGCAACGCTGCGGAACATGGCCAGGAACAGAAGACCCAAAACCACCGAGAAGAACATGGAGTCGATGTTGATCGTCCAGAAGGTGGCCGGGGGGTTATGTGGATCCACCAGCGAGAATGTACGCAGGTCCAGCTGAAGGTTATTCAGATGGTGACCTATGTAATCCTGCGGCGTCATATTTTCTGAAGCCATGATGCCTTTTACCCTTTGTTATTGATTACAGCTGGAGCCAGAACTTGTACCACCAGCACCAAAACCCACGTTGCTATCAGCGGCATGAATACCACTTTCAAAACCGCCAGCGCCATCACCAGTAGAGCAAAGGTCAGCAACACCTTACACACTTCGCCGAGAGCGAAGGACCAGGCCACGCGGCCTTTGGCGGGTGTATGCGCCTGATGACGCCAGGCAAAAATCATAAACAACACGTTTGGCAGAACCACCGCCAAACCTCCGCACGCGGCGGAGATGCCCCAGAAGGGGTCTTTGAGGCTAAACAGCAGTCCACTTGCTATCACAGCCAGAAACTGAATGAACAGAAGCTTACGAGCAACGTTTCTACTCAAGAGCGACACAGACATCACGTTTTTACTCCTGCTCCCTTCGAGGTATGCCGCGTGTCGTATAAAACGTCCTTTAAGGCTCAGAGTCAAGCATCAAAAAGCGGTCAAATTATACGGTGCGTACCCGTGATTTCAAACATTAAGTAGCGAAAAGGTGAATAAATGTTTAAATATTTTTCCCCAGTCCTATTTTTCAACTTTTGACCTAAGTGCCGACCTTCAGGCAAAACTGCAAACAGCGCGGAAACGTTGGTGATAAAGCGTGCACGAGATCACAAAATACACATTTGCGATAAAGTGGTATTTATCAAAGACGTAAAACGATTTATTTCATCTGTATGAAATTAAAGCAAAAAAATCGCAACTATTTTTAAAACAGAGCCGTATACAACAAAAACCTTTTATTGACATTCTTAATAAATATTTAAAATTCCATTCTTGTTGCCTTTACCCACTTTTAGCAGGCTGATATTTTCATGGTTGATTATCCTCAGAGTGAACAACTCACTTCAGGTTAACCATAAGAAAACCCATGGTAATAACAAGGTTAAATTAACAACGGCCAAAACAGACGGGATGTGCTGCTTTTTAACACGATCAGAACAGCACAAATTCCACATTTTTTATTAATTTTTAAAAAGTGTTTGGCTTAATTATCACCAGATGACGCTCACCTTCGAGCTGAGGGATCTGAAGTTTCTCAATGGATTCGACAGCAAAACCGTCCGGAAGCTGCTCGATTTCGTCCCCCGGAAGTTGCCCTTTCAGCGCATAAAAACGCCCCTTCTCCGCCGGCAGGTGTTTGCACCAGCTCACCATGTCATTGAGTGACGCAAATGCGCGGCTGATAACGCCGTCAAACGGTGGCTCAGCTGGGAACTCCTCTACCCTGCTCTGCACGGGCGTGATGTTTTCCAGCTTCAGCTCATGCTGGACCTGGCGTAAAAAGCGTACGCGCTTACCCAGGCTGTCCAGCAGCGTGAAATGGCTTTCCGGTCGAACAATAGACAACGGAACGCCCGGCAAGCCCGGACCGGTGCCCACGTCGATAAAACGTTCACCGTTCAGGTAAGGCGCCACGACGATGCTATCGAGGATATGGCGAATCAGCATCTCGTTGGGATCGCGTACGGAGGTGAGGTTGTACGCTTTATTCCATTTGTTCAGCATATCGACATAGGCCACCAGCTGATTTTTCTGGTGATCGGTGAGCGAAATACCTGCCTGTTCCAGCAGACGAGAGAGTTTATTGAGCACGGTGGATACCTGTTGAGAGTTTTTTTGCCCGGTGGCGCTGCCGCTTACCGGGCCTACGAATAAGTAGGGCGGGTCAGCGAAGCGCCACCCGCCAAAAGCAATGTCAATTACGCGCTGCGGCGCAGCATACCCTGCTTTTTCAGCCACACCAGCAGAATCGAAATCGCGGCAGGTGTGACGCCGGAGATACGTGAGGCCTGGCCAATCGACACAGGTTTGTGATCGTTCAGCTTAGCGATCACTTCGTTGGAAAGCCCCGTCACCTGACGATAGTCCAGCATTTCCGGCAGCAGCGTGTTTTCGTTGCGCTGCTGTTTTTCGATCTCATCCTGCTGACGCGCGATGTAACCTTCGTATTTCACCTGGATCTCGACCTGTTCAGCCGCTTCAGCGTCTTCAAGGCCCGGTGCGAACGCGGTCAGTTTGACCAGATTCTCGTAGGTGACTTCAGGACGGCGCAGCAGATCTTCCCCGCTGGCTTCGCGCGACAGCGGTGCTGTTAAGTGAGCGTTTACTTCGGCAGCGGTTTCCGCCTGCGGATTCACCCAGGTGGTTTTCAGGCGCTGACGTTCCTGTTCTATACGCTCCAGCTTCTCGTTGAAGCGCGCCCAGCGTTCGTCATCCACCAGTCCCAATTCGCGGCCTACCTCGGTCAGACGCAGATCGGCATTGTCTTCGCGCAGCATCAGGCGATATTCCGCACGAGAAGTAAACATGCGGTACGGTTCTTTGGTCCCCAGCGTGCAGAGATCGTCGACCAGAACGCCCAGGTAAGCCTGAGAACGCGCCGGTGCCCAGCCCTCTTTCTCGGCAGAGAAGCGAGCAGCGTTCAGACCGGCCAGCAGCCCTTGCGCGGCAGCTTCTTCGTACCCGGTGGTGCCGTTAATCTGGCCTGCGAAGAACAGACCCTGGATGAATTTGCTTTCCAGCGTCGGCTTCAGGTCACGCGGATCGAAGAAATCGTACTCAATAGCGTAGCCAGGACGAACGATCTTCGCGTTTTCCATGCCCTGCATCGAACGCACAATCTGCATCTGCACGTCGAACGGCAGGCTGGTGGAGATGCCGTTCGGGTAAATTTCGTTAGAGGTCAGCCCTTCCGGCTCGAGGAAGATCTGGTGCTGATTACGATCGGCAAAGCGCATCACTTTGTCTTCGATCGACGGGCAATAACGTGGGCCGATCCCTTCGATCACACCGGCGTACATTGGGCTGCGATCGAGATTATTGCGGATCACGTCATGGGTTTTTTCATTGGTGTGCGTGATGTAGCACGGCACCTGCTGCGGATGTTGCGCCGCATTGCCCATGAACGAGAACACCGGCATCGGGTTATCGCCGTGCTGCTGTGCGAGCACGCTGAAATCAATGGTGCGCGCATCAATACGCGGCGGCGTACCGGTTTTCAGGCGGCTTACGCGCAGCGGCAGTTCACGCAGACGACGAGATAACGGAATCGACGGCGGATCGCCAGCACGGCCACCGCTGTAGTTGTCCAGACCAATATGGATTTTACCGTCCAGGAATGTCCCGACCGTCAGCACCACCGCTTTTGCGCGGAACTTAAGACCCATCTGGGTCACGGCGCCAACAACACGATCGTTCTCCACGATAAGATCTTCTACCGCCTGCTGGAAGATCATCAGGTTCGGTTGGTTTTCCAGCGCGGTGCGCACAGCCTGACGGTAAAGCACGCGGTCTGCCTGTGCACGGGTGGCGCGAACAGCCGGACCTTTACTCGCGTTTAGTATCCTAAACTGGATGCCTGCATGATCGATCGCTTTCGCCATCAGGCCGCCAAGTGCATCCACTTCTTTTACCAGGTGTCCTTTCCCAATGCCGCCAATCGCCGGATTACAGGACATTTGTCCCAGCGTGTCGATATTGTGTGTCAAAAGCAGGGTCTGCTGACCCATTCGCGCTGCGGCCATTGCGGCCTCAGTGCCTGCGTGACCCCCGCCAATGATGATGACGTCAAAAGGATCCTGATAAAACATGGTGGTCTGCCTCGCGTAAAGCGGTATGAAAATGGATTGAAGCCCGGGCCGTGGATTCTACTCAACTTTAGTCTTTCGAGAAAGCATTGGGATCCTGGGCTATTAAAAAGAAGATCTTTTTATTTAGAGATCTGTTCTATTGTGATCTCTTATTAGGATCGCAGACCTTTGTGGATAAGTCCGATCCCATAAATAAGATCATGCAGTTAGGAAGGATCGTTTGCTGTGAATGATCGGTGATCCTGGACCGTATAAGCTGGGATCAGATCGCCACTTTATGCACAGGTCAAAAACTAAACCAACGTTGTTCTTTGGATAACTACGGCTTAATACGAGCTTTTAACCAGAGTTATCCACATCTGATCGCACAATCTTTAATCGTTTTTGAGTAAATTTTTCCATTCCGCGAGCCAGATCTCGGCTGGATCTTCGGGAATGTCATGATCGAGGATGTTGATCTTCAGCGTTTCACCCAGCTGTTTTGCTCCGCAGGCGGTCACCGCAGCTTCTACTTTCTCTATGGCGCCACAGAAAGTGTCATATTCACGGCTGCCGATCCCCACAGCGCCAAACCGGACGTTTGACAGGTCGGGCTGCTGTTCCAGCAGTTCGTCATATAAAGGTTGCAGGTTATCCGGCAGATCGCCCGCGCCGTGCGTGGAGGTGATCAGCAGCCAGACCCCGTCAGTCGGGAGATCTTCCAACAGCGGTCCGTGCAGCGTTTGTGTAGAAAAGCCCGCGTCTTCCAGCTTCTCAGCCAGATGTTCCGCTACATATTCCGCACCGCCCAGGGTGCTGCCGCTGATAAGAGTAATGTCCGCCATTGATCGCTCGCTCAGATAAAGAGGCGGCCATTGTACGCTGTGAACGAGCTGGGATCTACCTGTGGAAAATGTGGGAATGAAATTGCCCGATCACGGGCGGATAGTACGCATGATCGGGTTTTGCAGGGAGATCAGGGTTTCAGTGGACTGAATTTCATCGATTGTTTGGATCTTGTTGATAAGTACCTGCTGGAGGGCGTCGATGGATCGGCACATGACCTTTATAAAGATGCTGTAGTGCCCGGTGGTGTAGTACGCCTCGGTGACTTCATCCAGCGCGTTCAGTTTCTCCAGCGCGGAGGGGTAATCTTTGGCGCTTTTCAGAATAATGCCAATGAAGCAGCAGACGTCGTAGCCAAGTTGCTTCGGGCTGACATCTATACGTGCGCCGGTGATGATCCCGGCCTGCTTCATTTTCTCGACGCGAACGTGAATGGTCCCCGGGCTGACGCCAAATTGTTTCGCCAGTTCAGCATACGCGGTGCGTGCGTTGGCCATTAGCGCTTCCAGAATGCCGCGGTCCAGATTGTCGATCTGATAATTTTCCATAGGTTTTTCTTATGAAGATTAATGATTCCTTCTATTCTAGCGTCTTATTTTAACGAATCAAAAGTGAAGGCGGCTTTTTGTTGATGTGTTATTGAATTAAGCGCCTGTTCTGTTGCTTAATCAGTATCAACAGGACGCAGGAGTATAAATAATGAAAACCGCTTACATCGCAAAACAACGCCAGATCAGTTTCGTAAAATCCCATTTTTCCCGCCAGCTGGAAGAGAAGCTTGGCCTTATTGAAGTTCAGGCGCCGATTCTGAGCCGCGTGGGGGACGGGACGCAGGATAACTTGTCTGGTTGCGAAAAAGCGGTACAGGTAAAAGTGAAAACACTGCCAGACGCCCAGTTCGAAGTGGTTCATTCCCTGGCGAAGTGGAAGCGTCAAACCCTGGGACAACACGACTTCAGCGCGGGCGAAGGGCTTTACACGCACATGAAAGCCCTTCGCCCCGATGAAGACCGCCTTTCCCCGATTCACTCTGTCTACGTTGACCAGTGGGACTGGGAGCGCGTAATGGGAGATGGCGAGCGTCACGTCGGTACGCTGAAATCCACCGTTGAGGCGATCTACGCCGGGATCAAAGCAACCGAAGCGGCCGTGAGCAAAGAGTTTGGTCTGGCACCGTTCCTGCCGGAAACGATCCACTTTGTTCACAGTCAGGAATTGCTGAACCGTTTCCCGGATCTGGATGCCAAAGGCCGCGAGCGGGCGATCGCCAAAGAGCTGGGTGCGGTATTCCTGATCGGCATTGGCGGGAAATTGTCTGATGGTAAACGTCACGACGTCCGGGCGCCGGATTACGATGACTGGAGCACCGTGGGCGAAAGCGAATATGCCGGTCTGAACGGCGATATTCTGGTCTGGAACCCGGTTCTGGAAGATGCGTTTGAACTCTCTTCGATGGGGATCCGCGTGGATGCTGAAGCACTGAAGCGTCAGCTGGCCGTGACCGGTGATGAAGATCGTCTGCAACTGGAGTGGCACCAGGCGCTGCTGCGCGGTGAAATGCCGCAGACCATCGGCGGTGGGATTGGCCAGTCTCGTCTGACCATGCTGCTGCTGCAACTGTCTCACATTGGTCAGGTACAGTGTGGGGTCTGGCCGCAGCAGGTACGTGAGAGCGTCGGTTCTCTTCTTTAATTAACGTCGCCAGCGTCTGAGCAGGCGGCTACGCAACCCGGTATCAAAGCGCCAGATATGATCGAAGATGCGCATGATGCCGGGTTTTCCATGTGCAGACATCGCCACGGCATGGAAACGGTGCTGGTGCACGCGCTGCATCTCCTTCACTTTATTCACGACATCGTCCGGCAGCCGCTGGGCAATAAAATCGGAAATCACCACCGCATCCGCGTCGTACCAGTCTCCGCCCTGCATGCGCTCAATGATGCTGCGAAAACAGCTGGCCAGATCGGTGCCGCCGCGAAAGCGCTGGCTTAAAAAGCGGATCGCCTGCTCCAGCCCCTGTGGGCTGGTCAGTTCATACCCTACCACTTCGCTGGAAAATAACATGATGTAGCAGCGACGACGATCGGCGAGCGCCACGCGCATCAGGGCCAGGCAGAACGCTTTTGCACACTGTTCATTAAAGCCCCCCATCGATCCAGACGTATCGACGCAAACAATGAATGGGCCGCGCGGTTGCTCATCAAAATCCTGGTGCACCACTGGACGCTGGCTGATCTTCTCGCGCCAGGCTTCGCCATGCAGTCGATAGGTAATGAGCTGTTTTTCCACCAGCCGACGATAAAACTCATACTCCAGTTCGGTCATGCCCAGCGTGCTGAGTTCCGTAGGCAGCAGGCGCAGGATGTCATCGCTTTGCTGTAGCCCGTCCACCTGCTCCGGTACGGTGGAGGGTTCGCGTACCAGCGTACGGAAGGTCTCCATTGGCGCATCTTTCTTTGGGACCGACCGGGCCTCCCGGGAGCGGCCGAGCTGTTCTGCGAGCTTCATCAGCTCCGGCTGTTGTGCCAGAAAATCGCCGTACTTCACGATCAGCTGATAATCGCCCCGCTTTAACTGGCCGGCACTCATATCCCAGAGTCGGCCGGCGGCGTTTTCATTCTCCACCAGCACCTGTTCTAACTGGCCGCTCAGGGTCATTCGCTCCTGGACCTCACTGAGCAACTGTTCGCGCTCTTCGTCCAGCAACTGCTGATTAAGGGCCGTGGCCTGGACCACAAGGCTCAGTCGCCAGCGCTGTAAAAACAGCGTATGCAGGGCGGGAGTAAAGCTGGGGTTATCCGTGACCAGCGCTCTGGCCTGGCTGGCAAATGGGGAGTGAACGTTATTAAGCAGCGTCAGGGTTTGCTGTAGCCGGGCAATAAACTGCGGCGTTGAAAGCCGCTGGCACTGCTGGTAACCAGCCACTTCCTCTGTCAGTTCCGGCGGGACTTCCGTCTCCTTAAACCGCTGGCGCAGGTTATCGCGCCAGCGGGGAAGATCGTCCGTCATTGCCTTTCGGAGCTTCGGGAATTTTTCAAAGAAGGCCGCCAGCTGCGGTGAAGCGAGCAGGGTAATGACGACCTCTTCGATCAACCCTTCCTCGCTAACCGCCAGCATGACGTTAAGCGTGTCCAGCGTTAGCATTGACGCGCCTGTTTGATCTGCGCGCTGACATCCTGCAAGCTGGCTTCAATGCGACCTAACCAGTCGCTATGGATAAAGAGGCATTTCTGCTGCTCGCTGAAGCGCGTGTGCTGCTGATGCCATTCGTTATCCAGCGCGTCGAGCTGCTGTTTGATCTCCTCCGGAACAGTATCGGAGGTCGTGCCCGGCAGCGCCAGGCGCGATCCCTGAAGGCTGACGTCGCGGATCACAAGGTGCTGGCTGCTGTCGACTTCCATCGACAGCGGCTGTGCAAAGCCGATACCGTTGAGTTTACCGCGGATCTCACCGCCTTTATCCAGCCACTGAGCCAGCGCAACGCGTTCGATCGTCACGTGCACAACCTGCATATCATGCAGCTTCAGCGGCTGCTGAAGAAGAAGCGTGAGCGAGGCGTCAGTCAGCCCGGCGGGCAGTTCGTAGTGCGGTTTACGGGCAAACATCCCGCCAAGACGGTTCACCTTCAGCGCGGTTTTGTCACTTTGCTGCTGCTGAAGCTGAAGGCGACGTTGGGCAATCGCGCCCAGCTGATTGAGCATCGACTGCTGACCCCACGCGTGTCCGGTCATCAAAACGTCCAGCTGCTGTTGCATCAGATTCATCCCTTCTGCGTCGTGCCACAGGCAGTCTTTCAGCAGGATCAGATCGATTGGGGCGACAGCATCGCGGCCGCTAAACAGCGCGCTTGCCTGGAGCAGGCGAATGGCTTTTTTCCAGCGACGATCGGAGACGTACGGCGCGGAGGGCAGTAAATCAAGCTGCTGGCGCAGCATGAAGATCAGCTCAAAAACGGGATCGGGCAGTTTTATCTTGCCGATCTCCTCCTGCCACTGGTGGTATTCCTCGTCCGTGACCTGCAATGACGCTGCCACCGGGTTTTCGTTTTCATCCTGCTGGCTCACCAGCATAGAACGGAAGTTTGATTTATCCTGGACTTTATCCAGCCACAGGCGGATCAACATACGGTCATACAGCGCTTCCAGGCTGCTGTCGGCTTCGGGCAGTTCGTTTGACGCGGCCACCAGCAGGCGCATGGGGATCTTCTCTTCGCTGGCGCCGTTACGGAATCGACGTTCGTTAATTGCCGTCAGCAGGGTATTCAGAATGGCGGGGCCGGCTTTCCAGATCTCATCAAGAAAGACGATTTCCGCTTCCGGGAGATAGCCCGCCGTCAGACGTTCATAGCGTCCCTCATCTTTTAGCGCCTGAATGGAGAGTGGGCCGAAAACTTCTTCCGGCGTGGAGAAGCGCGTCATCAAATACTCGAATGCGCGCGCGTTCTGGAAAGCGAATTTGAGGCGGCGTGCAATCAGACTTTTGGCAATGCCCGGCGGGCCCAGCAGAAACACGCTTTCCCCGCTCAGCGCCGCCAGTAAACAGAGGCGAATGGCGTGGCTACGCTCGTAAAGGCCTTTCTCCAGCGCACTGCTGAGGCGGGAAATTCTTTCTGCTAATAAATGTGAGTGAGCCATAATAGTTTTGCATCCTTTCGCCGTCGTGGCGGCTAATTGAAGCGAGTATAGACGTTTCGGTCTGGCCTGGTAATAGGCTGAAGTGCGGCGCTATTTTCTTTGCGCTACATTAATGCGGCTGCATTTAGGGGTACGATTTTGCATTGAATCGTGCATACTGTGCGCTTTTTGTGGGCCAAGGGACTAAGCACACATTTGTTATTCAAACGAAAAGACTAGTCTATGAGCACTGATAATAAGCAATCATTACCCGCTGTAACGCTTGCGGCGATCGGGGTTGTCTACGGTGATATCGGCACCAGCCCGCTTTATACGCTTCGTGAATGTCTGTCCGGTCAGTTTGGTTTTGGTGTAGAGCGTGACGCCGTATTTGGTTTCCTCTCGCTCATCTTCTGGCTGCTGATCCTGGTGGTCTCCCTTAAGTATCTCTCTTTCGTAATGCGGGCTGATAACGCGGGCGAGGGCGGTATTCTGACCCTGATGTCCCTTGCCGGGCGCAATACGTCTGCAAGAATGACCTCCGTGCTGGTCATCATCGGCCTGATTGGCGGCAGCTTCTTCTATGGAGAAGTCGTGATTACGCCGGCGATTTCTGTAATGTCGGCCATAGAGGGGCTGGAGATTGTCGCGCCACAGCTTGATACGTGGGTGGTGCCACTCGCTATTATCGTGCTGACGTTGCTGTTTGCCATACAAAAACACGGTACCGGGCTGGTGGGTAAGCTGTTCGCGCCTATTATGCTGGCCTGGTTCCTGATCCTGGCGGCGCTGGGCTTACGCAGTATTATCGCCAACCCGGATGTCCTGCACGCGCTGAACCCAATGTGGGCGGTGCATTTCTTCCTTGAATATAAAGTGGTGTCGTTTGTGGCGCTGGGCGCGGTGGTGCTGTCCATTACCGGTGTTGAAGCGCTGTATGCGGATATGGGCCACTTCGGGAAACTCCCTATTCGCGTCGCCTGGTTTAGCGTGGTCTTGCCTTCGTTGGTGCTGAATTACTTCGGTCAGGGCGCGCTGCTGCTTGCACACCCTGAAGCGATTAAAAACCCGTTCTTCCTGCTGGCGCCGGACTGGGCGCTGGTTCCGATGCTGATCCTGGCGACGCTGGCGACGGTCATTGCCTCTCAGGCTGTCATTTCCGGCGTATTCTCCCTGACGCGTCAGGCCGTGCGTTTGGGTTATCTCTCCCCAATGCGCATTATCCATACCTCGGAGATGGAGTCTGGCCAGATCTACATTCCCTTCGTCAACTGGCTGCTCTATTTCGCGGTGGTGATTGTTATCGTCAGCTTTGAGCACTCCAGTAATCTGGCGGCGGCGTACGGTATCGCGGTAACCGGAACGATGGTGTTGACCTCTATTCTCTCCACTACCGTGGCGTACCGTAACTGGCACTGGAATAAGTTCCTCGTGGGGCTGATCCTGGTTGGCTTCCTCTGCATCGACGTGCCGCTGTTTTCTGCGAACCTCGACAAGATTGTCTCCGGCGGCTGGCTGCCGCTGACGCTGGGTCTGGTGATGTTTATTGTGATGACGACGTGGAAGAGCGAACGTTTCCGCCTGCTGCGTCGTATGCACGAGCACGGTAACTCTCTGGAGGCGATGATCGCCTCGCTGGAGAAATCCCCACCGGTGCGCGTGCCGGGCACAGCGGTGTATATGTCTCGCGCGCTGAACGTGATCCCGTTTGCGCTGATGCATAACCTCAAGCACAACAAAGTGCTGCACGAGCGCGTGATCCTGCTGACGCTGCGTACCGAAGATGCGCCGTACGTTCACAACGTCCGTCGCGTACAGATTGAACAGCTATCGCCAACCTTCTGGCGCGTGGTGGCAAGCTACGGCTGGCGCGAAACGCCGAACGTGGAAGAGGTGTTCCACCGCTGCGGTCTGGAAGGCCTGAGTTGCCGCATGATGGAGACGTCGTTCTTTATGTCCCACGAGTCGCTGATCATCGGCAAGCGCCCATGGTATCTGCGCCTGCGCGGCAAGCTGTATCTCATTCTGCAACGTAACGCCCTGCGTGCGCCTGACCAGTTTGAGATCCCGCCTAACCGCGTGATTGAGCTGGGGACGCAGGTCGAGATTTAACCCTTCTGAATATGCCGGGTGGCGCTGCGCTTACCCGGCCTACCAGACCCGTAGGCCCGCGCAAGCGTAGCGCCGCCGGGCAATTTTCCTCTATTGCATTTCACTTAGCGAAACGTTTCGACGTTGATCACAAATCCGTTACGTCATGATGGTTTTCTGAACACTTCTGCGGCTACACTGTTTTTAGCGAAACGTTTCGCTAGTGGAGCAAAAAATGAAGAAAGGCACAGTACTCAACTCAGAAATCTCATCGGTGATCTCCCGTCTTGGGCATACCGATACGCTGGTGGTTTGCGATGCAGGCTTACCGGTTCCGCGCAGCACAACCCGTATCGATATGGCGTTAACGCAGGGCGTACCCTCGTTCATGCAGGTACTGGAAGTGGTCACCGCGGAGATGCAGGTTGAGGCGGCCATTCTCGCGGCGGAAATCAAACAACATAATCCGCAACTCCACGAAACGTTGCTCAGCCATATTGAGCAACTGCAACAGCACCAGGGAAACACCATAGAAATTCGTTACACAACGCACGAGCAGTTCAAACAACAAACCGCAGACAGTCAGGCGGTGATTCGCAGCGGGGAGTGTTCCCCGTATGCGAATATCATTCTCTGTGCTGGCGTCACCTTCTGAGGCCATCATGGACGCATTACTGCAACTCAAAGGGATCGATAAGTCGTTCCCGGGCGTAAAAGCCCTCTCCGGCGCGGCGCTGAACGTCTATTCCGGGCGCGTCATGGCGCTGGTGGGCGAAAACGGCGCGGGCAAATCCACCATGATGAAAGTGCTGACCGGTATCTACCAACGCGATGCCGGTTCGCTGCTGTGGCTGGGTAAAGAGACCACCTTCAACGGCCCGAAATCCTCTCAGGAAGCGGGCATCGGCATCATCCACCAGGAGCTGAACCTGATCCCGCAGCTCACCATTGCGGAGAACATCTTCCTCGGCCGTGAGTTCGTGAACCGGTTTGGAAAAATCGACTGGAAAACCATGTATGCCGAAGCGGACAAACTGCTGGCGAAGCTGAATCTGCGCTTTAAGAGCGACCGACTGGTGGGCGACCTTTCCATCGGCGATCAGCAGATGGTGGAAATCGCGAAGGTGCTGAGCTTCGAGTCGAAGGTCATCATTATGGATGAACCGACCGACGCCCTGACCGATACCGAAACCGAATCCCTGTTCCGCGTGATCCGTGAGCTGAAATCCCAGGGCCGCGGCATTGTCTATATCTCACACCGCATGAAAGAGATCTTCGAGATCTGCGACGACGTCACCGTCTTTCGCGACGGGCAGTTTATTGCCGAGCGCGAAGTGGCAACCCTGACCGAAGATACCCTGATTGAAATGATGGTGGGACGTAAGCTCGAAGATCAGTATCCGCATCTGGAGAAAGCGCCGGGAGAGATCCGCCTGAAGGTGGATAACCTCTGCGGGCCGGGCGTGAATGACGTCTCCTTTACTCTGCGCAAGGGCGAGATCCTTGGCGTCGCGGGCCTGATGGGCGCGGGGCGTACCGAACTGATGAAAGTGCTCTATGGCGCACTGCCGCGCACCAGCGGCTACGTTACCCTTGACGGCCATGAGGTGGTCACCCGCTCGCCTCAGGATGGCCTGGCGAACGGCATTGTCTATATTTCCGAAGACCGTAAGCGCGACGGCTTAGTGCTGGGCATGTCGGTGAAAGAGAACATGTCCCTGACGGCGCTAGGCTATTTCAGCCGCAGCGGCGGCAGCCTGAAACACAAAGATGAGCAGCAGGCGGTCAGCGATTTTATCCGTCTCTTTAACGTTAAAACCCCATCGATGGAGCAGGCGATTGGCCTGTTGTCCGGCGGGAATCAGCAGAAAGTGGCGATTGCCCGCGGGCTGATGACGCGCCCGAAAGTGCTGATCCTCGATGAGCCTACCCGCGGCGTGGACGTGGGCGCGAAGAAAGAGATCTATCAGCTGATTAACCAGTTCAAGGCCGACGGTCTGAGCATCATTCTGGTCTCTTCCGAGATGCCAGAAGTATTAGGCATGAGCGATCGCATTATCGTCATGCATGAAGGGCATCTCGGCGGTGAATTCACTCGCGAGCAGGCCACCCAGGAAGTTCTGATGGCTGCCGCTGTGGGCAAGCTTAATCGCGTGAATCAGGAGTAAGAAGATGACTACCCAGGCTGTTTCTGGTCGCCGCTATTTCACAAAGGCATGGCTGATGGAACAAAAATCGCTGATTGCCCTGCTGGTGCTGATCGCGATTGTGTCGACCATGAGCCCGAACTTTTTTACCGTCAATAACCTGTTCAACATTCTTCAGCAGACCTCCGTCAACGCCATTATGGCGGTGGGGATGACGCTGGTGATTTTGACCTCGGGTATCGATCTGTCCGTCGGTTCCCTGCTGGCCCTCACCGGCGCGATCGCCGCGTCGATTGTTGGTATTGAGGTCAACGCGCTGGTGGCCGTTGCCGCTGCGCTGGCGGCAGGTGCGGCAATTGGCGCCGTAACCGGCGTGATTGTGGCGAAAGGTCGCGTTCAGGCGTTCATCGCCACGCTGGTGATGATGCTGCTGCTGCGCGGTGTGACCATGGTGTACACCAACGGCAGCCCGATTAATACCGGCTTTACCGATAACGCCGATCTGTTTGGCTGGTTCGGTATCGGACGCCCGCTGGGTGTCCCGACCCCGGTCTGGATCATGGCTATCGTTTTCCTGGCGGCGTGGTACATGCTGCACCATACCCGTCTGGGTCGTTATATCTATGCGCTGGGCGGTAACGAAGCGGCAACGCGCCTGTCCGGTATCAGCGTTAATAAAGTCAAAATTATCGTTTACTCCCTGTGCGGCCTGCTGGCGTCGCTGGCGGGCATCATCGAAGTGGCGCGCCTCTCTTCCGCACAGCCAACGGCGGGTACGGGCTATGAGCTGGATGCCATCGCGGCAGTGGTTCTGGGCGGTACGAGTCTTGCGGGCGGTAAAGGTCGCATTGTTGGGACATTGATCGGCGCACTGATCCTCGGTTTCCTGAATAATGGTTTGAATTTGTTAGGTGTTTCCTCCTATTACCAGATGATCGTTAAGGCAGTGGTGATTTTGCTGGCGGTACTGGTAGACAACAAAAAACAGTAACTGACGACACTACAGGACATCTTAGATATGAACATGAAAAAACTGGCTACCCTGGTTTCTGCTGTCGCGCTGAGCGCAACCGTAAGTGCTAACGCCATGGCGAAGGACACCATCGCGCTGGTTGTCTCTACCCTGAACAACCCTTTCTTCGTCTCCCTGAAGGATGGCGCGCAGAAAGAAGCCGATAAACTGGGCTACAACCTGGTGGTGCTGGATTCTCAGAACAACCCGGCGAAAGAGCTGGCTAACGTTCAGGACTTAACCGTTCGTGGTACCAAAATCCTGCTGATCAACCCAACCGATTCCGACGCGGTCGGTAACGCCGTGAAGATGGCAAACCAGGCGAAGATCCCGGTCATCACCCTGGACCGTCAGGCAACGAAAGGGGATGTGGTCAGCCACATTGCGTCTGATAACGTCCTGGGTGGTAAAATCGCCGGTGACTACATCGCGAAGAAAGCAGGTGAAGGCGCGAAAGTGATCGAGTTGCAGGGTATCGCCGGGACTTCCGCAGCCCGTGAACGTGGTGAAGGCTTCCAGCAGGCTGTAGCGGCGCACAAATTCAACGTGCTGGCGAGCCAGCCGGCAGACTTTGACCGTACAAAGGGCCTGAACGTCATGCAGAACCTGCTGACCGCGCATCCTGATGTGCAGGCGGTATTCGCACAGAACGACGAAATGGCGCTCGGTGCGCTGCGTGCGCTCCAGACTGCGGGTAAATCAGATGTGATGGTTGTCGGATTTGACGGCACGCCGGATGGTGAAAAAGCAGTAAATGATGGCAAACTGGCTGCGACCATCGCTCAGCTGCCTGAGCAGATTGGCGCGACTGGCGTGCAAACTGCCGATAAAGTGCTGAAGGGCGAAAAAGTTCAGGCCAAATATCCTGTTGACCTGAAACTGGTCATTAAGCAGTAAAGGCGATTCAGGCAGTCGCTGGCTGCCTGAGGGACACCAAATAAAAGAAAAGTGTGGCATACGCCACCGGGTAATACCGGTGGCGCTCTCAGATGGACACCTCAATACATGAAAACCGCAGGCAACCTCGTCGTCCTTGGCAGTATCAATGCCGATCACATTCTTAACCTTGAAACGTTCCCCACTCCGGGCGAAACCGTCACTGGCAATCAGTATCAGGTGGCGTTCGGCGGTAAGGGCGCAAACCAGGCGGTTGCCGCCGGACGCAGCGGGGCGAATATCGCGTTTATCGCCTGTACGGGTGATGACGATACCGGCGAGCGCGTACGCAAACAGCTGGCAAGTGACAACATCGACATTGCACCCGTCAGCGTGGTTGCAGGAGAATCTACCGGCGTGGCGCTGATTTTCGTCAATGCGGAAGGTGAGAATGTCATCGGTATTCATGCGGGGGCTAATGCCGCGTTAACGACTGAATGCGTCGAAGCGCAGCGTGGAATCATCGCCGGAGCGGAAGCCCTGCTGATGCAGCTGGAGTCACCGGTTGAAAGCGTG
Source organism: Enterobacter cloacae complex sp. IR5403 (assembly GCF_049238705.1). NCBI lineage: Bacteria > Pseudomonadati > Pseudomonadota > Gammaproteobacteria > Enterobacterales > Enterobacteriaceae > Enterobacter > Enterobacter cloacae complex sp. IR5403. The sequence continues at coordinate 3,993 of NZ_JBMKHP010000005.1, read as the reverse complement.
CTGGCCGCCGCGAAAATTGCGCATGAAAATCATACGTCTGTCGTACTTAACCCTGCGCCTGCCCGTGTATTATCAGACGAGCTGCTGGCGCTGGTGGATATCATCACCCCGAACGAAACCGAAGCGGAAAAGCTGACGGGTATCCGTGTCGAAAATGATGACGATGCAGCGCGTGCCGCGCTTGCGCTGCATGATAAAGGCATCGGCACCGTGATCATCACCCTCGGCAGCCGTGGGGTGTGGACTAGCGTCAATGGCGAAGGCCGTCGCGTACCGGGCTTTAAGGTCAAAGCCATTGATACCATCGCCGCAGGAGACACCTTCAACGGTGCGCTGGTAACGGCGCTGCTGGAAGGAAAAGCAATGGATGACGCGATCCGCTTCGCGCATGCCGCCGCTGCGATTGCGGTGACGCGTAAAGGCGCTCAGCCTTCTGTTCCATGGCGTAAAGAGATTGATGAATTCTTAAGTCAGCAGGGGTAACGCTTGGCCACAATGAAAGATGTCGCCCGTATGGCGGGCGTTTCTACCTCGACTGTTTCCCACGTAATCAATAACGATCGCTTCGTCAGCGAGGCGATTCGGGAGAAAGTTGACGCTGCAATTAAAGAACTCAACTATGCGCCGTCTGCGCTGGCCCGCAGCCTGAAGCTCAACCAGACGCGCACCATCGGCATGCTGATCACGGCCAGTACCAACCCTTTTTATTCTGAACTGGTGCGCGGCGTGGAGCGCAGCTGTTTCGAACGCGGCTACAGCCTGGTGCTATGTAATACCGAAGGTGATGAGCAGCGCATGAACCGAAACCTGGAGACGCTGATGCAAAAACGCGTCGACGGGCTGCTGCTGCTCTGTACCGAAACGCATCAACCCTCGAAAGAGATCATCCAGCGCTACCCTTCTATTCCCACGGTGATGATGGACTGGGCGCCGTTCGACGGCACCAGCGATCTGATCCAGGATAACTCGCTGCTGGGCGGCGATATGGCGACTCAGCATCTGATCGATAAAGGTCATACCCGCATTGCCTGTATTACCGGCCCGCTGGATAAAACCCCGGCGCGCCTGCGTCTGGAAGGCTATCTTTCGGCCATGGCACGGGCGGGGCTTGCCATTCCTGATGGCTATCGCATCACCGGCGATTTCGAATTTAACGGTGGATTTGAAGCAATGCAGAAACTGCTGGCGCAAGAGCCGCGTCCGCAGGCGGTGTTTATCGGTAACGATGCGATGGCATTCGGAGCTTATCAGGCGCTGTATCAGGCGGGATTACGTGTTCCGGACGACATGGCGATCGTCGGTTACGATGATATCGAACTGGCGCGCTACATGACGCCGCCGCTGACCACCATCCATCAGCCGAAAGATGAACTGGGCGAGCTGGCCATCGATGTGTTGATCCACCGCATGGCCCAGCCCACGCTGCAACAGCAACGTTTGCAGCTTACTCCTGTTCTGATGGAACGCGGTTCGGTTTAGCCTTCTCTTTGTGACGCTCTTTAATCAGGTTCCGGCCGTCTTTTGGTTTTAACAACATAAAGACCACCGCCGATACCACGGTAAGTGCGCCCATAGTGATAAAGGTATAGTGGAACTGCTCAACGGTATTCGTACCGTCAAACCCTTCATAAAACCGCAGTACCGCCGCGCTCACGGCAACCCCGAGGCTGATCGACAGCTGTTGAGTGACCGCCAGTACGCTGTTGCCGCTGCTGGCGTTCTCGTCGGTGAGATCCGCAAGGGTGATGGTGTTCATCGACGTAAACTGCGTCGACATGGCCATACCCAGCACAAACAGCGGCAGGATCAGCATCCAGATTGGTAACGCCGCAGATTGCAGGGAGAACTGCGCAATCATCAATCCGATAAAGATCGTCACGCCAACCAGCGTCTTACGATAGCCAAACCAGCGCAGCACCTGCGTGACCGTCGATTTTGCCAGAATGGAGCCCATCGCTGTGGGCGCCATCATGCAGCCAGCAATCAGGGCCGGATAGCCGAAACCGACCTGGAGCATCAGCGGCATCAGGAACGGTACGCAGCCCGTGCCCAGACGCGAAGCAATATTGCCCGCGATCCCGACGGAGAACGTTCGGGTGTTAAACAGAGATAAAGAGATAAGCGGTGTCGGATGGCGACGCGCATGACGTATATATAGAAGGAACAGCAGAATACCGCTGAGGATGACGGCCAGCGCCAGCCACGTCGCTACGATTTTCTCGCCAAACAGCTCCATCCCGCTGGAGAACAGGACCAGGCTCAGGCCAAACAGGAAGAAGCCGCCCATATCGAAGCTGCGTCTTGGCGTGGTGAAGTTCGGCATATATTTGCGGGCATAAATCAGCCCTGCCACACCAATCGGAATATTAATCAGGAAGATCCAGTGCCAGCTTGCCCAGGTCACCAGTACGCCGCCGAGAACCGGGCCAAGTATCGGACCGACCAGCCCCGGCATAGTCACAAAGTTGAGCACCGGAAGCAGTTCGCTGCGCGGATAGGCGCGTAATAACCCCAGACGTGCGACGGGCATCATCATCGCGCCGCCTATCCCCTGTAGAACGCGGAAGATAACCAGTTCCGTCAGAGAGGTGGAGAGGGCGCAAGCCAGAGAACCGAGCGTGAACAGCGTCACCGCCAGCATGAACACTTTGCGTGTGCCGAAACGATCGGCCAGCCAGCCGCTGACCGGAATAAGCATCGCCACCGTCAGGGTATAACTGATGATGGCGGATTGCATCGCCAGCGGGGAGCGGTTAAGGCTTTGGGCGATGGCGGGAAGGGCGGTATTGAGGATAGTGGCATCCAGTGCCTGCATAAAGAACGCCATGGCTGCAATCCACGGCAGTCCGGCCATACTGCGTGCTTTTTTCTCTGTCATTTATTTACCTGCTGGTGGGTTGGCGCGGCCAGCAACGCCTGGCACGCACTCAGGGCTCGCTGCCCGTCGCTCTCCTGAATGGCATCGACTATCGCCTGATGCAGATCCAGCTTCACCACCTCATCCTGTGTGATAGAGGTAAAGTAAGTGTGGTACACAGAATGGAATAAAGAAGCAAAGGAGGTCAGGAAAGGATTTCCGCTCATATTATAGATATGTTCATGCCAGGCCATATCGACCGCTATCCAGCGCTCGCGGTTAAAGTGCTTTTTCAAATCCACCATCTCTTCCATCAAAGTATTGAGCTGCGCTTTTTGCTCTGCTGTGCCGAGCGTGGCGGCAAGCAGGCAGGCCTGAGGCTCAAGACTGCTGCGCATAACCAGAAAGTGATCGACGACCTGATTAAAGTTATCTTCGGTCATCCACCAGGTGAGCAACTCCTGATCGAGAAAGTTCCAGTTTCCCTGAGGCATAACGCGGGTGCCAATGCGCGGGCGTGGAAGCACCATCCCTTTCGCCGTTAATGTTTTTACCGCTTCGCGAACGGCGGTACGGCTAACGCCAAACTGATCTCCCAGCTCCATCTCGCTGGGCAGGATGCTACCTGGAGCATATTTACCCGCTAAGATCAGCTGCGCCAGTTTCTCTGCCAGCACATAGGACAGGTTTTTTTGAGCTGCCAGCTGTTGTGCGCTTAATGGCATCGCTTTTATTCCTTAGATATTGATGCGGCTAATTATGCCATCTCAGGTGTGATTGTGGTTGCAGATACATCAAATAGAACAATTTGTAGCTGGATCTCATCGCTTTTGGTGAAAAAAAACACGGTCAGAAACTTTTTTTAAATTTCCTCTTGTCACTTCAGAAGAACTCCCTATAATGCGCCTCCACTGACACGGAACAACGGCACGCAAGCCGCCGGGTCAGCAGAGAAAAGCAAAATAAACGCTTGACTCTGAAGCGGGAAAGCGTAATATGCACACCCCGCGCCGCAGCGAAAACGAAGCGGCACTGCTCTTTAACAATTTATCAGACAATCTGTGTGGGCACTCAAAGTGACATGGATTCTTAATGTCTTCGGACACTAAATGAATACCAAGTCTCAACGAGTGAAC